>NZ_VIUG01000027.1:0-91121 GCF_007828255.1 Pseudomonas sp. SJZ078 | reverse complement strand
CTCCACAGCCATAACAACTACCTGCCGCCAATAGCCATGGAGCAGCAGGCAGCTTGATCACCGTAATCGGTGTCCGGAAAAACTTGACCAGAACACAGGGCCTCCTCCGCTACGTTCCAGCTCGCGCTGGGGGAGGGGTCTAAAAGTTGTGTACGGTTCCTGTTTATGATTTAAAGGAGCGGCTGCAAGTCGAGTGTTCTGTAGCACCATAGAAATTGCGCCTGGAAGGCGCCGACCCGAGAGAGGCGGATTGTCTCCAGGTATCTCAAAAGGGATTTTAGCTATGAATCTGTCTCTGCAAGACATCACCTCTGAGCAAGCCGACGCCCTAAAAAAACAGTCCCAAGCAGCTTATGACGTGGAAGTCGAAAAGCTGCAAGCGCTTCATCAGAACGCTCATCCTCAGACCCTGGCTGGGCTTGGATCCCGGCAAGGCATTTGTGGCTACTTCAACTTTCAGAGTGGCGACAGCAGTAATGGGTCCCACACCGAAGTGATTCAGATCTCGGCTTCGTCTGCCATGATTGGCCCAGATGCTCCCCAGCAAGGCATCCGGGTCCGATTCGCAGGCCATGCGACTGGCACGGGTACCCATCTGAATATCTCCAATCTGTATCTGCTGGGTACGGTGCCTGATGCCGAGAACCTCATCGGGGTCCAATTGACACTGCAGCTATCGATAAGCGCTGGCTCAATCAAGGTGTACATCTCCGAAGGGACCCGTTTGCAGGCAGTGCTGGTCCATCCTGAGCAGTCCCCACCTGTTATTGACGGAGAGTTCTCCGGTAGTGGCGTCGGTACCTTCACGCAGGCGTGATGTAGCCCTATACAGGCAGAAGGCCCTGGCGCACAAGCCGGGCCTTTCTCGTCCAGAGCCGCGTTTCATTTGTTCCTCGCTACTTCGCATCTCCGGTCAATGCCCTGAGGTACTCAGCGGCCTTCCGATACTGTTCAGCCTTCGCTGAGGCATGAGGTTATCGAATAGGGCCTCTTCGAATTATGTGCTTTTCGGAAGTTGTCTTCGGCTCGCATACTTGTTTCTTTCAAGCCGATTCTGAACGAGGCGCTGTCGTGTCAAACGTTGAACCCCCTCTGCATGAGTTGAAGCGCGAATACATCTACGACGGCTTCAGGCAGTTGATGCCGATCTCTCTGTTCGTCATCGTATTCGGGGTCGCTTTCGGTTTGGCTGCAGCGCAAACGGGCTTGGGTGATACGTCGGCCGTACTCATGAGCACACTGGTTTTTGCCGGCGCTTCACAATTTGCCGCGCTGGATCTGTGGGGCGAACAGGTGCCCGTGGTGCCACTGATCATCACCGTGTTCGCCATCAACGCCCGCCATCTGTTGATGGGCGCGACGCTCTACCCATGGCTGCGGGAGCTGCCGGTGGCCAAGCGCTACGGTGTGATGCTGGTGGTCTCGGACGCCAACTGGGCGATGGCGATGCAAGCGTTCAACGCTGGCAAACCGGGGTTCGGGTTGCTGTTCGGGGGCGGTATTGCGCTGTGGGCCGCCTGGATCCTGGGCAGTTGGCTGGGCTTGCATTTTGGCAGCGCCATCCAGAATCCCGTCAGTTTCGGACTCGACATGGTGATGGGGTGTTTCCTGTTGGCGATGGTGGTCGGCGGCAAGAAAAACCTGCGCATGTTCATCATCTGGACCATCGCGGCCTGCTCTTCGCTGATGGCTTACTGGTACTTACCGGCTAACAGTCATGTCGTCGTGGGGGCTTTGGCGGGAGGGCTGTTGGGCGCGTTGTGGATGGAGGAAAAACAATGAATATCGCAACGGCGGGGTATGGCACGCTGGTCATCATCCTGATCATGGCAATCGTGACATTGGCGACTCGCTGGGGCGGGGTTTTCGTGATGTCGTTCGTACCGATCAACTATCGGGTGCAGCAGTTCATCACCGCCATGTCGGGTTCGGTATTGGTGGCGGTCCTGGCACCGATGGCGGTCAAGGGGGATGACGGCGCACGCCTGGCGTTGCTCACCACGGCAGTTGTCATGCTGGTTCTGAAAAAACCGTTGCCGGCAATTGCGGCGGGCATACTGGCAGCTGCAGTGGTGAGGCACCTATGATTCCTTATGGAGTCGCTACTTTCTTCTTCCTGTTATCCCTTCAATCGCAACACGAAAGGAATTATGCGGCGGTTCTCAATAAACCGACCGACTACGACGATGGCATGGTCGTGCTGTACAGTCAGTGCTGACAGCAACAGTTCGTCCTTCATGGGAAACTCGGTCCAGCCCTGGTTTTTGCCGAAGCTGGTATCGAACGTCCCATCGGGTTGATAACGTCCAACGATCAGGAGTTCGGTATTTTTCCCGGAACTGCCACAGGTGACGATGCGCCCGTCTGATTGAACCGCACAGTCCTGCCATCGAGAGCTAAGGTTCATGACGCTCAAGATGGGCTCACCATAATTGAAGGTCGGATCTGCCTTGCCTTCCTTGTCGATACTTGCCAGCATTCCATGAGTTGTATACCGAGTGGCGGCGTTCCTGCCGATACCGACGCCGACAAGTGTGAAGTTGTTTCTTGATGCGATGGAGTGGAAAGCTCCACTGCCATTTGCGCCGAGGTCAAAGACAAAGCCACCTGCGCCAAAGCTCAAATCGAGCTGTCCGTTCAAGTGCACTCTGACCCACGCCATATAATTCCTTTGGGTGAGCTGTATATAACCTCCCAGATAGATATGGCGATCAGTGACCAGCATGCTTCGTGCATTCACATGGTGGAGATTGGGAGGCTGCTCGGGATGCTCAATGATGCTCCCTCCCTTGTTGCCGAAGTCCTGTACGAGATTGCCGGAATCATCCAGACACATGAGCAACGTCAAGCCTTTGCCCTCTCTTGTAGCAAATCCCGAAATATAGGTGCGCCCGCCATGCACAACTAACGAAGTTTGCCCAGGCCTAAGATACTTTGGCTCAGGGGAGTCGGCTGCAGAGTCGTAGCTGTTCAGGCTTATTTCGTCGAAGTCCTCATGAAACGGAACCGAGTGACCGTTGACGCCGAATGAAAGATCCAGCGTGCCGTTTGGCAAGTAACGGGCGAGTGCGAAACGGCTAATAAGATAGTTAGGCGGTACTATTACTTTTCCAAGTACAAGGATTTTTCCATCCGGTAAGACGTGAACCTGTTCTGCCAGGCTTGTTAAACCCGGTATGAATGAGTTTATGACAGGGCTGCCGTTATTGAAGGACTCATCAAGAGTCCCGTCAGGATTGAGTGCAGTAATCATGTATTGACTACTGTCGTTGAGGGCGGTGCCTCCGACGATATACAGCTTGTTCCCTGGACCGATCGCGACATCGGTGGCGTCTGTTCCGGAAAGAATATAAATCTCACCGTTATTGAACTCAGGATCAAGCTCACCCGCTCGGGGGGGGGCTACGTTTTTTGTTTGACTGTTGTCGGTATCCACGCCTGTATCTCCATAGGGGGTACTGGCGCCATTTGATTCCTCGATCTGATTCATGGCTACTGTCAGAGCTGACAGGTCGCGCAGTCGATCGGATGAGTGGAAATGAACGGATTTATGCAGTGCATAAATCCTCGACACGTTTCCAGAATGTGCTTCTCCGGTCCCCTTCAACGTTGGCGTGAAGAATCAGATCGTGCAGCCAGTGCCCTCCACGAACGTGTGCTCCAGAGCAGGAGGCATGAAGAACAAGGACGACTCCTGCGTCACATCAACAGACGGCAGTTCAAAACCACCCAGCACCTGCGCATGAAACTCACTCAGCCGTATCGATTCCTCTTCCTTTGCCTTTGCCATTCTCGCGTGGTTCGCTGCGATTTCATTGAGAGTTGACACGGTACATCTCCGATAGCTGACCAAGCGTGATTGAGTTGCCGCAGTGCCAGAATGTCGTCGTCCTGGCTACTACGGCGATTGCTGCAAACCCTGAGCCAGACGTGGCCGAGCAAGGTCGGCCAGATCTGGCAGGCGACGAATGGATTCGCACACCCATGATGCTTCAGCCATGTCTCAACAATAAGTCAGTTGGCGTGCTGCGCGGTGGGCCGATAACGCGAGGTCGGCCAATCAGGAGAGGAACAATGAGATGAAAAGCAGGCCAGGTAATCCTTGCGCATGGAGCTCCTTAATAACGTGCGTTGCCTCAGCGGCGGGGCACGTGATGTGGAACTAATATCATCTTATGCGTCCACATGTGCAGGGACATTCCCTTTTTTAGTGAGAACCATCATGCTCAAATCTCGCTCGTTGATTGCAGTGGTTACATGCTTCGCCTTGGTGGCGGGGCCTGAAATTGTCGTCGCGGATCCGGGCAACGGCAAGGGAAACGCTCAGTTCGACCAGGGTCCGGGTCACGGGCAGGGCAAAGGAGGGCAAGGCAACAAGGGTGGTCAAGGCAACTACGGTAGCCAGGGTGGCAAGGGCAACACTCACGGCGGTGGCGGCGACTGGCACAACGGTCCGAGCATCGACCGGGGCGGTATCCTCGGTGTGATCGGCGGTTATCGCGATTATTGGAGCCCCGGCCCGGCGCTGCCGCCGGGCATTCAGAAAAACCTCGCACGGGGCAAACCGATGCCGCCGGGCATTGCCAAGAAGCTGGACGGGCGCCTGTTGGGACGCTTGCCGCACTACGATGGCTACGAGTGGCGGCAGGTGGGCACGGACCTGATCCTGGTAGCGATAGCCACTGGCATCATCTACGAAGTATTGAACGGTGCGTTCGATTGAGACTCGGTTGAACCCGGCGTAGCAGCCTGTTGGCAGGCTGCTACGCCCTTAGTTTTCAAGCTGCCGCAGACGTTTGTACAAGGTATTGCGGCTGACTCCGAGCCGACGGGCCAGGTGCGAGATGTTGCCGCCGACCGCCTGCAATTGGCGGTTCAGGTCTTCGGCATCGTTCAAGTCCACTGACAGCGGCTCCGGTGCGTCCACCGGGTCCATCTCCAGGTCCACGAAGAAATCGTCCGGCAGGTGTTCCGGGCGGATCGGCTGTTCCTCGGCCATCGCCAAAGCCACTTGCAGCACGCTGCTGACTTGTCGCAGGTTGCCCGGCCACGGATGACGCTCGAACAGCTCCTGCACCTCGCGGCTCAGGCCGGCCCATTGGGTCGGCTCGCGATGATGTTCCCACAGGCGTTTGAACAATGCCTGCTTGTCGCTGCGTTCGCGCAACGGCGGCAGTTCCAGGGTCAGGCCGCCGATGCGGTAGTACAGGTCTTCGCGGAAACGGCCCAGTTGCACTTGTTCGCGCAGCGAGCGGTTGGTGGCGGAGATGATGCGGATGTCCACCGGGAACAGCTCGGCGCTGCCCACCGGTTGCACGCAACGCTCCTGCAACACCCGCAGCAAACGGGCCTGGGTCGGCAGGGGCATGTCGCCGATCTCGTCGAGGAACAATGTGCCGCGGTCGGCCTTGCGGATCAGGCCGATGCTGCCTTTCTGGTTGGCGCCGGTGAAGGCGCCTTTTTCATAACCGAACAATTCCGACTCTACCAGCTCGGCCGGGATGGCCGCGCAGTTGACCGCAATGAACGGCTGCTTGCAACGGGAGCTGGCTTGGTGCAAGGCCTTGACGAACACTTCCTTGCCGACGCCGGTCTCGCCGTGGATCAACAGCGGAATGTCTTTTTCCAGCAAGCGTTCGGCCTGGCGCACGGCTTTTTCCACGCGGCTGTCACCAAAATGCAGGGTATTGAGGCTGATGACGTGGGCGGCGGGAGCGGGGGCGGGCGAGGGCGCCGGTTCGGTGAAAAGGCGTGGCTTGATCGACATCTGGTTGGGGCGCTTGAGCATGCACTGGAAACGATTGCGACCGGCTGCTTGCAGGGAAAACGGCAGGCCGTCGGGCTGGTTCAGCAGCTCCAGCAGCGAGACCTTGAACAGGCTTTCGATACTGACCCGCGTCAGGCTCAGACCCAGCAGGTTGTCGGCCCGGCGGTTGGCGGAGAGTACCTGGCCGCTCTCGTCGAAAATCAGCAGGCCGGCCCATTGGCTGTCGAGGTTGTTCAAACCGGTGTTGAAGATCAGTTGGAAGTGTTCACCCCGGAACAGGTTGAGGATCAGCCGGTTCTCCACGGTCTGGCTCATCATCTTGACCATGCCCAGGGTGTGGGAGGGTGGCAAGTAGCTGTCGCTGGACACATCCAGCACGGCGATCACCTTGCGCTCGGCATCGAAGATCGGCGCGGCGGAGCCGGTCATGAAGCGGTTGGCCTTGAGGAAGTGTTCATCGTGTTCAATGTGCACCGCCTGCTCGCAGGCCAGTGCGGTGCCGATGGCGTTGGTGCCGGTGCAACGCTCCATCCAGTTTGCCCCTGCGCTGAAGCCGTGGGCCAGTTTTGGCTCGATGAAGCGCTGGGTGCCCCAGGAGGTCAGCACCTGCCCCTGGTTGTCGGCCAGCATGATCAGGCAATTGGAATTGCTGAGGATGTTCTCATAGTAAGGCAGGACTTCCTGGTGGGTGGTCTGCACCAGGGAGTGCTGGCTTTCGAGCAACTGGGCAATGCTCTCGGCGGGTAACGGGTCGAAGGTCGGCGCGCTCTGGTGATTCAGGCCAAAGGCACGGCAGCGGGACCAGGAGGCCTGGATGATGGCATCGTGGGACAAGGCAGGAGCTGGTGCGGCCATTGGGCACTCTCGCAGAAGCTGTTCTTATTGTTGTGGTGAGTTTCGCACAGACTCCTTGTGCTGGGGCAGGTCTAGGTGTGACTTAGTCACGTCCCCCTGTGGGAGCGGGCTTGCTCGCGAAAGCGGTGGGTCAGATACATAAATGTCGACTGATACACCGCTTTCGCGAGCAAGCCCGCTCCCACAGGGATTGCGTCCGGCCCGGCTATAGCGTTCATTCATTGTTGTTCATAATTGTTCATTGTCAACCGGCGAATTGTTCAGTTGTTCAGTCATGTTTGTTCACTTGTGTTCATCCGTGAACGTGTTTTTCCTACGGAGATCGCCAAAATCCAATGAATTCAGCTGGTTGAGATTTCTGGCACGCCTTTCGCTTTTAATCTTCGGTCGCTTGACTCCAAAAAATAAAAAGGCCGAGCCATGTCATTAACGCTTGAGCACATTTGTCGCACCGTCGAGGGCCAGACCTGGATCGACGATGCCAACCTGAATTTCGAACCCGGATCCTTCAACGTTCTGTTGGGCCGCACATTGTCCGGCAAGACCAGCCTCATGCGCCTGATGGCCGGCCTGGACAAGCCCGACAGTGGTCGCATCCTGATGAATGGCGTTGATGTGACCAATCGTCCGGTGCGGTTGCGCAACGTGTCGATGGTCTATCAGCAGTTCATCAATTACCCGACCATGACCGTTTTCGAAAACATCGCCTCGCCCTTGCGCCAGGCCGGTGTGTCCAACGAGGTGATCCAGAGCAAGGTGCTGGAAACCGCGAAGATGCTGCGGATCGAAAAATTCCTGAAGCGCCATCCACTGGAGCTGTCCGGCGGCCAGCAGCAGCGTACTGCCATGGCCCGCGCGCTGGTCAAGGATGCCGAGCTGATCCTGTTCGACGAGCCGCTGGTGAACCTGGACTACAAGCTGCGTGAAGAGCTTCGCCAGGAAATGCGCGAACTGTTCCAGGCTCGCCACACCATCGCCGTCTATGCCACCACCGAGCCCAACGAAGCGTTGGCCCTGGGCGGCACCACCACGATTCTGCATGAAGGCCGGGTGATCCAGAGCGGCAAGGCGGCCTCGGTCTATCACCAGCCGCAAACTGTGCTGGCCGCCGAGCTGTTCTCCGAGCCGCCCATCAACCTCATGCCGGGACGTATTGCCGGTAATGAAGTGAGCTTCGCCAATTTCGTGCACTTCCCGCTGAACGTCGACCTGCGCCCGGTGGGCGAGGGCGAATTCCGTTTCGGTGTGCGCCCCAGCCACATCTCGCTAGTGCCGAGCAACGACGACGACCTGGAACTGGCGGTGACCGTCGAGGTGGCCGAGATCAGTGGCTCGGAGACCTTCCTGCACGTGCGCAACGAGCACTTTCTGTTGGTGCTTCACTTGCCTGGCGTGCATGAGTACGACGTCGATGCGCCGATCCGCATCTACATCCCCACCCACAAACTGTTTGTCTTCGATGCTCAGGGCAAGTTGGTTCAGGCCCCGGGCCAGCGTATTGCGAGGGTTGCCTGATGGCCGAAATTCATTTGCAGAACCTCGCCCACAGCTACACCAGCACTCCGGCGGGCCCCGAAGATTATGCGATCCGCGAGATGAACCATGTCTGGGAGCAGGGCGGCGCCTATGCGTTGCTCGGGCCTTCGGGGTGCGGTAAGTCCACCTTGCTCAACATCATTTCCGGTCTGCTCAGCCCCTCCGAAGGCCAAGTGAAGTTCGACGACAAAGTCGTCAACGACCTGAGTCCGGAGCGGCGTAACATCGCCCAGGTGTTCCAGTTCCCGGTGGTCTACGACACCATGACGGTGTTCGATAACCTGGCGTTCCCGCTGCGCAACCAAGGCATGGCCGAAGCGCGAATCCACACCAAGGTGCAGGAAATCGCCGAAGTCCTCGACCTGCAGAACCTGCTGGACAAGAAGGCCCGCAATCTCACCGCCGATGAAAAGCAGAAAGTCTCCATGGGCCGCGGGCTGGTGCGCGACGACGTGTCGGCGATCCTGTTCGACGAACCGCTGACGGTGATCGACCCGCACCTGAAATGGAAGCTGCGGCGCAAGCTCAAGCAGATCCACGAGCAGTTCAACATCACCATGGTCTACGTCACCCACGACCAGTTGGAAGCCTCCACCTTCGCCGACAAGATCGCGGTGATGTACGGCGGCCAGATCGTGCAGTTCGGCACGCCCCGGGACTTGTTCGAGCGCCCGAGCCACACCTTTGTCGGCTACTTCATCGGCAGCCCCGGGATGAACCTGATCGAGGTCACCGCGCAACCGGGCGGCGTCGGTTTCGGCTCGACCCATCTGCCATTGTCCGAAACCCTGCAAAAGCGGGTGGCGGAAGCTGAAGGCAAAACCTTGAAAGTCGGTATCCGCCCTGAGTTCGTTCACGTCTGGGAAGGCCCCTACGACGACGCGATGCGCGCAGAAGTGACGCATGTCGAAGACCTGGGCACCTACAAGATCCTGACCCTCAACCTCGATGGCGCGTCGCTGAAGGTGCGTCTGGCCGAGGACAAACCGGTGCCGGAAGGCACGGCGTATATCAGCTTCCCGGCCCAATGGCTGATGGTGTACGCCGATGAATATTTGTTGGATTCGTCGAGTGAGGTGCAGCCATGAACAAGGTGCAGAACAACAAGGCCTGGTGGCTGGTGTTGCCGGTGTTCCTGCTGGTGGCTTTCAGTGCCGTGATCCCGATGATGACCGTGGTCAACTATTCGGTGCAGGACATCTTCGACCAGTCCAGCCGCTACTTCGTCGGTGCCGACTGGTACAAGCAGGTGCTGATGGACCCACGGCTGCACGACTCGCTGCTGCGCCAGTTCATCTATTCGGCGTGCGTGCTGCTGATCGAAATCCCCCTGGGCATTGCCATCGCCCTGACCATGCCGACCAAGGGCAAATGGTCGTCCCTGGTGTTGATCATCCTGGCGATCCCGCTGCTGATTCCATGGAACGTGGTCGGCACCATCTGGCAGATTTTCGGCCGCGCCGATATCGGCCTGCTCGGTTCGACCCTCAACGCCCTGGGCATCAACTACAACTATGCGGCCAACACCATGGACGCCTGGGTGACGGTGCTGGTGATGGACGTCTGGCACTGGACTTCGCTGGTGGCGCTGCTGTGCTACTCCGGGCTGCGGGCGATCCCGGATGTGTATTACCAGGCGGCGCGGATCGATCGGGCGTCCAACTGGGCGGTGTTCCGGCACATCCAGTTGCCGAAGATGAAGAGTGTGTTGCTGATCGCGGTGATGCTGCGTTTCATGGACAGCTTCATGATCTACACCGAACCGTTCGTGCTTACCGGCGGCGGCCCGGGTAACGCCACCACGTTCCTGAGCCAAACCCTGACGCAGATGGCCATCGGTCAATTCGACCTGGGCCCGGCGGCAGCGTTTTCCCTGGTGTACTTCCTGATCATTCTGTTGGTGTCGTGGCTGTTCTACACCGCCATGACTCACTCCGACGCCAACCGTTGAGGCCCGCACGATGAGCAATAAAAAGCTGATTCCGTTGCTGCTCTACATCCTGTTCCTGCTGGTGCCCATCTACTGGCTGCTGAACATGTCGTTCAAGAGCAACACTGAAATTCTCGGCAGCCTGACCCTGTGGCCGCAGGATTTCACTTTCCACAACTACAAGGTGATCTTCACCGACCCGAGCTGGTACACCGGTTACCTGAATTCGCTCTACTATGTGAGCCTGAACACGGTGATTTCCCTGTGCGTGGCGCTGCCGGCGGCTTATGCCTTCTCGCGCTACCGGTTCCTGGGGGACAAGCACCTGTTCTTCTGGCTGCTGACCAACCGCATGGCGCCACCGGCGGTGTTCCTGTTGCCGTTCTTCCAGCTGTATTCGTCCATCGGGCTGTTCGACACCCATATCGCCGTGGCCCTGGCCCACTGCCTGTTCAACGTGCCGTTGGCGGTGTGGATCCTCGAAGGCTTCATGTCCGGGGTGCCGAAAGAAATTGACGAGACCGCCTACATTGACGGCTACAGTTTCCCCAAGTTCTTCGCCAAGATCTTCATCCCGTTGATCGGTTCCGGCATCGGCGTGACGGCGTTCTTCTGCTTCATGTTTTCCTGGGTCGAACTGTTGCTGGCCCGCACGCTCACCTCGGTGAATGCCAAGCCGATCGCTGCGGTCATGACCCGCACCGTCTCGGCCTCGGGTATCGACTGGGGCGTGCTGGCGGCGGCGGGGGTGTTGACCATCCTGCCGGGCATGCTGGTGATCTGGTTCGTTCGTAACCACGTGGCCAAGGGCTTTGCCCTGGGTCGAGTCTGAGGAGTCGATGATGGAATGGATGAACTGGACCGTCCCCACAGCGGTATTTTTTGGGGTTATCGCCTTGTTCCTGGTAGGCATGACCACTTGGGAGTTGCGTTCGCCGAGCATTCCTCGGCGTGGTTTCCTGCCGATTGCCACGACCCGTGGCGATCGGTTGTTTATCGGTCTTCTCGGTAGCGCCTACCTGCATCTGCTGGTAATCGGCGCCACCGACTGGAGCATCTGGATAGCGTTCGCGTTGTCTTTGGTGTGGCTGTTGGCAGTGATGCGGTGGGGCTAGTGGCCGTACAGGCCACGTCGAAGGTTCGACGATCAAGCTCTTAAACCCAAACAGGAGGTCTCTATGTTCAATAAAAACAATAAGCTGCGACATAGCGTTTCATTGGCAGCCGCACTGGCACTCAGCGGGTTGAGCGCTGTGGCCTGGGCTGACGCCTATGAGGACGCCGCTAAAAAATGGATCGGCAGTGAATTCAAGCCGTCAACCCTGACAGCCGAGCAGCAGCTTGAAGAACTCAAGTGGTTCATCAAGGCCGCCGAGCCGTTTCGTGGCATGAAGATCAACGTGGTGTCGGAAACCCTCACCACCCACGAATACGAGTCCAAGGTACTGGCCAAGGCCTTCACCGAAATCACCGGGATCCAGTTGACCCACGACCTGCTGCAAGAAGGCGACGTGGTGGAAAAGATGCAGACGGTGATGCAGTCGGACAAGAATATCTATGATGGCTGGGTCAACGACTCGGACCTCATCGGTACGCACTTTCGCTACGGCAAGACCGAATCGATCACTGACCTGATGGCCAATGAAGGCAAGAACTTCACTTCGCCGACCCTGGACATCAAGGACTTCATCGGTACGTCGTTCACCACCGCGCCGGATGGCAAGCTCTATCAACTGCCCGACCAGCAATTCGCCAACCTCTACTGGTTCCGCGCCGACTGGTTCGAACGTCCGGACCTGAAGGCCAAGTTCAAGGAGAAGTACGGCTACGAGCTGGGTGTACCGGTGAACTGGTCGGCCTATGAAGACATCGCCAAGTTCTTCTCCGAAGACGTCAAGGAGATCGACGGCAAGCGCGTCTACGGCCACATGGACTACGGCAAGAAAGACCCGTCCCTGGGCTGGCGCTTCACCGATGCCTGGTTCTCCATGGCCGGTGGCGGCGACAAAGGCCTGCCCAACGGCTTGCCGGTGGACGAGTGGGGCATCCGTGTCGAGGACTGCCATCCGGTCGGTTCCAGCGTGACCCGTGGCGGCGATACCAACGGCCCTGCGGCCGTGTTCGCCACCACCAAATACGTGGATTGGCTGAAAAAGTACGCGCCACCGGAAGCGGCGGGCATGACTTTCTCCGAGTCTGGTCCGGTACCGTCCCAGGGCAACATCGCCCAGCAGATTTTCTGGTACACAGCGTTCACCGCGGACATGACCAAGCCGGGCCTGCCGGTGGTCAACGCCGATGGCACACCGAAATGGCGCATGGCACCGTCGCCGCGCGGCCCGTACTGGGAAGAGGGCATGAAGCTGGGGTATCAGGACGTGGGTTCCTGGACCTTCATGAAGTCCACGCCTGAGAAGCAGAAACTTGCGGCTTGGCTTTATGCACAGTTCGTGACGTCGAAAACCGTGTCGCTGAAGAAAACCATCGTTGGCCTGACGCCGATTCGCGAATCGGACATCAACTCCCAGGCGATGACCGACCTGGCGCCGAAGCTCGGTGGCCTGGTGGAGTTCTACCGCAGCCCGGCCCGCGTGCAATGGACCCCGACCGGGACCAACGTGCCGGACTATCCGCGTCTGGCGCAGCTGTGGTGGAGCCACATCGCCGAGGCGGCCAGCGGCGAGAAGACTCCGCAACAGGCACTCGACGGCCTGGCCAAGGATCAGGACGCGATCATGACCCGTCTGGAACGCTCCAAGGCCCAGGCCACGTGCGCGCCGAAAATGAACCCGGAACGCGACGCGCAGTACTGGTTCGACCAACCGGGCGCACCAAAGCCGAAACTGGCGAACGAGAAGCCTAAAGGCGAAACCGTGAGCTACGCCGAACTGCTGAAATCGTGGGAGGCAGCCCGCAAGTAAGCGCTCAGCAGTAAATGAACGGCACCGAAAGGTGCCGTTTTTTTTTGTGCGCCATGGAAAGCACTGAAGCGACCACAAACCTCCAGGCACACGCCGGACCCTGTGGGAGCGAGCCTGCTCGCGATGACGTCAGCCCATCCAACATCGAACCAGCAGGCTAACTCCACAGCCAGGGTTACAGCAATGTCATCAGCCTGCCTTGACCTTGCTTGCCTGGGGGCCTCCGGCCATGGGGGTTGGCCGGGCTTTCACCAGGGTATCCAGCGCCTGCCGATAGCTCTTGCCGGCCAGGCTCATGCTGTTGTTGTGGGTTCCCCCAGGCACCAGCAGCAGGTGCTTCGGCTCATGGGCCGCCTTGAACAGTTGCTCGCTGAAACGCGGCGCAACGTAGTTGTCCGCCGCGCCATGCACCACCAGCAGCGGCATGTTGATTTCGGGAATCTTGTCGATGGAGTCGAACTTCTGCGACAGCAACCAGCGCACGGGCAGGGAGGTATCCGCCATGGCGGTCGCCACATCGCCCAGTGAGGTGAACGTGGATTCGATGACCAGGCCTCGGGCCGGCACGACGCTACCCTCTTTCTCGGCCTTCTGGCCCAGTTCGGCGGCGAGGTCCACCGCGACGGCGCCGCCCAGGGAGTGACCGTAGATCAGCCGCAGAGCCGGGTCCGGTTGCAGCACTTCAAACCGCTCCCAGGCGATCCGCGCATCCTCGTAGACGCTGGCCTCGGACGGCAGGTCGCCATGGCTCTTGCCGAAGCCACGGTAATCGATCGCCAGCACCGAAAAGCCCAGGGCGTGCAACTGCTGGATGCGAAACAACTGGCCAGTCAGGTTCCAGCGCACCCCATGCAAATACAGGATCGCCGGCGCGTTCTTGCGTTCGGCCGGCCACCACCAGCCGTGGATATTTTCCCCGGCCTTGAAGCTTTTGGGCTTGAGGTCGAACTCCTGCACGCTGCTCGGAAGGCCGCTGAACCAGCTCGCCGTCCCCGGCTCGATGCGAAAGACCAGCTCCCGCTCCTTGTGCTGTAACACCGCACAGCCCACCGGCAAGCCGACCAGCATCGCAGCCATGCACAGATAGGCGAGCCAGCGCCGCCGACGGCGTGGAAGTAAAGAGGAAGGCATCGAGTTATTCACCGCGCAAGACAAAACTGCCTTTTAACAGATTCGCTGGAGCAACGGAGGGTTTTTCGGACCGCTGTCCTGGCATACGAACGATCAAGCCTCTATGGCACAGGGCGCACTACGCATCCTCGACCTGCAACAGCTCAAGCGTCCGCTCAGTCTTGCCATACCCCACCTTCGGCACCCCCGCCAGGCACTGACCCAGCACCTGGGTCAACGAGCAGCCAGGGGGCAGGTAGGCGTCGCCGAAGTCACCGTTCAGTTGCATTGGGTGAACAATCACTTCCAGCAAACCATCGTCCGGTGCTGCGGCATGCAGCAAGTCGGCTGGCACGCAGACGTAGTCGGCCGTCGCGCCGCATAAACGACGCAGACGGCGGTTGAGCAGGGTCTTGAAGATGCGCTTGGGTACATTCAGGTTTGCTCCGAGGTTGCGCGCCAAGCGAATGGGCACCTGTTGCTGCGCAGCGAAGCGCGCCACCAACTCTCCGATGGGCCAGATGTTATGTACGTGCTGATGGGAGTCGAGGTGGCTTGGGCGCAATCCGTGATCCAGGCAGCATTGCCATTGGGCCTGTAGTTCGTCCTGTATTGCGGCGCGGTCCTTTGCGCCCAGATGCAGGCAATAGCGTGACAGGCTGAAGTTGAACCGGCCATTCTCATCGCATAACGCGGGGCGCGACTTTATGGCCTGGCTCAACGGCTGACCATGGCTGAGATTGAAATGCAGGCCGATGCGCCCTTCGAGGCGGGGCTGCCGGGCCATTACACACGCCTGTTTGAAACCCGGCATATTGGCCATGATGGTGGCAGAACTGATCAGCCCTGCTTCGAAGGCTCGAACGATTGTCGCGTTTTCGCTGAGGCACAACCCGAAGTCGTCAGCGTTAATGATCACGTGGCGGGGCATGTGCGACCTCCTGTTCCTTGGGGATAGAGGGGGGCTCTGTCGCGGTGGTTTTTTTGGACGAGGGTTTGGGAAGCCAGGGTTTAAGACTTTTCCAGAGTCGTAAGGCGAACCCGAGGATCAGGCCATCGGGTTGCCAGGAATAAAAACTCCAACGCCAGTGCTCCAGTTGTCCGGTCATGCGTTCGTGCAATTGATGGCTGGAATTATTGAGGCTGACCCGTGACGCATCGATCCATCGCCAGTTTTCGTCCAGCCCCCAGCGAATCCACTCTTCGAGCAATACCCGGCCACTGCCCAGGTCGGCGTGCTGCGGCAGGAACGCCAGGTTGTAATCGTACAAGCGGCCTTGGTCCAGCAGGCCGAGGCGATAGCTGATGCATTCGCCATTCAGTTCCAGCAGCACCACCCGCACCAGGCCCTGGGCGGCGAGGGCGGTGAAGGCGTGGTTCATCCATTGCCGACGCCTGGGGTCGGAGAAGATGCCGACACCTTCCTCGCCTTTCCAACTGGCGGCCTCGACATCGGCAAGCGCCCGCAACAGTTGCCCCATGCTGATGGCGTCCGGCGTCACCCGGCGGATTTCGGCACCGCACGCGGCGATCCGCTTGCGCGCCCGGCGCAGCTTGTAGCGTGGGTCGCCAGAGACTTCCTGATGATCGCTGTCGCTGATCAAGTGCACCGGAACCCGGCAACTGAGCCGCCGCTCCCCGGTGGAGCTCAGTGCCATCCAGGCGCTAAGGGCGCTTTGCTCGCCGACCGGCTCAACCACTTCATTGAGTTGCAACATCGCATGGGGCACTTGCTGACGGATCTGCATCAGCGCCTGGCCCATGCCATCGGCGTCCAGGCGCGCCAGCAGGGCGATGCGGTCGGCCAAGGGGTAACCCAAGTGATGCAACACCCGGAACCGCAATCCGCCGATACGCTCGCGTTCGGAAACCAGGGGCAGGCACAGAGACAAGTCCTGGTCTTGCCAGCCCAGTAACACATGCAATTGCTGATCAGGCAACAGGGCGAACTCTGCCGCCTGCAGCCAGGCCAGGGTGTTGAACGGTGTTGCGTCGGCCACCTGGGTTCGCAGCTGTTCATAAGCTGATACAGGAAAGTCCTCCGCGCCCAGGGAGCGACACCATTGGAACCGAATGGTCATGGACGTCAGGCCGCCGCAGTGGATGGAACCGGCTTGGCCGGTTTACGAAAGGAGTCCAGGATCGAGCCGGTGTAAAACGTGTCACGGAAGAACCGCCAACGGCCGAACAGACAATACATATGGGTGATCTGGCCGCGCTCCTGATAGTCCATGCGCAGATGCATCTTGACGGCTGGAATGTTGCGCAGCTCGAAGACGTCGACCACTTTGTCGCACCCCTGCTCGGCCATGGCTTTCCACAGATCCAGCTGGAGATCCACCGATAGCCGGGTCCCCCAGTAAGCCTGGTACAGCTCGGCGCCGAACTGGAAGAACTCACCCGGTTTGACCGGAAACCGGCAGCGAAAGAAATGGCGGTCGAAATAGTCCCGTATAGTGCCCCAGATGAAAGCGACGTTGTCGCCTTTGTCGTCCAGGTACATGAACCCGGTATGGCCCTCGGCAGCCAGTTCGCGCATGGTCTCGACCCGGTCGCCAAAGTACGCGGCGAAGGCATCGGCATTACCGGTGGTAATGACTTCCCGGCGCAGCGGCGGATAGGGCCTGAGGTGGTTGGGCGGTATCGGACTGACCAGATCGCGTTCCATCCACACCAGTTGTTCGTGTAGACACACATAGTGTCTGCACAGCTGATTCAGAACGGCGCGCAGACCTCTTGTCCGAATTCGATCAAGCAATTTTCGCAGAACGTTCATGGTGCCTCCTGGCGGGGGGGGCGGATTGGGAAAGAACCCATCGCGAGTGCTCGCGATGGGGATGGATCGCCATGGACTTCAGGCCGGCGCAGCCGATGCAAGCGGCGCGGCCGGTTTACGAAAGGCGTCCAGTGCCGAGCCGCGGTAGAACGTGTCACGGAAAAACCGCCAGCGACCGAACAGGCGGTACACGTGGGTGATTTTGCCGCGCTCCTGGAAGCCCATGCGCAGGTGCATCTTGATGGCCGGAGTGTTTTGCAGATCGCAGACGTCGACCATGGTGTCGCAGCCGCTGTCCGCCATGATTTTCCACATTTCCAGCTGCATGTCCGCCGATATACGGGTACCCCAATATGCACGGATCGCCTCGCCACCGAACTGAAAGTACTCACCAGGTTTGATCGGAAAATTGCAACGATAGAAATGGCGGTCGAAATAGTCTCGCGTACTGGCCCAGGCGAAACCCACGGTGTCGCCCTGCGCATCCAGGTACATCAAGCCTGTGTAGCCTTCGGCCGCCAGCTCGCGCATGGTTTCGACGCGGTTGCCGAAGTGCCGGGCAAAAGCATCGGCATTGCTGACCGTGATGAACTCCAGGCGCATCGGTGGGTAGGGCTTGAGGTTATGCGGGGGGAGTGGGGTCCGTACATCGTGCTCCAGCCACACCAGTCGGGTGTGGAAAAACACGTAACGCCTGAACAGCTGTCTGAGAACAGCGCGCAGGCCTTTTCTTTGAATGCCATCACGTAACGCTTGCAGAACGCTCATGGTGCCTCCTGACGGGTGGCGGGTGGGGGGAAAGAGGGAGCGGTCCAGCCCAGGGCAAACACGGTTTCTCCTGGCAGGAGAAAACGGATCTGCCCGGCCTCGCAGTTGAACGGGGCGCTGCGGCTTTGGTCGTCGGGGCCGAAATACACCAGCTCCGCTTGCGCCTGGGGACAGGGCACGCCGTCCAGGCTGACCTGTTGCGGGCGCGTGCTCTTGTTCACGCCCAGCAGGCTGCGCTTCGCGTCGGTGGCCATGGCCAGCGCGTCGACTTCGAAGGCGTCGTTATCCAGGCGTAGCACCTGGTTGAGCCAATGTTGTTGGATGAATTGCTGGGCCAGGCCCACCGGCTTGAGTTCGAAGCGCTGGTTGTCCAGCAGCCGCATCATGCCTTTGGGGTACTCAGGTTCGTCGGCGAGCATGAACCAGTTGAGCATGTCCAGCCAGCCGTCGGCCGAGGCGTTGATGACCACGGACGTCCACCACAGGGCGGCGTAGTGGGTTTCCTGGTCGTAGGGGCTCAGGCTCGAGCCGCTGGACATGTTGGTCTGATCCAGCAGCAGGACCTTGCGCGGTCGTCCGTTATTATCCAGGCCCACCAGACGGGCGGCCTGACGCACACTGTGGCGGTACACTCGGGTAGCGAGCAGGTCGCGGATCATCCATTCATGCCAGGCCAGGGCGTCGATCTGGTCATCGTGCTTGGCCAGCAGGCGTCGCGCCCAATCGATCCCACGCCGATCAACGGCGTTTTCCGCCAAAGGACCATTGGTGAACCGGGAACTGGGCGGTATGGTAATGCGCACACCGGTACGGGCATTGGCGGGGGTGGCGCGCACCTGATCGACCATGCTCTCGAACACCTGCTGGTAGCTGGCGAAATCCGGGTAGTTGAGGTTCGGCTCATCGGCGAAACTGAGGTAGTGGATGCCTTTGCCGCCCAAGGCTTGGGTCGCCTTGAGCCAGTTTTGCAAACCGTTGTTGCTGACTCGGTCGGCCTGCAGGTCGGCCTTGCGCGCGCTACCGGCCAGGAGGGTGACGTCCTGGGTAATGCCGAAGCGGTCCTGGTACAGGCGCCGAAACTTATTTTCATAGTCCGGCCTGTCCGCGATGATGTCGACCAGGCTGTAATAACTGGCGGCCTGGGGCTTGAGGGCTTCGATCGCCGGGTAGGTCGATGGCGGGGGCACGACGTAGGGCAGGTAGGCCCCCAGTTTCGGGGTTGTTCCCAGGACATCGCCATAGAGTTTCAGGCGCGCCTGCCCCGGGTCCTGGCGCAGCGGTTGCAGATGCGCCGGATCCTGGGCGAACAGGTTCGCCGTGCCATCCAGCCAGAATGCCGCCTTGCCGTTACCCTGCAATTGCAGACGCCAGGTTTGCTCGACATTGGCGACGGGCAGGGCGATTTGATCGAACTGCCAATAGGCCGGGTACGGCTTGAGGTTCAACTGAAGCTGTTTGCCGTCGGCGACGCGCCGGGCTCGCAGGCTGCGCACGCCGCCGTGGAACTTGCCTGCCAGCACGGCCTGTTCGCCGGGGGCGACTTTGAAATACAACTCATCGCCGTCGTGGGTTTCGACGCTGAAATGCACCTTTGCCGGTGCGAACAGCGCCTGGGTACGCGCATCATGTTCGACGCTGTAGCGACGGAAGCTGTAGCCGGGAATTTCCAGGCGATAGCTGGCGGCGCCCGGCAGCAAGGGCCACTGTTGTTCGCCACGCTCCTGGACTTTCTTGATCAAGCGCTTCCCCACCAGGCGCCCCTGGCCGTCGAGCAGGTAGAGGTGTTCCGAATTGGCATTGGCCTGCCAGGCCGGCACCCAGCGCACGGTCACGCTGTCCGGCCGGTCGGTCTGCAGATACAGGCTGCCATCACGGATGCCGGTCCAGGACATGGAGGCGCCCTGGGCTGAAAGTGTCAGGGCCCAAAGGCATGCAGCCATTATCCAGCACCGCGCCGACCCCATCGCGAGCAGGCTCGCTCCCACCCTGGATCTGTACCGGCCGCGGATACTGTGATCGACACCAGGCCCCTGTGGGAGCGGGCTTGCTCGCGAAAGGGTTGTCACATCCAGCATCTGTACAGGCCGCGCCGCCGCTTTCGCGAGCAAGCCCGCTCCCACACGGTTCGGTGAGATCCCTGTGGGAGCGAGCCTGCTCGCGATGGCGGACTGAGGGGCGACGAAGCTCATGCCGATTTCCCCATCAGCATCTGCCGCATCGGCAACAGGTCGCTGGGCAGGATGATCAACGTCTGCCACAGCGCCACGCCGCTGAGACGGCAATATATCGCCAGCAACGCCAGGGTCACTCCCAGGTACGCGATGGAGGACGAGGCAGCGGCGCCGACGATGCCGTAGCGGGGAATCAGCAGTACGTTCAGCGCCAGGTTCAACAACGCCCCCACGCCCATCAGCAGCGATACCGTGCCGGGCCGGTTTTTGCCCAGCAGGTCCAGGCGCAGGATGCTCGCGTAGCACAGTCCGAACAGCCCTGGCAGCAAGGCCAGCAAGGCCGGGTAAGCCGGTTGGTAGGCCACGCCGAACAAGATCACGATCAACCATTCGCCGATCAGCGCCATAGCCAGGCAGGCGCCGAGCATCACCGTGGCGGTCAGGCGCAGCGCCAGGGGCGTCAGGCGCTGCATGTCGCGGTCCTGTTGCAACAGGCGTTTCATCAGCGGGGTGGTCACGGCCTCCGGTACGATCAGCAGCAGCTCGGCGGCGGCGCTGGCCATGGCGTAATGACCCAGGGCGGTGCTGCCCAGCAGGGCGCCGATGAACAGGTAGTCCGAGCGCAGCATTACTTGCTGGAACAGCAGGTCCGGATGGCTGCGGGCACCGTAGCGCAGCAGCTCGCCCTGGCTGGCACGGTTCCATTGCAGCGACACATCGTGATCGCGCCGCAACCAGACCCAGCCGGCCAGCACCACCAGGCTCAAGCCCGTCAGCCAGCTGATCAACGCCGCTTCCAGGGCTGCGTCCTTCCACATCCAGAACAACGCCAGGAACAACAGCAGCGGTGTCAGGGATTCCATCAGGCGCAAGGCGTTGAAGCCGCCCACGCCGCCTGAGGCATTGTGCAGCGTCAGCAGGCCGCTCTTGAGTACGCTCAACGGCACGGCGAGCAACAGCAGCCAGGCCAGCAGACCCAACTGGGTGGTGATATCCAGGTCGGTACCGAACTCCCGCGCCAGCGCCACGACCAACAGGGTCAACAACCCGGCCAACAGGCAACCGAACACCAGCACCTGGCTGAGCAGCAGCCCCATCGAACGCTGCTGCGCCGCCTGATAACCCACGGCGGAGTTCAGGCCACCGCTGGTGGCGGCGCTGATCAGGTCCGGCAGGGTGCTGAGCAGGGCGAACAACCCGCGTTCGCTGGGCCCCAGAATGCGTGCCAGCAACACGTTGCGCAGCAGGCGCAGGCCGATCATCGCCAGGCTCGTGCCCGTGCTCAGCACCAGGTGCTTGATGTAATGCGCTCGGCTCATGAACGTGTCCCTCGACGTATGCGCCAGGCCAGCAGTTCGGGATGAAGGGCATTGCGCTGGCTGACGCCGAAGCGCGGCACGTTCAAGGGGTCGCCGTCGTTGCGATAGAGCCCGGCCTCGGTGCCCAGGGCGAACGAAAAACCGTGGGCCGCCACTTGGTGGCGGACGCGCTCGTCGTGATCGCCATTGGGATAGCAATACACCGGCAACGGTTGGGCGCAGGCGTTTTCCAGGGCTATCCGGCTGCGACTCAGTTCTTCATGCAGGCGTTGATCGTCAAGCTTGGTGAGAATCGCGTGGCTGGCGCCGTGTGGGCCGAAGCGCACCAGGCCCGAATCTTCGAGCATGCGCACCTGGGTCCAGTCCAACGCCTGGGGCTGGGCGCCATGGGGACAGGTGTCGGTGAGGTCGCTCAGGGTTTGCGGATCGAGGGTCTTGAGGCTTTGCAGATAATGCAGCAATGACAGGCTGCGGCGTTCGTCGTCCAGGTCATCGAGCATCACCGGCAGCGGCCGTCCGGCTTGTTGCAAGTGTTCGATCAGCGCCAGCCGCGCCACTTGGCCGTGACTGCCCCACAGGGTTTCGCCGATGCTTTCCCACCAGAAGTGCTGGCGACTGCCAATGAAATCGGTTGAGAGGAAAATACTGGCGGGTACCTGATATTGGCGCAGCAGGGGAAAGGCATTCATGGCGTTGTCGCGCCAACCGTCGTCGAAGGTCAGGGCGACCCGGGGACGGTCCGGAACGGTGGCTGGGTCGGCCAGTAGCAAGGTCATCAGGGGCACGCATTCGAAGTACCGTTGCAGCCAGATCAGCAAGTGCTCGAAGGCTTCCGGCCCCACGCACAATTCGTTGCGATGGGGCAGTTCGGCGGCGCGGTCGTTGCTCAGTACGCGATGCAGCATCAGGATCACGCCGGCACCCCGCAACGGGCCGCGGCCCAGGGCCGTGTTCAGGTACAGCCAGCCGCCGGTGAGTTTGAAGACTTGTTTGATCGACATCGGTCACCTCCTCAGCGGTTCTGCTCGGGATTCCATTGGCTGTAGCGCCGGCCTCGCAGGAACTGCCACAGGCCGATGCTCATGCCCGCCAGCGTCACCAGCACGAACGCCGCCAGGCGGAAGGGCCGGGGCAAGCGGTGGTGCATATCCAGCAGGCCAAGCAGCGCCATGGCGTAGCCGAGTATTTGGGCGGCCAGGCTCAGGCGATAGAACCCCTGGTCGCTCCACAACCAGAGGTTGCTGAGCAGCAGCGGCAGCAGCAAGACCGGCGCCAGGCGGCGGATCAGCTTATGGCTGATCAGCCCGATGGCGTACAGACCA
Organism: Pseudomonas sp. SJZ078; assembly: GCF_007828255.1. Classification (NCBI taxonomy): domain Bacteria; kingdom Pseudomonadati; phylum Pseudomonadota; class Gammaproteobacteria; order Pseudomonadales; family Pseudomonadaceae; genus Pseudomonas; species Pseudomonas sp. SJZ078. The sequence continues at coordinate 68,646 of NZ_VIUG01000027.1, read as the reverse complement.
TGCCGCAGCGGATTGAGCAGCGCCCGGCGCTGGGCCAGGCTCTGCAGGCCTCCGACGGTGACCCGCTGGCGCCGGCGAAACTGCTTGTCGGCCTCGTCCACGCCCTGGTCGATCACTCGGGCCTTCGGCACATAGACGATGGATTTGCCAGCGGCCGGTGCGCAGGTGCTGAGGAAGAAATCATCGTTGACCTGGGCCGGGATCGGCTCGAACAGCTCCCGGCGCAGTGCCAGCAGCGCACCATCGGCTGAAACCATGCAGTCGGTACGGCTTTCCAGCCGTCGCAGCCAGCCTTCGTAGTGCCGGTACAGGCTGTCGCCCAGGCTCAGGCCCTGGCCCGGCACGGGGATTTCCATGTGTCCGGCACAGGCGCCGACCTCCGGATCGCCCAAGGGGGCGAGCAAATGGCCGAGGGTGTCGTGGCTCCATTGGTTATCGGCGTCGGTAAAGACCAGGATCTCGCCGCTGCTGTGGGCCACGCCGGTATTGAGCGCCGCGACCTTGCCCTGGCGGGGCAGGTCGAGCACGGTGATGCGCGGGTCGATTACCTTGCGCGCGCAGGCCACCGTGTCGTCGCTGGAACCGTCGCTGGCGAGAATGATCTGCAGCGAGCGCGCCGGATAATCCTGGGCGAGCAAGGTGCGCAATTTGTCTTCGATGTGCCGTGCTTCGTTGTGGGCGGCGATGACGATGCTGATGTCCATCGGCAGCGCCTTGCCGTAGTGCCGGACCGGAAACAGTGGTGTCAGCAGGCTCAGCATCAGCGGGTAGCCGAGGTAGGCATACACCGGCAGCAACAGGCAGCCCCAATAAATGAATTCAGCCACGGGCAGGTCTCCTGACGTTCCAATGACAAAGGTTGAGCAACAACGCGGCACCGGTCAGGTGCAGGCGCACCCCGTGCAAGGCCCATAGCTGCAAGGTCAGGCGCGGGTCGCGCCGGCTTTGGCGCAGGCTGAGGAACAACGGCGGCAGCGAGGTGATCAGCAACAGCATCAGCGCCAGGCGCAACTGACCCTGGAGCGAGGCGACCAGCGCCAGCACATCCAGCCCCCAGGCCGCGATGGACAGCACCGGGAAACGCAGCAGGCGCAAGCTCGGACCGTGGCTGCGCAGCAATTGCAAATGACTGCCCTGGCGCCACAATTCCTTGCTCATCCACTCGCGCCAACTGCCTTCGTAGCCCCAATGCAAGGCCACGCATTCGTTGACCAGCAACAGTTGCGCGTCGATCTGGCGCAGGCGCAGGGAAAAGTCCTTGTCCTCGCCGGTGCGCAGGGTTTCGTCGAAGCCGCCGACCCGTTCGAACCACGACCGACGCATCAGCAGGTTGGCGCTGGGCAGCCACTGTACCCGGTGCAGGCGGTGGGCACCGGGACGCTGGCTGCGACGCTGCCAGGCTTCGGCGAACCAAGGGGCCTGGCGGGGCGTGTTGAGGTCCAGGCCCAGTACATCGCCCTGGTGCCCCTCCAGTTCCAGCAGCAGCTTGAGCCAGTTGGCCGGCATCTCGATGTCGGCGTCGATGAACGCCAGCCAGTCGCCATGGGCCGCCGCCGCGCCGCGGTTGCGCAGGGCACCGATGTGCACGCCCGGCACAATCAACACCCGCGCGCCCAGTTCGTTGGCGATGTGCGGCCCATGATCATCGGAGCCGTTGTCCACCACGATCAGCTCGCACTCCAGCTGTGCCTGGCGAGCGGCTTCCTGGGCCGCCCGCAAGGTACGGCCGATGTGCCGGGCCTCGTTGTACATCGGGATCACGATGCTGACCCGGTTCATGGGCGCGCCTCCTTCGGCGTTGCCTGTTCGGCCTCCTGGCGCAACACGGAGGTCAAGGCGAGCATGATCCATAGCAACTTGTGGTTCGGCGCGCTGAGGAACGTCAGGAACAGCATCAGCGAGAGAAAACTCGTGCCCAGGTGCGTCAGCAGATCCGCCTGCGCCCAGTCGCGGCGTGCGAGCCAGAGCCGGCGGGCCTGCAGCAGGTTGTACAGGCCCAGGCCCAGCATGCCGACGAACATCAGCCCGCCCGGAATGCCGATTTCACTGAAGATCTCCAGGTAGGTGTTATGGGCCCGACGATACAGGTCCCCCAGCTTGCGATTGGCCGAGAACGCCTTGGCGTAGCCGGTGGGCGCATAGTGCAGCGGGAAGGTGCCGGGGCCGGTGCCGAGCACCGGGTTCTCGCGGATCATCTGGCTGCCCACCACGATGTACGAAGCACGCCGGCCGAGGGATTCGTCCTTATAGGCATTGACGCCGGCGCTGAGGATACTCAACGACTGGATACGTGCGATGTAGCCGGCCGGCATTACGGCGACTGCCAGCGGCACCAGCAGCGCCAGCCCGAGCATGGCGAATCCCAGGTGCCGTGGACGGACACGCGGCAGTTGCGCGCGATAGTGATACAGCCCGATCGCCAGGCTGAGCAGGAGCACCACCAGCCCCGAACGCGATTCAGTCTTGGTCATGCCACCCAGCAGCAACGCCAGACAACCCATCCAGAACAACCGTTGCAGCAGGTTCGGTCCGCGCACCACCAGCAGCAACGCCAGGGGCATGGTAAAGGCGATCAGCAGGGCGAAGGCGTTCGGGTCTTCCAGCAGGCCCGAGGCGCGACCCTGATCCTGATATTTGGCGGAAAACATCGCCAGCAGGCAGGTGGCGCCGACACTCAGCGTCATCACGCGGCAGAACAAGTCGAGGTTCAGTTCGCGGCCGATCAACAGGGTGATGACGAACAGGGTCAACCCCACGCTCAATTCGCGCAAATGGGTCATCGACAGCTCCGGGCTGTCCGACAGGTACAGGCTCAGGCCATACAGCATCATGAAGCCGATCAGCGGCCGCCAGATATTGCTGCGCAGGCGTGTGCCTGGGATCTGCTGCAGGGCCAGTTGCAGCATCAGGATCAGTACCAGTGCCAGGCCGAAGAATTTGCTGCCCGAGAGCGGGTTGTCCTTGAACAACCCTTCGAACGGGACCAGCGCAGCGATGCCCAGCAGGCCCCAGCCGGGTTTGCGATAGAGCGCGGCGACACCCACCAGGCCCAGCACCGCCCCCGGCGCCAGAAACGGATACGGGCTGGCCAGCAAGGCCAGGCAAACCAGCCCCAGCAGGCTGACGATCGAGAGTGGGACAATCATGGGCGAGCCTCCCGTGCCGTACGGATGTAGAGCTGCGACCAGCGTTCGGCCAGCGTGCGCAAGTCGTAGCGGTCCTGTTGGGTGCGGCGTGCGTTATCGGCCAGGATCTGCGCCAGGGGCGGTTCGCTGAACAGCGTCTCGATCTGCCGAGCCAGGTCGGCGCTGTCGGCCGGTGCGGCGAGCAAACCGTTGTGCCGGTCCTGTACGACATCGGGAATGCCGCCGACGCCGAACGCCACCACCGGGACCCCGGCCTGCATGGCCTCGAGCAGAATCATCGGCGTGCCTTCGGTGCGCGAACTGATCACCAACGCGTCGAGGCGACTCCACCAGGCGTTCATGTCGGTCTGGTACCCGGGCAGTTCGATGCGGGTGGGCAGCCCGGCATCGGTGATGCGTCTGAGCAGGGCCTGGCGTTCCGGGCCGTCGCCGAGCATCACCGCGTGCAGCGACGGGTGCCGCTGGCACAGGGGGATCATGGCGTCGAGGAACAGGTCCGGGCCTTTCTCGCTGCTCAAGCGGCCGACGTAGCCGACCCGCCAGCGCTGGCCGTCGTCGCGATGAGCCACAGGCGCCGTGGGTGTCGGCAAGCCATTGGGGATCACCGCGACTTTCTCCGCCCGCACGCTGGCCTGGCGGTGCAGCACGGCGATGCTTTCGGCGACGCAGACCACGCGCTTGACCGACGCCGTGCGGCACAGTTGCAGGCTCAACCAGGTGTAGAAACGCTGCTTCGGGCTGCGCGGCGTGAACCCGTGCTGGGTGATCACCAGCGGCAGGCGCAGCAACGTGGCCGCGGTCCAGCCGAACAGCAGCCCCTTGAAGTTATGGGTGTTGAGCAGCGGTTGTTCGCCGCGCCGTTGGCGCAAGTGCTGCAACAGCTCGCCCCAACTCCCACAGTGATGGCAATCGACCCCGGCCTGGCGAAAGCGCGCGATCAAGGTCGGCGGCGCCGCGAGGAACAGCACCTGGTGCTGTCCCGGGGTCGCCAGGCAATGATCGAGCAGCATCCGCTCGGCCCCGTAGAAGCCGCCGCTGTCGAGCAAATGAATGATCGGCAGGGGGCTGCTGCGGTGGGACGGGCCGAACGGCGCGTTCAATTGCGCACCCAATGGACCAGGCTGGGCAGCGTCCAGTTGCGATGCGGGTTGATCTGGTCGGGAGACTGCTCGTTGATCACCAACAGCACCGGTACATCCAGTTGCTGGCTGATCTGCGCTGGATGCTTGAAGCGATGGTCGAAGAACTCACGCACGTAGACCAGGGCAATTGCCAGCAACAGGCCGCTGAACAGGCCGAACGGGATGATCAGCATCGGCTTGGGGAAGGCCGCGGCGGTCGGTTCGAAGGGCGGGCTGAGCACGCGGGCGTTGGACAGGTCGTTGTCCAGCGAGCGGGCGGTGCTGGCTTCGGCGAACCGTTGAGCGTAGGTGGAGAACGCCGCATGCAGGGCGTTGATTTCGGTGTCCATCTGCTGCAACTTGCTCTGGGCTTCCTGCAACTGGTGGATGCGCCCCTTGAACGCAGCGATGCGCTCGACCTTCTGATTGATCACCGAACTGACCACCGCCAGGTCGGTAGTGCGCTCCTGGATCCGGTTGTTCACCACCTTCAGAAATTGCTGGCGGGTGCGCACGATCTGTTCCCGAGCCAGCAGCATCGGTTCGCTGCCGGGCTGGAAGATCGCCAGGTCATTCATGTAGCGGCTGACCTGGCTGGTCAGTTGTTCACCCAACTGTTTGATTTCCCGGTCTTCGAAGGCGATGTTGTCCACGGTAGTGGTGAAGGTGAAGGGAAAGGTGTAGTCGTTGAACTTCGAGCTGTTCGCCGCCGCCAGGCTGGTCTTGAGGTAATCGAGCCAGCGCTGGCTTTGCAGCAGGCGATCCTGGTACAGGTTCAGGGCCTGCTCTTCAGTGTTGATGGCGTTCAGGCGGAAGGTGATTTCCTCCTTGGGATCAGCCGAACCGACGCCTTCGAGCAATGCCAGCCGATTGCCTTCCAGACCGTCGAGGCGATTCTGGTATTGGCTTTTCTTCTGTTCATAGAAGGTTTGCGGCAACTCGATCGATTGCAGTTCCTGGCGGCCGCTGAGGTAGTTCTGCAGCAGTTGCGCCACGAACCGGGTGCCTTGCTGTGGGTCGCCGAAGCTGTAGACGATGGAAATGACATTGGAGCCGGGCAGGGTCTCGATCTTGAGGTTGTCGACGGCTTCGTCAGTCAGCGAATCGAGCACGGTGTCGCGCACCGGATCGACCTCCAGCCCCAGGCCATCGCGCAATGGATTGATCACGTACTCGCGCAACGGCGTGGTGACGTAGCGTTTGAACGGTTCGCTCACCCATTTGTTGAAGATGCCGGGGCTGGGGTTGTACTCGCCCTGGTCGCGCAGGGTGCTGATGGTCTGCCGGATCAGCGCCGGCGAACGCAGGATATTGCTCTCGGTTTCCATGTCCGCCAGGGACGGTGGAACGAAGGTGGCGTTTTCCTGGTTCAACGACGTGGTAGCGTCGCCTTGGGAGAGTTTTTTCGACTGTACGATCACTTGGGCGGTGATATCGAAACTCTGTTTGAGCATCAATGGCAGCGCCAGGGCAATCACGGCGAAGACCAGGAAGATGCGCTTCACCCACTGTTTGTTGGCGAAGAAGATCCTGAAGAACTCATGCAGGTAGTTTTCCTTGGGACTCATGATCGATCACCTGGCTCAGTTGCTGTTGCTGCTTTTGTTGTCGAGGCGGTAGCCGAAGCTGACCCCCATGCCCTGGAACAGCACCACGTCGGCCAGTTGCCTGGCGAGTTCGCCGGCGCTGGCAAGCTTGGTCTTGGGCACGAAGAGCATGTCTTCCGGCTGCAGGTAGGCAATCTGCGAGGCGTCGCCGCTCAGGGCTTTTTCCACGTCGTAGTGACGGGCTTCGACCTGATTGCCGTTGCGACGCATGATCACCACCGAGTCGAGCCGCGCCTTGACGTTTGTACCTCGGGCCAGGGTCAGTGCTTCGAGCACGGAGATTGGCCGGCGAATCGGGTAGGAACCGGGTTGGGCCACTTCACCGAGGACATAGATCTCATTGCCGGCGGTGGACTTGAGCAGCACGTCCACGGTCATGTGGCCGGGCAGTTGGGCGTAGCGCTCGTTGAGGAAAGTTTCCAACTGGGTGACGGTCATCCCTTGCAACGGTACCGAGCCGATTTCCGGGAAGCTGGCGTAGCCATCCCGGCCCACGATGATTTCCCGGCTCATGCCGGTGGCCGGGTGGATCAAGGTGTTGCGCAGGTTCGTCTCGTTAGACAGCGGGCTGGTCACCAGCACCGTCAACTGGTTGCGATTGGGCTGGAACAGCATTTTCTGATCGTAGGCCCGTTGCACCGCCAGGCGCGCTTCGTCGGTGGTCATGCCGGCGATTTTCACCGACGTATTGGCCCCCGGCAGTTCGATACTGCCGTCGGGCATCACCAGTTGTGAGCCGTTGAGCTGGCTGGCGGCCGTGAAGCTCAGGGCCACCTGGTCGCCCGGCTGCACGCGATAAGCCTGGGGACTGGTGATGCCGATGTGAAAGATCACATCGAGCACATCCTGGGGCCGCAGGGTCTGTTCGACCTTGGGCATGTCGGTGGCCTGGGCATTGGCCGGCGCGGCCGTAATGATCTGCACTGGCATCGAGCGGGTATCGCTGGTGCTGGAGCAGCCGGCAAGCGGCAGCAACAGCAGGACAAGCATCTTGGCGTTCATCTCGTCATCCTTCTGCACGCTTACAGGTTGTTGTAGAGCCACTTGGGCATGTAGTACTTGCGCCGGTTGAACACGCTGCCGACCACTTTCGCGCCGGCCTGGGCCAGGCGCTGGCGGGCGGCCTGGGCCACTTCCCAGCGGGTGTCTTCTCCGCGTACCACCAACACCACGCCGTCCACCTGGGCGCTCATGACCAGGGTGTCGGAGGCCGCATACACAGCGTCGGCATCGATCACCACGAAGCGGTACTGCGCCGCCAGATGCCTGAACAGGTGGCGCAACTGTTCGGGATTGAAGCGTTCGGCATTGCGCCCCAGGCGACCGATAGGCAGCACGTCGAAGGGCAGGCTGGAGGTTTGCACCACGCAGTCCTGCAACAGGGGCGGGGTGAGGTGGTTGAACAGCAGGTCGCTGAAGCCGCGCTCTTTTTGCAGCCCCAGTTGCTGGCTGAGGTTGTGCGGTGACTGGCTGGCGTCCACCAGCAGTACGCGGCCGCTGCTCATCTGCGCCAGTTGAGCGGCCAGTGCCATGGCACTGGTGCTGGTGCCGGTGCCGGTGTTGGCGGACGTCAGAAGCAGAATCCGCAGGGAGGGGTCGAGCACGGTCGAGGTCAGGTTGGTCTCGCTCGGGCTTGCGATGCTCAGGATATTTGTTGAACCGTCCATTTAACTCGCTCCGTGGCCGCTGAAAACTTTGAAGGGGGTGATCATCAGGATCTTCAAATCCAACAACAGGCTCTGCTCGGCGATGTAGCTGAGGTCCAGTTCCACGCGCTGGTCGAAGTCGATATTGCTACGCCCGGAGATCTGCCACAGGCCGGTCAGGCCGGGGTAGATGCTCAGGCGCACAAGATGGTTGTCCTTGTAGCGATAGGCGTTGAACGAGGTTGGGCGCGGGCCCACCAGGCGCATGTCGCCGGTCACCACATTGATCAGGTTCGGCAGTTCGTCGAGGCTGCTGCGTCGCAGGAGCCGGCCGATGGGGGTAATGCGCGGGTCGTTGTCGATCTTGAAGTCGATGGCGTCGGCACCGTGCTTGTTGAGGTGGCGCAACGACTCCTTGAGAGCCTCGGCGTTGGCGACCATGGTGCGGAACTTGTACATGCCAAAGACACGGCCGCGGTAGCCGGTGCGCTTCTGCACGAACAGCACCGGACCGGGGCTGGAGAGCTTGACCAGCACGGCCAGGCCCAGCAACAGCGGACAGAGCAAGACCAGCAGGACCAAGGCGCCGAGACAGGCGACCACCCGGTTGGTCCGCGAGACGGTCCACGGCCGACCGCCGTCGCGGCCGGTCAGCCAGCCACGGCCTTGTCGATGGATGGCTGCATCCAGACGCCTGCGGTGCTCGGGGTCGACACGCTTGTCGCCGGGGGTATTGAGCGGAAGGGATTGCTCATGACGGGTCATAGACTCCTCCTCTGAGTTTCATCTGCAAGTTCAGCCGTGAGCGGCGGGCGGGCAGCAGGCAGCCCGTAGTAATCGAGGAACCAATCGATGAAGCGGCCCAGGCCTTCGTCCAGTTCGATGCGTGGCTGGAAACCAGTGGCCCGCGCCAGGTCGCTGGCGTCGGCGCAGGTGTTGAGCACATCACCCGGTTGCAGGGGCAACAGCTCGATACGGGCGCTCAGCCCCAGGTGTTTTTCCAGCAGCGCGACGTAGGTCCGCAGGGCCACCGGGTGCTGTCCGCCGATGTTGTAGATGCGCCAGGGCGCGCGGCTGGTGGACGGGTCCAAGGGGTCCAGATCCCGTGCGGCAGTGACGCGGGGCGGACGCTCGATCAGCCGGGCGATGCTTTCGACGATGTCGTCGATGTAGGTGAAATCACGCTGGTGCTCGCCATGGTTGAACAACTGCAGCACCCGACCTTCGGCGATGGCACGGGCGAACTGGATCGGCGACATGTCCGGCCGCCCCCAGGGGCCATACACGGTAAAAAAGCGCAAGCCGGTGCAAGGGATGCCGAACAGGTGGCTGTAGCTGTGGGCCATCAGTTCGTTGGCTTTTTTGCTGGCCGCGTACAGCGACAGCGGATGATCGACATTGTCCTGCTCTGAATAAGGCGTGCGCGGGTTAGCGCCATACACGGAGCTTGAGGAGGCGTAGATCAGGTGCCTGACCGGATGACGGCGGCAGCTTTCGAGGATGTTCAGGAACCCGGTGAGGTTGCTGTCGACGTAGGCCCTTGGATTCTCCAGGGAGTAGCGCACCCCCGCCTGTGCGGCGAGGTGGATCACCACCTCCGGGCGGTACGATTGGAACAGCTCGTCGATGGCGCCGGCGTCGGTCAGGTCCAGCCGTGCCAGGGGAAAATCGCCAGCCTGAGCCTTCACCCAGGCGATGCGGTCATGCTTGAGCCGGGGGTCGTAGTAGTCGTTGAAATTGTCCAGCCCGCACACCCGATGGCCATCGCACAGCAGTCGCCGCACGCAGTGGGCGCCGATGAAACCGGCCGCGCCGGTTACCAGGATATTCACGCTTGCGGCCCTGGTGCCGAGCCGGCCGGCACGGTGTGCCGCAGCCCGATGCCGCGATACAGCAGCCCGGCGGCAGCGAGGTGTTCCGGGTTGTACAGGTTGCGGCCGTCAATGATGACCCGGGCGCGCAGTTTGCTGGCCAGCAGGTCGAAATCCACCACGCGGAAGTTCTTCCACTCGGTGCAGATCACCAGCGCGTCGGCGTCTTCCAGGGTATCGTCACGGGTGGCACACAGGTTCAGGTCCTTACGGTAGCCGTAGAGCCGCCGGCATTCAGACATGGCTTCCGGGTCGTAGGCCTGGACCCGGGCGCCTTCGCGCCACAGCGCTTCCATCAGGTAGCGGCTGGGCGCTTCGCGCATGTCGTCGGTATTGGGCTTGAAGGCCAGGCCCCAGACGGCAATCGATTTACCGGCCAGGCCATCGGGAAACTGCTTGGCGAGTTTCTCGAACAGGATGTGCCGCTGGCGGTCGTTGACGTCGGTGACGCTGCGCAACAGGTGCAGCGGCATGCCGCTCTGTTCAGCGGTGTGCAGCAGGGCTCGCAGGTCCTTGGGGAAGCACGATCCGCCGAAGCCGCAACCGGGATAAATGAAGTGGTAACCGATGCGTGGGTCAGACCCGATACCCTTGCGCACCGCTTCGATGTCGGCCCCCAGTCGTTCGGTGAGGTTGGCCAGTTCGTTTATGAAACTGATGCGGGTGGCGAGCATGGCGTTGGCGGCGTACTTGGTCAGCTCGGCGCTGCGGTTATCCATGAACATCAGCTTTTCGTGGTTGCGGCAGAAGGGCGCGTAGAGCTCGCTCATCTGGTCGCGGGCCAGGGTATCGGCGGTGCCGACGATGATCCGGTCCGGACGCATGCAATCGGCCAGGGCGCTGCCTTCCTTGAGAAATTCGGGGTTGGACACCACCCGCACGTTCAACCGTTTCAGGCCGCGCCGGGCCAGCACCTGGCGGGCGCATTCGGTGACCTTGTCGGCCGTACCCACGGGCACGGTGGACTTGATGATCAGGGTGCGATCGCTGTCCATGAAGTCGGCGATCTGCCGGGTCACCGCCAGTACGTGGCTCAGGTCTGCCGAGCCGTCTTCATCGGCGGGGGTGCCGACGGCAATGAAAATGAGTTCGCCATGATTGACCGCATCGCTGGCCTGGGAGCTGAACGACAAGCGCCCGGCCTTGATGTTGTCTTCGAGCAATCCGGAGAGCCCCGGTTCGCTGATCGGGGGGACCGCTTGCTGCAGTTGCCGGATCTTGTTCGGGTCGATGTCGATGCACAACACACGATGCCCGACGTCGGCCAATGCTGCCGCCTGGATCAGCCCCACATACCCCGTCCCAAATACGCTCACGTCCATTCTGGCGTGCCTCGAAGATCGTTTTTATGTAACTCGGATGAAACTGTTTAGGGGGGTATAGCGCAGCCTCAGAAAAGCGTGTCAGCAAAATGACAGTTGTCACTGTTGGCAAAACTAGAAAGAGTCCGGCTTTTTGATATCAAGTTATTGACAGTCTTGGAAAAGTGCCTGTTTTAAAGGCTGAAAGGCGCGTCAAAAAAATCGATGAACGGTATTTATTCATAGATTTTTCGTTTTTTCAGGGGGTATTCGTGTCATTTTTGGGCTAACTTTTTTTTGACGCACATTTGATTCATTGGCTTTCTTGCGCTTTGGAAAGCCGCTGCTAGTGTCCAGGAACAGAGCCCTTTGCAACGTCAAGATTGCGTCGAGAAAAACATGGCCCGATACCTCAAGGAATTGCTGTTGGCGCTGTACCTGATCAGGGGGTATGACTACTACCTTGACCGTCTGACGGCGCTGGGTTTTGGCTTGGCGACGGTGTTGTTCGGCGCGATGTTCGTGGCACTGGTGGTGGCGTTGTGGATGACCGCGTATATCCGCCAGACCCTTGTGCGGCACCTGTTTGCGTTGGCGATGTTTGCGTCGGCGGTGTTCTTCGAGGTGTACACCCGGGTGACCGACAGTTACCTGACCTACAGTCAGTTCGTGTCGCTGGTGTACTCCGGTGGTTTTATCCAGGAGGCGGCCTGGCAGTACCGCGAGGTGATCGTCCACGCGATGCTTGCCGGGCTGTTGCTACTGTTGGGGATCGGCCTCCAGCCTCGCCGACGGCTAGCGATGCCAGGTTATCTCCCCATCGCCGCACCGCTGCTGGGGGTGCTGTTGCTCAGCGGCGTGCTCTTCGTGCGGGCAGGTGAGGGCGCCCGTGGTCTACCGGTGATGTATACCCCGCTGGCCTATTTGAACCTGTTCGCCTACGAGGCCTTGCACAACACGGTCGGCCCTCGGGAACCGGTACGGCTGGTGCGGCAAACGCCGCCGATCGGGCATGACATAGTGCTGATCATCGATGAAAGCATCTCCGGCAACTACTTGGATATCAACACGTCGTCGGGTGTGCACACCGGGCTCAAGACACCGCCGTCGGGGGTGGCAATTTTCAATTTCGGCTACGCCGCGTCCATTGCCAATTGCAGCGCCGACACCAACGTCACCCTGCGCTATGGCGGTACCCGCGCCGACTACATGCGCATCAACAGCACCCAGCCGTCGATCTGGCAATACGCCAAGGGGGCGGGCTTGCGCACCGTCTACATCGACGCCCAGCGCACGGGGGGCAACCTGCAGAACCTGATGACCGATCTGGAGAAAAAGGACATCGATGTGTTTGTCCAATTCGATCAGACCAGCGTGCGCGACCGCGACATGGCGGCGGCGGACAAATTGATCGAGCTGTTGGGCGACGGGCAACCGGAGCTGGTGGTCATCAACAAGGTCGGCGCGCATTTCCCGGTGCACGACAAATACCCCGACGATTTCATGAGCTACCGCCCCGCCTTGCCGCGCGGGCAGTATCAGGACGTGGCCGACACCGGCCGGCGTGACGGTTTCAATGGCCAGAAGGATGATTGGGTGCTCTACCGCAACGCCTACCAGAACACGCTGCTGTGGAATGTCGGCGAGTTTTTCCGACGGATCTTCAACCAGGCGGCCTTGGCCAATGCCGTGCTGATCTACACCTCCGATCATGGCCAGGACCTGCATGAACGCGGTAACCCGGGGCTCAACACTCACTGCGGCGGAGATCCGGTGGAGGAGGAGGGGTTGGTGCCGTTGGTGGTGATCCAAGGGAGTCACCTGCAGACCCTCGATTGGCGGCAGGCCTGGGCCGGCAACAAGGACCGTTCCAGCCACTACAACATCTTCCCGACGCTGTTGCGGCTGATGGGTTATGACCGTGCCGGAGTCGAATCCCTGTATGGGAAATCCCTGGACCAACCGACCGAAGACGACTTCACCTTCAACTATCGATTCAATGCACGCCTGGGCGCCAAACCGGCGTGGAAACACATTGACCTGAACAGCATCGTGACCCCGCTACCGGCCCAGGTAGAGATGGCAGTAGGGCACTGAACGGCGCGATGACGGTGGGTCAGCTTGCATTGATGTTGCCTGTGCTGCCTCCATCGCGAGCAGGCTCGCTCCCACCCTGGTCCGGGATAAACACACCACCCATGCCCACCGCCAATCCCCTGTGGGAGCGAGCCTGCTCGCGATTGCGGTGGGCCAGCTTGCATCGGTGCTGGATATACCACCATTGAGGCCAGTCCAATTCCTATCTCATTGTGGCGATCGGCCCCGGTTCTACCGGGTCTTGCAGAAGCGAGAAACCCTGGTTGCGCAATGTGCGGCCGATGAAGCGGGAGCCTACATCGTTCAGGTGTGCATCATCGCGATACAACAACTGTCCATCGATGATAGGGCTGCACAGACCCACCGGGCAGATCACCCGATTGGGGTCGATGAAGTGCACTTGAGGTAATTTGGCTCGTACCGCGCTCCAGTAGGGCGCCGTGATGTCCAGCGGGGCCGAGCAGGAGCCATGGGCGCCGAACATCAGGCGGCGCACAGGGCAGGTCGCGGCGTGGGTGATGTTCTGGTTGCTTAAAATCACAATGACCTTGCCGGCATGGTCCGTTACTTGTTTGATACTCGCTTCGACAAGAGCGCCGTCTGTGGCGCCCCTTGGCCAGACCCCGGCCAATACCACATAGGCATAGTGATTCTGCTCGATCAACTCAAACACCCGCTGGTTGCGCCTCATGCAACGATCACCATACATCGCCGACACCTCTACGGTGTGACCAAAGATCGGCGGACAGGAATCCAGGGTGTAGTCCATCAACCTGATGTCATCGGATTCGGCCAGAATATCCACCATGCCGGTGAAATGGTTGGCGAACGAGTCACCGACCATGATCCCGTCGAGTTGTGCCTTGTGTGCACCGAGGCGGCAATCCGGATCGGGCTCGGCGCTGGATCGCTCATTGGGCATGTGGCAGCCGCTGCGTAGCTTGTGCGGTTCGACCTTCGTCATGGCCTCAAGTGTGGCAACTTGCGGCACAAAGCGTTGCGGAAACCCCTGGAACTGCACGCTCAGCCCTGTCAGCACGGCCAGCCCAAGCGCTGGCGCCAGGAATCGACGCGCCACCACACGGCTAAAGGGCAGCCGCAGTCCGCTCCGTCGAAAAGGAACCTCGATGTAACGCCACGAGCACCAGGACAACGAGATTGCCACCCCCATCAGCGATATCCCCACCGGGAGCGTGATGTCGACGTCCAGGTAATTCAGGTAAGCAATCAGCGGCCAATGCCAAAGATAAAGCGAATAGGAAATCAGGCCGATTAACACCATGGGGCGGTTGGTCAGCAAGCGGGAGCGGTCACTATGGCCAGCGAGGATCAACAGCGCAGCGCCCAGGCAAGGTATGAAGGCGATGAGCCCGGGGAAGGGAGTGTCGGGATTCAGGGCAAACAGGGAAAAAATGATCAGCCCGTATCCAGTCGCTGCGTAAACCACGACCACTTGTTTGTAGAGCTGGCGTGGTTGAGACAGATAGACACCCAATGCTCCACCCAACATCAGCTCGAAAAAACGCGTGGGTAACAAGTAGTAAGAGGCTGTGGGGAAGAGAGACGTGGCGTATTCGGAAGCGCTCAGTGCTACCACCAAGCCGACGCCCAGTAGAGGCAGGACATAACGGGGCGCGAGACGATAAAGCCCAAGGATGAACAATGGCCAGATCAGATAGAACTGCTCTTCGATACCCAGCGACCAAGAGTGTACCAAGGGGGCTTCGTGGGCGTCCGTGGCGAAATAGTTGCCATGCTTCATCGCGATGTAGATGTTCGAGACACCCAACAGGGAGAACAGTGCACTGAGGTTCAATTGCGTCAGGTCGGCCGGGGAAAGGATGAAGCCTCCTGCGATCACAGTCACCAGCAATACCGTTACCAACGCCGGCAGGATGCGGTTGATGCGACGTTGGTAAAAATGTTTGAACGAAAAGGTATGGCTGCGTATCTCGGCGTACACCTGTGAAGTAATCAAGAATCCCGAAATGACGAAAAACAGGTCGACGCCAACAAACCCGCCGGGCAGCAGGCTGGCGTTAAGGTGATGGACGAAAACGGCCAGGACGGCAATTGAGCGAAGCCCATCGATATCGGGGCGATATTGGCTGTGGGACATGTCGGCGAGGATCCTTGAGAGGGGGCAATCCCGGGCGTCATATCGATGACGATTGCGCCGACAGCATACAAACGGCATTTGCTATTCATTGATTCATAGCCGGAAACTGACAACACGCAAGAGTATAGGATCTCAAAAAAACAGCAGATGACCAACGGTACGATCCGATCCCACGTAAAGTCCCGGGAGCGCTCCTTCATCTGACTCCGCTATCCTGACCCGACGTTTATCCATTGAGCCTTTCAATGCTTGAAGTCCGCGATGTGTTCAAAAGCTACGTCACCCCTCAAGGTCCGTTGCCGGTGCTGCAAGGCGTCGACCTGACATTGGCGCCGGGCAGCAGCCTGGCGCTGATGGGAGAGTCCGGCAGTGGCAAAAGTACCTTGCTGCACTTGGTCGCCGGGTTGGACAAGGTCGATCGTGGCAGCATCCGCAGTGGCGAGTACCGGCTCGACGGCATGAGCGAAAGCCAGTTGGCGAGTTGGCGGCGAACGGAAATCGGCCTGGTGTTCCAGCAGTTCAATCTCATCAGCAGCTTGTCGGTGGCGGACAACCTGGCGTTCCAGGCGCGATTGTGTGGTCGCCATGACCCTGCCTGGCAGACCCATCTGATACAGCGACTCGGTCTTGGGGAGCTGCTGCGACGTTATCCCGAACAGCTTTCCGGCGGCCAACAGCAACGGGTCGCCCTGGGCCGGGCGCTGGCTTCGCGTCCGCCTCTGCTACTGGCCGACGAACCCACCGGCAGCCTCGATGAAGCCACCAGCGATGAAGTGCTGCACCTGTTGCTGGAGCTGTTGGACGGCAGCTCCACCAGCCTGCTGATGGTTACCCATAGCCCACGGGTGGCGGCCCGTCTGGCTGAACGCGTGGTGTTGCACGGTGGGCGGCTGGCGCAGGTGGGTCAGGGCTGATGATCTTTCGCCAGACCCTCAAGGCCTTGCTCAGCCATTGGCGTCTGCACCCGGTGCAGTTTTTCAGTGTGTTGACCGGGCTCTGGCTCGCCACTAGCCTGCTGAGCGGTGTGCAGGCCTTGAACAGTCAGGCCCGGGACAGCTACGCCCGGGCCAGCCGGCTCATTGGCGGCGAACCCCAGGCCAGCCTCAATGCCCCCGGCGGCGGTACCTTCCCTCAGCAATGGTTTGTCGATTTGCGTCGCCAGGGTTGGCCGGTGTCGCCGGTGTTGCAGGCCAGGGTGACGCTCAAGGGGCATGAGGATCAGCGCCTGCAACTGATGGGCATCGAACCGGTGTCGCTGCCCGCCGGTGCGGCGCTGGCGGGGCAGGCGCGGGAGATGAGCGAGGTGGTGGCGTTTTTCAGCGAGCCCGGCCGCACCTGGGTGGCCCCGCAAACCCTGCAAGCCTTGGGGCTGGGCGAGGGCGACCGGCCCCTGACCGTCGATGGACATATCTTGCCGCCCCTGCACACCCAGGCGGACATGGCACCGGGCATGCTGCTGATGGACATCGGCTTCGCCCAGCAAGTGCTCGGGCAGCCGGAGCGGTTGTCGCGATTGCTGCTGCCCGCCACGTTCACCGCGGGGTTGCCGGAGGCGTTCAACGGTCGGTTGCAGTTCAAGCGCGCCGATGAAGAAAATAATCTATCGCGCCTGACCGAAAGCTTTCACCTGAACCTCGATGCCCTGGGCTTCCTGTCGTTTGTGGTGGGGTTGTTCATCGTTCACGCGGCAATCGGCCTGGCCCTGGAGCAGCGCCGCCACCTGCTGCGAACCCTGCGGGCCTGCGGCGTCAGTGCGCGGATGCTGGTCACCAGCCTGTCGGTCGAGCTGGGGGTACTGGCTGTGTCGGGCGGCGTTGCCGGGGTGCTGAGCGGCTACTGGCTGGCGGGCCTGCTGTTGCCGGATGTCGCGGCGAGCCTGCGAGGGTTATACGGCGCCGAGGTACCTGGGCAGTTGAATCTCAGCCCGTGGTGGTGGCTGAGCGGTGTTGGCCTGAGCCTGCTCGGTGCGCTGCTGGCCGGCGCCGACAGTTTGCTGCGGGCGGCGCGCTTGCCGTTGCTGGCGCTGGCCAATCCCCAGGCCTGGCATCAGGCCCATGCACGTTGGCTGCGTCGTCAGGGTTGGGTGGCGACATTGGCGGCGCTGATTGCCGTGTTTGCGTTGCTCCGAGGCGACAGCCTGGCCAGTGGTTTTGTCTTGATGACCGCCTTGCTGCTGGGCGCGGCCCTGGCCTTGCCGGTGTTGCTCAACCGTGTGTTGAACCTGTTGCTGCGTCGCAGCCGTTCAGTGCTCGGACAATGGTTCCTCGCCGACTGTCGACAGCAACTGCCGACGTTGAGCCTGGCGTTGATGGCCTTGCTGCTGGCGTTGGCGGCGAATATCGGCGCCGGCAGCATGACCGCCGGTTTCCGCCAGACCTTCACCCACTGGCTCGAACAGCGTCTGACCGCAGAACTCTACGTCAGCCCGCAGACCCCGGCCCAGGCCGGCGAGCTGCACGCCTGGCTCAAGCAGCAACCAACCGTGACCGCCATACTGCCCAACTGGCAGGTTTCGGTGCCGTTACAAGGCTGGCCGACGGACGTCTTCGGCGTCATCGATCACCCCCTCTATCGCCAGCATTGGCCGCTGTTGGAATCTGCCGATACACCCTGGGAGCAACTGGCGGCCGCCGACACGCTGATGCTCAGCGAACAGCTGGCCCGGCGCCTCAAGGTCCGGGTTGGCGATCAACTGACGTTGCCAACCCCGCAGGGGCCATGGACGCCGCGTATCGTCGGCATCTACGCCGATTACGGCAATCCCAAGGGCCATGTGCTGGTCAACGCCGACCATCTGCTTGCCCAATGGCCGGAACTGACACCGTATCGCTTCAATCTGCGGATCGAGCCTTCCGCCATGCCGACACTGCTGGCGGCATTGCAAAGTCGATTCGACCTGGATGACAGCCGGATCGTCGATCAAGCCCGGCTCAAGGGCTGGTCGACCCAGGTGTTCGAACGCACCTTTGCTGCCACCGCCGCGCTGAACGGTCTGACGCTGGCCGTGGCCGGAGTGGCGCTGTTCATCAGCCTGCTGACCCAGAGCCAGAGTCGTCTCGGCCAGCTGGCGCCGCTATGGGCGCTGGGCGTGACGCGCCGGCAACTGATGCTGCTCAACCTCGGCCAGACCTGGCTGCTGTCGTTGCTGACCCTGGTGCTCGCCGTGCCGCTGGGCATCGCCCTGGCCTGGTGCCTGGATGCGGTGATCAATGTGCAGGCGTTCGGTTGGCGCTTGCCGTTGCGGGTGTTCCCGCTGCAATTGGCGCAACTGCTGGCGTTGGCGATGTTCGCTACATTGCTTGCGTCCGCTTGGCCGTTGTACGCCTTGTACCGTACCCAGCCTGCGGACCTGCTCAGGCGCTTTTCCCAGGAGGACCGTTCATGAAAGTCAGGATCGGCCTGCTGCTGTTGGCGCTGCTTTGCGGTTGTGACCGCCCGCCTGAAACCCAGAAAGGCTTTGCCGGCCTGGGTGGCGAAGCCGTCGCCTTCACCCCGGTAGTGTCAGGGCGGGTGTTCGACTTTCCGGCGGATCACGGCGTTCACCAGGGCTATCGCATCGAGTGGTGGTACGTCACCGCCAATCTCAAGGATGCCGAGGGACGTGAATTCGGTGTGCAATGGACACTGTTTCGCAGCGCCTTGAGCGCCGGCCCCCAAGCGGATGGCTGGCGCAACCAAACGATCTGGCTCGGCCACGCCGCCGTCACTTCTGCGACGGTCCATCATGCCGCCGAGCGCTACGCACGGGGCGGGGTGGGGCAGGCCGGGGTGCAGACGGTGCCCTTCGAGGCCTGGATCGACGATTGGCAATTCACGACCCAAGCGAGCGGCACCGACCCCTTGACCGATATGCTATTGAAGGCCCGCGACCCACACTTTCGCTATGAGCTGCGACTCACGTCGACTCGTCCGCTGGTGTTGCAGGGCGACAAGGGCTTCAGTCAGAAATCCGAACAGGGACAGGCGTCTTACTACTACAGCCAGCCGTTCTTCCAGGCCAGTGGTCAGCTGGAAATCGACGGTCAGCGTTATACGGTCAGTGGCCCGGCCTGGCTCGATCGCGAATGGAGCAGCCAGCCGCTGACCGCCAACCAGACCGGATGGGACTGGTTCTCCCTGCACCTGGACAGTGGCGAGCAGGTGATGCTCTACCGCATGCGCCACAAGGACGGAGCGCCGTATCTCACCGGCACCTGGATCGATGCCCGTGGCCAGGCGCAGCCCCTGCATGCCGCGGACATCGAGCTGGTGCCTGCGCAAATGGCCCAGGTTGCCGGACGCTCGATGCCGGTGCGCTGGTCCATCAAGATCCCCGGCAAGCAAGTCGAGATCAGCACCCGCGCCTTGAACCCCAACGCCTGGATGGCCCTGCGCATCCCCTATTGGGAAGGCCCGGTACAAGTGAGCGGCAGTCATGGCGGCAGTGGCTATCTGGAAATGACCGGTTATTGAGACTCATCGGAACTCCCGGGGAGCGGCTCCCTCATACGTTATGAATGCCCGGACAAGGCCTGATAGGAGCCCCGTCATGAGCGATGACCTCAAACCCCCGTCGCTGGCCGATTGGCAGCGACTGTTCGACGACAAGGCCTACTGGCAGCAGTCGCCCGATGCTCATTTCACCGAGTTGATGCAGCTGGCCAATGACCTGTTCGGCCAAGGGGCTATCGACCTGGCGCAGTGGCAGGAGCTCAAGGCCCGGGCCGAACAGCTCCACCAGCGTTCCCCGGATGCCAACGTCGCCGAGGAAGTCGCCGACCCCGATGCTTGATGCGCAAGCCTGAACACGCCAGGAGTAGCCATGAAGGACAACCCCGAACACGCCACCCAAAACCCCGACGAACCGGCGTTGCCCGGTGAAGTGGAGCGCGACAACGATGCCCTGCGCCCGAATGATCCGGCCAAGCGCAAGCAGCAGGAGGGTAACCCCGGAGCGGGAGAGACCGATGCACAAAAAAACCGGACGCCATGACGCAACTTCGTCATATCGATCCCATGGAAAGGACGATGTATAACGACTGTCAGGTTTTGTGACGCATTACATGCTTTTGTTAAATGGAATTGCTGTACTGAGGTGTTGCGTTTGTGTAACACGTTGGCCAACTATTATCGGATCCAGGTTTTGTACTCAATCAAACGATTAATTGAGCGAATGGGTGAACGCCGCCGACCAAAGTTAAATAAGCTGGAAGTGAATAATTATTTATAGCGGTGAGGCGGACATGGCTCGAAAGTTCCACTATTATTGAGCCCGTTCGCCCAGTGTCTGGCTCTTTACCAGTGCATGGAATGCCGAGGCCGTCGCACTGGGCGAACACCGTCTGAAACATTTCCCCTTATTCATCTGCATCGACCAGCAGCGCCGGCCGATGCTTGAACGGTTGTCCCTGTATTAACCGGCAACCGGCGAGCGCCAATCATCGGAGCCCGACGTTCCGCTCACTTCGTGAGTCCAGGTAATCTTGCGATAGGTGAAATGCACATCTTCCAGATGGGTGAAGTGCGAGTTCGCCGGGTCTTGGCAGTTGAGCATGTAGTCCTTGATATCGACGATGATCGCGTCTTCCAAGGTGGTGGTGTAGTAATGCTCCTGAGTGCCGGCGGCAGAAGTGCGGTACCACTGGATTTCAACCTTGGTCAGGCGTTCACCGCAGGTCAGGGCCGCCAGCAGCAGCGGCGAAGCCTTGTCGAAGACCTTGGTGATGACCAAGGGTTTATGCACGCGCTGGCCGGTTGGCTGGCCGGACTGCGGATCGCGCGGAATGATGACCTGATGCTGGAAGCCCTGGACCATGACCTGGTCTTCATGACCTTCCTGATAGGTGTTGCCCACCGAGTCGGCGGTAAACGCGCCGGCCGTGATCAGACCTTGTTTGGTGCCTTCGATGGACATGTACGCGGGGGTAGCCAATGGATGCTCTCCTTGCTGGATAACTAAAGGACCTGGGAAGGAATCGTCCCGAGGTGCCGGAAGGGTTATCAAGAGCTATGCCATTTTCTTAAAAGTTGTTTTATTTCAAGTGGTTATTTATTTTTTTGAGCAACTGTCGAGTGTGTTTCCGACCATTTTGACGCGAACTGCGCAACGGCCTGCACAGTGTCGCGCAGTTTCTTGCGCAACGGTTTTGAACCCCTGAGTACAGGCAGAACGATCAGATTGATGAGCCTCATGACGAAAGCAGGTGCGCAGCTTTTTGCCTGACCCTCGCTACGGTTATTTCAGCGTGAACCCCTAAATCCCATCCAGCACCACCCTGTGGCGAGGGGATAAATCCCCTCGCCACAAAATCATTCCAGACCTTAAGTGAACGGTGTTTCTCAGCTTGTCCTTACAAACCCAACGCCACCCTGCACTCCTCAATGGAGCGCTGCTGCGTCTCGGCGTACAACCCCAGCTCATCGATCGTCGTTCGTCCCAACGCCGCTTCGAAGGCCTGGCGATTGGACTGCCCGGCGTAACGGCTCTGGGCGTCATCACCGAGGTTCGACTGGAAGATACCGGCGGCGCTGACTGGCAGGAAATCTTCATACACCAGCGGTTCGGCGCGCAGGTATTGCTGTTCAACCAGCTGCTCCAGCGCCGTCGATGGCTCGAGAGTGCCTTTGGCGGCCAGGCCCTTTTGCGTCACGAAATAACGGAAGTACGCCAGTGCCTGCCGGCGCAACTCATCGTGGCTGTCCGGGAACGGCGCAAAGTGTTCGGTCATCAAGGTGTTGTAACGCGCGGCATTGGCCTCGTTGGGAAATTCCCCCAAGGCATCCCGCGCCGCGTTGAGCAACTGATCGTAGAGCGCACGGCCCTTGGGCGTGAGGGCGGCGCCCCGTTGTTCGATTTCACCGAAGCGCGCGCTGTGACTGCCTTGGGTGTGGGGCTGGTCGATGAACGCGACAGGCTCGTCGAGTGCCTTGAAACTGGTCTGGCGCAACAGGATCGGGCACTGGCGGCGGGGCGGGCCTTCGATCACCGCCTTGGGGGTGATGCCATGCACGGGCATCTGCGCCTGGACAATGTCGATGTCCAGGGTGCGCGGTGTCAGGTGATTGATGTGCGGGCCCTTGAAGGCGACCACGTCAGCAATCAGACGGTGCTGGGCACTGAGTTGTCGGTACTGTTCGGCGGTGACGGTGGCGCTGTGGTGCCAGCGAAACGTTTCCAGGGCCTGTAGGACGAAGTCGTCGGCCTGGGCTTGTGTCAGGCCCCCCTGGCGTTCAGCGAGGTCGATGAGCTCAAGCGCCTTCGGCGTGAAGATCTGCCGTTTAGCCAGCACCGATTCGGCAAATGCCCGGAGCTCGGCGTTGTCGATCAGTTCCAGGCGTAGTAAGGAGGTAAACACCCGGAACGGACTGACCTGCAAGGCGCTTTCGTGCACGGCGCGAAAGGCTGTGGAGTGCACCGGTACCCCGGCGGGCGTGAGGTCGTAATAGCCCACCGGCTGCATGCCCATGACCGCGAACAGCCGGCTCAGGGTCGCCAGCTCCGCGGCGGTGCCGACGCGGATCGCGCCGTGGCGTTCGAGGTCCAGGCGCTCACGCTCGCCGGTGCTGTCCAGGTGTTCGGCCAGTTGCCGATCGTTGCCCAGCACCTGGGCATTGGTCTGTTCCACCAGCTTCATCAGCGTGCCGTACAGGGGCACTTCGTCGCGGTACATGTCGGACATCGCCCTGGAGAAGCATTGGCGGATCAGGTCGGGACTGACGAAGCTCATGGTGAGAATTCCTGGTTCGGACTGTGGGAATTGGGAATGAAAGTGGAACGAAAGATCGCAGCCTTCTCCAGCCCTCGCAAACGAAGAATCTTCAGGACTTCATTCTGCCAGGGACTGATCCCACCGCTCGTTCACTGTCCCAACCCCTTGAGGAACCCTCGATACAGCGCCGCCGTCCGTTCCGGTTTTTCAAGCGGCGGCAAGTGACCCAGCCCATCCCAGATCTCCACCCGCAGATCGGCGATGCCCTTGCTCCACACCGGCACGCAGCTGACGTCGATCATCCGGTCCTGGCGGCCCCAGAGCAGCAGCGACGGCGCGCGGATGTCGGACAGGCGCGGCTCCATCGGCGGGCTGGCGTTGAAATCCGTGTAGATCTCCGCCAGTTCTTCCCGGCACTTGACGTACTTATCGGCCACCGCCGCCAACACCACCTTGGGCACCCAGGGCGGTGAGTCCATGGTCATTGCATAGAAGGGTGGGAAATCGTTACGCGAACGCATGAGGGAGGGGTTCCGCCCGGCGGCCACCTGGCGGTCCATGTCGCTGGGCTGGGGCGACGTCACGCCGGCCGGATTGAGCAGTGTCAGGGTCAGCACCCGCTCCGGCGAAGTGGCTGCCAGCCAGGCGGCCAGGTAACCGCCCATGGAGTTGCCGATCACATGGACCTTGTCCAGGCCGCAGGCGTCGAGCAACTCGATTATCCGCCGGGCCTGGGTCGGAATGTCATAGCCGCCACCGGCCTTGAAGCCGGTTTCACCATGGCCGGGCAGGTCGGGAATCAGCACCCGGTAGTCACGGACGAAGGGCCGGGCGAACCGCAGCCAGAGGTTTTTATCGGCACTGTAGCCATGCAGCATCAGGATGCAGCCAGAGGCTTCATAAGGTCCGCCTTGCAGGGTCGACACCGTCATTTCGCTGATGGGCACAGTGATCTTGTGCAACCGGGAAAGACGGGTTTCCACCGCCATGCTCAGGTCGAACAGCACCTGGCCGATGGCCGGATAGGTCAGCCAGCTCCAGACGACAAACACGGCGAGTATTACCCACAGCACCAGCATTTTTTACCTCCATGAGTCACGACAAAATTTGATCGGTCAGCCTTGGGCGACAGGGCGTAGTGATAAGTGAAGCTCAAACGTGGGGACATCGCGACGACAGCGTAGCTTGTGCGTTGAAGGGTGCTGTGAAAGCGTGAGGTTATTGACGGCGCGTTCTTTTTATGTGTGTTATTTCCATTCAGCGATACGGTGCCTGATGCTTGCTGAGCTGGACGTGAGCAGCATCAAACATAGTGTTTCTTTATCTGTGTGACCGGGCACCGTCGCAGCAATGATCAAGGCATATCTGAAGTCAGGTCCAACTTGACTCGTTTCAGTTCCCCATTGGTTCTATAGTACGCGGTGTTTCTGTAATCGTAGATTGTGTCCAATGTTCTAAGTTTTACCCTGCCAGGTGAGGTGCCTCGAACTGCACCAGAGCTTCTGGTGACAAGAAATGGATGGGACGATTTTATTCGATTAAGCGCTTCATTGGGGTCGGTGATTTTTTCCAGGACAAAATATCTATAGCTAAATGGGACGGTGGCCCCGCCTGAGTTGTATAGAACTTCGTAAACTGCACCTGTAGAGTCGATGGGTATTATGGATACTATCTCTGACGGTTCTGGTGAAGGCCGCGACAGCGTGTAGATGTATATTGTTTGTATAAGGCATATTGTTAATAGGGTGACGCTGATCCACTTAGAAATCTTTGGTTTTAGCATGTCGTATACCTGCTCTTATCCATATCTGGTCTATGCTGTCATCGCCGTAGGGCGAGTCCGCCCACCACTTTCCAAACTCCTCTTTTGATGTTCCTGCAATGGATTGAGCCGCGCCTGCCGCCCTAAGTAGAACGTGCTCTGGAAGCCCTGCTGCCGTACCGGTGGCGCCGTAATTGAAATTACCGAATTCCTCAAATTCCCTTCCGCGTTGCTTGTAGTCCCATTCGCCCTTGTTTCTGACTTTTGTATAAAAAATTCCCAGAAGAACAGCATCCCCTCCTACGATAAGTTTTGAGGCATCCCTCAGTTTTTTTGCCTCCTTCATGTTTTCAGTCAGAAGGACATCTGGTGGCGCAAGGGGGAGTATTCCTGAGTTGGCCCGTTCCTCAATGAGCTGTTCATATGCAGGGATCAATTTAATAAGTCGATCTTCAAGGTTATTGATTTCGGCATTTAATATATCGCTGCGATAGGTTGCATGAATGGCTGAGAATTCTTCTTCAAAAGATATTTCAGTGTCAAGATGATTAGTTTGTATGCGCTCAAGAAAGGCTTTGCTGTCCCGGGCTATGAAATCTGTGCCCGCATAGGTCGCCAGAAGTGAAAGATGTTGCTGCAGCTCTTTTTGTTTTGTATCTCTCAGTTGTTTGATCAAGAGAATGGCTTTGTTCATTCCTTGCTCTGGTGACAGCTCCGCTGTCGAGTCTTCGGCGTTGCTGGCAGAATCCAGTTCGGCCTGGATTCTTTTTTCCAAACTGGTCTTGTCCAACTGATATTGGCTGACGATGGCGTTTTTTTTCAGATTGTATCGATTGGTCCAGGTAGCGATGTGTCTTTTTTTTTCATCGGCTTCTGTGGTTGCAATAGTTGAAGTAAGTTGCCTGGATTTTTCCGTCAGCATTTTTGTTTTTACCGCAAGCATTTTGGCTGTATAGGCGGCGGTGATGGATGTGAGCCATTTGTTGTAGGTGGTCAGTGAAGGGGCTCTGCTTTTATGAAAAATATTTAGAAACTCAACTGCATTTTTTTTAATGGTGTTGTTGAGAGGGTCTCTTCCATAAAATTGGCTTGCTGTTGCAGTAATTTTTTGTAGTTCGTTTTTTTTAAATCGAAGAACTTCGTCGACGACAGATTTTTCGTGCTTGTATCGCTCCAGCATGCCTGGTTTGCCCGGCTCTGATTTCTTTGAAATTTCTTCGTCAAGCTCAGGCTTAAAGAACGGGATATGTGCCTTGTAGGCTTTGTCTATCCTGTCCTGTTGAGTAGCGATAGCTATGATGATGGTTATTGACTGATCCGGATGTTTGATGTTTTTTTTGCTGAAGAGAGTTTTTAACTCTGTGGACTCAACGATTTTTCCATTCCATGGGAGCGGCTTTGCAATATATTGTCTGGGTGGGAATGGCGCGTACGGCAGACGTGGCAATGGAGGGTCAGATTTTATGATGATGGGGGGGAGATTGATTGTTTGAGGGGGGGCGTGTTTTTCATGATGCCTCCTTGGCAATGAGTCTGGTACGTAAAACGTCGAATTATTCGTTGGGGACGAAGGATAGTCGTTGTGAGAATTATGGATGTTCGATTTTCTGGCGATAACGATTCAAGATGAGATTCAGTTGATCGCCGTTAACTAACATGTCTTGCATGATTGGGGCTAAGGGTGTTGTCTTGCATGATAAGCAGGCTATTTATATGGCTTCTGATCGGCAACCTGAAAAACTCGTCGGAAAATTCTTGATAGTGTGTGAGGTCAGGTATTTTTCCACACTACTGATGCTCTGTTGCCTAGCTGCGTTATTAGCAACATGGCTGTTGCGGGGGCCGCCAATCAGGTCATGGACAGCGCTCTACGGAGAGACTGGAGCGCTACCTCATTGTCGGGTAGGGTGCCAAGGCATTCTCCGCGGAACAAGGATGAAATCATGATGATTACCGCTCTGCGCTCCCGTCTGGCCGTGAGTCTCGGCTTGAGCCTGGCCCTCGGTGCCTTGGCTCCCGCCGCTTTTGCACAACCCGATCAACAGGTCCTCGCCGGCGCCGAACAGTACAAGGGCGAGGCCCTGAAGCTGCTCGAAAAACTGGTGAACATTGACTCCGGCTCCGGCTATGTGCCGGGGCTGACCCAGGTCGGCGACATTGCCATCGATGAGTTGAAGAAGCTGGGCGCCAGCATTGAAAAGGTGCCGAACTCCGATGGCAGTCAGCACATCCTGGCGACCCTCAAGGGCACTGGGAAAGCGAAGATTCTGTTGATGGCCCACATGGACACGGTGTTCAAGGAAGGCTCGGCTGCCGAGCGTCCGTTCCACATCAAGGACGGCCGCGCCTATGGGCCTGGCGTGATGGACGACAAGGGCGGCATCGTCGCCGGCATCTATGCGTTGAAGGTGCTCAAGAACCTGGACTTCAAGAACTATGCACAGATCACCTTCCTGCTCGATGCCAGCGAAGAAACCGGCTCGGACGTCGCCACCGACCTGATCAAGAAAACCGCCAAGGCCCATGACGTGACCCTCAACCTGGAACCGGGGCGCCCGGCCGATGGCCTGGTGGTGTGGCGCAAGGGCAGTGCCACGGCGCTGGTGGAGGTCAAGGGCAAGGCGTCCCACGCCGGTGTGGCGCCAGAACTGGGGCGCAATGCGGCGATGGAAGCGGCGCACCAGATCCTTCAGCTCGGCAAGCTCGGCGACGCGGACAAGAAAACCACCATCAACTTCACGGTGCTCAACGCGGGCGACCGGACCAATGTGATTCCCGACAAGGCCACCGCCAAGGCTGACGTGCGGGCCGCGGTGCCGGAAGAATTCGACCGTATCGAAAAAGACCTGGCCCGTGTGTCCCAGGACAAACTGATCTCCGACACCGAAGTCACCACCAGCCTGAAACGCGGCCTGCCGCCAATGCCGCAGACGGCGGAATCGGATCGTCTGATGGCCATGGCCCAGGGGATCTATGGCGAGCTGGGGCGCAAGCTTACCGAGGAGGGCAGCGGCGGAGCGGCGGATGCCAGCCTGTCGGCCGAGGTCGGCACGCCGACGCTGGACGGTTTCGGGATCGTCGGCGGCAACATCCATACACCCGAGGAATACGCGGAAGTGGAAAGCGTCGTGCCACGGGTCTATCTGCTGTCGCGGATGATCATGGAGTTGGCGGGACGGTAGTCATCAGGCCCAGCACTGAGTCCTGTGTAGGGGCGCTCCCAGTGGGTTAAGGCATACCCCCTGTGGCCTCTGGAAGTGTTTTCCAGAGGCCAGTTTCATTGGGTGAAGCGGCTAGCGTGGGTCGACGTTATCCAGCGCCCGGTTTGCCAGCAATCCACCCAGCTCGATCAATTGCAGGATGCCCAGAGCCACATGCCGCCGCGAGCCATCCAGCTCGAACGCCAGATCGCTGACCATGGCATTGGCCGAGGAGAGGGTTTCGCTGAGGTTGGCGAGCAGGCATTCGGTGTCGACGCCGTTGACCACGGTGAAGAGTGGACCCGGATCGATCTTGGCTTCGGTCGGGTGGGGCTTGAGGTAGAAATCGAGGGCGCGCTTGGCGGCTTTGTCGAGTTCCGATGCGTTGGGATCGGTGTCTGGTGGGTTGGGGGGTACTTTGAACATGCTTGAAACTCCTTGGTAAATGGAGCCGCAACCTATTGCTACCAAACATTAGGTGGCGGCTATACGCAGGTTGGTAGACCGGGTACCAAGGCAACCCAGCGCACCACAAGGGTGCCCCGCGCACAGCCGCCATAACAATCAGCCAACGAAAATCGTCAACGGATATTTGCCGAAGCTGTGCGCCTTAGTTTACCCGGGCTACCAAACCCGGTCGCTGATTCGTCAGCGACCGGAAAACGATAAAGCCAGGGGCCCAAAGCGCACAAGCCGGCGGATTCTGGCGTAGTTGTAGGCAATGGCGCAAGGCGATGTAGTTGCGACCTACACCACGATGAGCAAAGTAAACACATGGCTTTTGTGGCGAGGGGATTTATCCCCGCTGGGCTGCGCAGCAGCCCCAAAACCAGTCACCGGGGTGCAACAGATGCACCGTGTCAGCCGGTTTACGACTGCTTCGCAGCCGAG
This sequence comes from Pseudomonas sp. SJZ078, assembly GCF_007828255.1. Lineage (NCBI taxonomy): Bacteria > Pseudomonadati > Pseudomonadota > Gammaproteobacteria > Pseudomonadales > Pseudomonadaceae > Pseudomonas > Pseudomonas sp. SJZ078. Next base: position 40,197 of record NZ_VIUG01000027.1, on the reverse strand, counting down.
CGGGGATAAATCCCCTCGCCACAAGAGTTTGGTGCCAGCCAGGAGATTTCAGTACACCCAAACCTCCACCCGCCGATTCCTGATCCGGCCTTCATCCTCGCTATTGGCCGCCACCGGCATCAGTGCGCCGAACCCGCGTACTTCCCGCAGCGTCACGCCGTTCCTGACCAGCTCACGTCGCACCGCCATGGCCCGTAGTTTGGACAACAAATCCGCTCGCGCCGGGTCGTCCTTGGCGTCGCCGAACCCCACCAGCGTGACGTGCCGTTCGGTTTTGCCGTGTTGCCGGAGGTAGTCGAGCACGCGGCTCAGGTCCTGGCGGGCCTTGTTGTCGAGGCTGGCGCTGCCTTCGGCGAAGCGGAAGTTGACGGTCAGGCGTTGGGCGTGGCGGCTCAAGGACTGGTAGCCCTCCGGCATCAACGCATTCGGCGTGACAGCCATGGCCCGCACGGTCTGGGCGATGAACCCGTTTGCCGCGACGATGGCCTGGCCCTTGTCGCTTTGGGTGAACGCCACCAACGCCTCGGCCCATGGAGTGCCCGCCTGGGGCGGCAGGTAGAAGAACAACCGCCGGGACAACGGATAGTCCTCCGTGGCAATCAGGTTGTTCAACGGCAACATCGGTTGGGAGTCGCCGTCGGCAATCGCCAGCGCCTTGGCCTGGCGCACGTAGGGCAAACCGATGAAACCGATGCCTTGGGGATCCTGGCTGACGGCGTCGGACAACTGTTCGCTGGATTCGAAGCGCAGGGCGGCAGGATCCAGCCGTTTGCCCTGACGGTTGAGCACCAGTTCCTTGAAGGTGTCGTACGTGCCGGACTGGTCATCCCGGGCGTAGAGCCGTATCGGTCCGCCGACGCTGCCCACCGACTCCCAGGTCTTCGCTTCACCGCTGAAGATCTTCGCCAGTTGCACAGTGTTCAACTGACGCAGCGGGTTGCTTGGGTGAAGGATAATCGCCAGGCCATCGATGGCGATGACCTGCTCGGCCGTAGGACTTTTCAGATCACCCAGGGGCAGCAGTTCCTCCAGCTCGTTGTTCTTGATCGGCCGGGAAGAGGCGGCCAGGTCGGCGCCGCCCTGCTTGAGGGCGGCGAATCCGGTGCTGGAGCCATGGGCGGCGATGTCGATCTCCACCCGCCGGCCACCGGCGGTCTGGCCAACGATGCGCTGCTCGTTGTCATGACCGGTGATTTCAGTGCTGACCTTGAGCAGGCCCTGATCTTCCATCAGCCCCTTGGCCAGGGCCGGACCGAGTGTCGCGCCAATGGTGTTCGAACCCTGTATGCGCAAGGCAAGACCCTGCTCGGGAACCGGCAGATCGGTGGCCCAGGCCGTGAGCGGCAGCCACAGCACCACGAAACAACCCACCCGAAGCCGCATCTCGGCACCTTCTGAACCCAGAGAAATGCCGGAAGATTAAGTCAGGCAGGTGACTGTGAGATGACAATCACCCTCGACCCCTGTGGGAGCGAGCCTGCTCGCGATAGCGGTGGGTCAGCTTGCATTGATGTTGAATGTGCCACCGTCATCGCGAGCAGGCTCGCTCCCACAGGGGGGTGCAGGTCTTGGGATCAGCTCAATTGCAGCCAGATCGGCGCATGGTCCGAAGGTTTCTCCATGCCCCGCAGTTCATAATCCACACCGGCATCCTTGACCTGTGGCAGCAGGCCGTGGGAGGTCAGGATCAGGTCGATGCGCAGGCCGCGCTTGGGTTCGTCCTCGAAGCCGCGGCTACGGTAGTCGAACCAGCTGAAGCGATCGGTGACGTCCGGGTTCAGGTGGCGGAAGCTGTCCACCAGGCCCCAGTTCTTCAGGCGGGCCATCCATTCGCGTTCTTCCGGCAGGAAGCTGCATTTTCCGGTTTTCAGCCAGCGCTTCATGTTGTCCGGGCCGATGCCGATGTCGCAGTCTTCCGGGGAAATGTTCACATCGCCCATTACCACCACGGGCTGGTCGTTGCTGAAGCGGCTTTCCAGCAGGTGCTGCAAATCGCTGTAGAAACGTTCCTTGGCCGGGAACTTGGTTGGATGATCGCGGCTTTCGCCTTGTGGGAAATACCCGTTCATGATGGTCACCGGCACACCATTGGCGTCGGCGAAGGTGCCCCAGATAAAGCGCCGCTGGGCGTCTTCATCGTCGCTCTCGAAGCCTTTGTACAAACTCAGCGGCGCCTGGCGGGAGAGCAGGGCGACGCCGTAATGGCCTTTCTGTCCGTGGTAATGCACGTGGTAACCCAGGGCTTGCACTTCGGCCAGGGGGAACTGTTCGTCGTGGACTTTGGTTTCCTGCAGGCCGATCACGTCCGGCTGATGCTTCTCGATCAGCGCCGCCAGCTGATGGGGGCGGGCGCGCAGCCCGTTGATGTTGAAGGAGACGATCTTCATGGTCGGCTGTCCTGGCAAAACTGCGATGCTAGCTGACATGTCGGAGAGGAGCTAGTGGCCTGTACGGTTAATTCGAGTACTCAAATTCGAGTGCCAGGGCTTGCCAGGCAAGGCGCCATGACGAGTCGTAGCCCCGCTACGGCGAGGAATGGCAACGCAGGCTGGCAAGTCCTGGCGCCGAAGTTGAGTAAGCGAATTAGCCACACAGGCCACTAGCGTGGCAGTAGGACAAATGCACTGCTAATGTCCTGTGCATGTAGGAACGATCGCAGCCCTATCGGGTTCGTACTCAATAAGAGCAGGGCCTCCCGAGCCCGCCCAGGAGATCTCCCACCATGCCTGAAACCGCTACCGCCATCGCCGATATCCACATGCTCGACAGCGGCTACTCCCGCGAAGCCCGTTCATTGCTGTACCAGGCCTATCGCCATGAGCCGACGTTCAGCTACTTGTTCGAGTCCGAGCGCCCGGGTTATGAGCAGCGGGTGAGGGCGACGGTACGGGAGTTGGTCAAGCAGCATTTTCTCCAGGAGTTGCCGGCCATCGGCCTGCTGGTCAACGACCGGCTGATCGGCATCGCCCTGATCGCTCCACCCCAACGCCGGCTGGGCATCACCGAAAGCTGGGCCTGGCGCCTGCGCATGGTGTTGAGTACCGGTTTTCGTTGCACCCGGCGCTACCTGGAATACCACGCGGCGGTGACGGCCTGCCTGCCGTCGGATGCGGTCCATGTGCTGCCGCTGCTGGGGGTGCATCCACAGTTTCAAGGCAAGCATTTCGGCGAACAGTTGCTCCAGGCAGTGCACAACTGGTGTGCGGTGGATGAACATTCTCAGGGGGTGGTCCTGGACACCGGTAACCCACGCTACCTGGAGTTCTATAAGCGCCAGGGGTATGAGGAAATCGGCGAGATTGCGGTAGGACCGATCCGCGAACACGTGTTCTTTCACCCCAATCCCCAGGTTTTGCAAAGCGCAACGGCCTGAACCTACTCCCGGTCTGCGAACTTTTGCGACATGTCCGGTCCTATCAGGCTCCCAAGCCCGTGTTAGCATCCGCGCCATGAAACTCCCAGGACGAATAACCCGTGGCGCGCTCCTGCTGTCCCTCAGCTGCGCGGCACTGGCACAAAGTGAATTGGATGTACGGGTCAAACCCTCCAATGACGCACTCAAGGCCAACGTCGAAGGCTACATCGGTGGCCTGGGCGATCGTGACGAGGAGGCCTTGCTGCGCTTCAGTCGTGGTGCCGAGGAGCAGGCGCGCAAAGCCGCCCAGGCACTGGGCTACTATCAGCCGCGGATCGACAGCGAGGTCAAGGGCGGCAAGCAGCCGCGCCTGATCCTGAGCATCGACCCTGGCGAGCCCGTGCATTTGCGCAACGTCACCGTGCGCGTCGATGGCCCGGCTGCCTCGCTCAAGGCCTTTCGGGTACCCGACAACACGGCCCTCAAGCCGGGCGCGGTGCTCAACCATGGTCGCTATGAAGACGTCAAGCGGACTATCCAGAACCAGGCTTCGCGCTATGGCTTTTTCAGCGGTCGATTCGTCAGCCAGAAACTGCAGGTGGACCCCCAGGCCGGCATCGCCGATATCGAGCTGATCTACGACAGTGGGCCACGCTACACCCTGGGGGCGGTGAGTTTCGAGGGCGATACGCCCTTCGACGAAGACCTGCTGCGACGCATGGTGCCCTTCAAGGCCGGTACGGCCTACGACTCAGAGCTGATCGCCGAACTGAACCAGGCCCTCCAATCGAGCGGGTACTTCGAAGGCGTGCGCGTGGAGGCGGCGCCCACCGCTGCGACCGACAACGTGATACCGGTCGCCGTCAAGCTCGACACCCGCAAGCCGCGCACCATGGGCCTGGGCCTGGGGTTCTCCACCGACGTCGGCCCGCGGGCCAAGGCCAATTGGACGCGCCATTGGGTCAACTCCCAAGGCCACAGCTACGGCTGGGAGACGGAAGTGTCGGCCCCCCGACAGAACGTCGGCCTGTGGTATGACGTGCCGCTGGACCCGCCGCTGACTGACAAGCTGCGCTACGCCGGCGGTTACCAGTATGAAGAGCTGGCCGACACCGACAGCCTCAGCAAGCTGTTGACCGTGGGGCCCGAGTGGCACAGCAAGTTGCCCAGTGGCTGGCAGCGGGTGATATCGCTCAAGTGGCAGCGCGAGGAGTATCGCCTGGGTGACGATTCGGGCCTGAGCACGCTGTTGATGCCGGGCGTCAGCTACTCGTACCTGCGCAGCGACAACCGCATCGATCCGCACAACGGCTATCGCTTGCAGTTCGACACCAAGGTCGCCAAGGAAGGGCTGGGCTCGGACAACAACGTGCTCTACGGCACGGCCATGGTCAAGGGCCTGACCACGGTGTTCAACAAGCATCGCCTGTTGGCCCGGGCCCAGGTGGGCGGCAGTGCCACCAATGGCTACAAATCCATTCCGCCGTCCCTGCGCTTTTTCGCCGGCGGCGACCAGAGCGTGCGCGGCTACGATTATCAGAGTCTGTCGCCGGAAAACAACGAAGGCGATCGCATCGGTGGCCGTTACATGATCGCCGGCAGCCTCGAATACCAGTATTCGATTGCGGAAAAATGGCGGGTCGCGACCTTCGTCGATCAGGGGAACGCCTTCAACAGCCTTGAATTGCCGAGCCTCAAGACCGGCGTGGGGGTTGGCGTGCGCTGGGTGTCGCCGGTCGGCCCGATCCGCCTCGACCTGGCCCATGCGCTGGACGAAGAGGGCGGCATCCGATTGCACTTTTCCATGGGGCCTGAGTTGTGAGGCGTGGTTTGAAGAGAATACTGCTGGCGCTCGCTGGAGGGCTGGCGTTGGTCGTGCTGACATTGGGCGTCATGTTGGGTACGCAGCCGGGTAGCCGCTGGACGCTTGGCCTGGCGCCGGGTTTGAGCGTGGAAAACTTCCAGGGGCGGTTGGGCGGACAGTGGAGCGCCGATCATCTCTTGTGGCAACAGGACAGCCGCCGCGTGGAGCTCGATGGGCTGATCTTCGCGTGGTCGCCGTTGTGCCTGGCGCGCATGACCCTGTGCATCGAGCAGCTCAAGGTCGATAAGGCCAGCGTGCAATTGCCTCCTTCTGTCGACGCGCCGAGCAGTGGTCCGATCGCGTTGCCGGACCTGGACTTGCCGGTTGCCATCGAACTGGGCGATGTGCAGATCGGCAACCTGCTGTTCAACGGCAGCGAGCAGCTCAAGGGGTTGCAACTGGTTGCCCATTGGGCCGCTGCGGGCCTGCAGATCGACTCGGTACAATTGCAGCGTGACGAGCTGAGCCTGAAGCTTTCCGGGTTATTGAAGCCCGCAGGCAACTGGCCGCTGAAGGCCCAGGGTCAGTTGACCTTGCCGGCCCCGGGCGACACGCCGTGGGCGCTGGACCTGACCGTCGACGGCAACCTGCTCGACACGCTCAACCTCAATGCCGACAGCAGCGGCTACCTGCAAGGCCGGCTGGTCGGCGAGCTGCAACCGTTGGCGGACAACCTGCCGGCCAAGGTGCGTATCACCGCCGACGGCTTCAAGGCCAGCGCCGATCTGCCGGACACGCTGTTGCTCAATCAACTGGAACTGACCGGTGAAGGCGACCTGAAAAACGGCTATCAACTGCTTGGCAAGGCCACGCTGCCCGCCGAGCAGGGACCGGTGGCGTTGTCGCTGCAAGGCAAGGTAGACGCCGGCGGCGCACAGATCGCTGGCGTGGACCTGAACGCCGGTGACCGGCAGAGCTTGAACGTGAGCGGGCAGGTGGACTGGCGCGAAGGCCTGAGCGCCGACGTGAAAATCGCCTGGTTGGATTTCCCCTGGCATCGTCTCTATCCGCTGATCGACGAGCCACAGGTGACGTTGCGCAGCTTCAACGGCGAAGTCTCCTATACCGACGGTCAGTACCTGGGTTATTTCCAGGCCGCATTAGACGGTCCCGCAGGCGCTTTCAGCCTGGGCAGCCCGCTCAGCGGCGACCTGACGCAGATCCATTTGCCGCAGCTCCAGTTCACGGCGGGGCAAGGCAAGGCCGAAGGGCACCTGGACCTGCAATTTGCCGAGGGCATTGCCTGGGATACGGCGCTGGACCTGTCGGCCATCAATCCGGCCTATTGGCTTGGCGAACTGCCCGGCACCCTGGCTGGACCGCTGCGCAGTAAAGGGTCGCTGAAAAACGACACCCTCGACCTCGACGCGGACCTGGACCTCAAGGGCAAGTTGCGCGGCCAGCCGGCGCTGTTCCAGGTCAAGGCCAGCGGCAGCGGTGAGCAATGGAATCTTGGTGCGCTGGACATCCGCCTGGGGGATAACCGCATCAACGGCAGCGGCAGCCTGCAACAGAAATTGACTGGCCAGATCGACATCAAGCTCGCGCGGCTGGCGCAGCTCTGGCCGCAACTGCGCGGCCAGCTCAACGGTCGTATCGATGTGGCTGGGACCCTCCAAGCCCCCCAAGGCAAGCTCGGCCTGCAAGGCACCCGGCTTGCCTTTCAGGACAATCGCCTGCAAAACCTGAACCTGGGCGCCACCCTCGACAGCGCGCAGCGGGGCAAGGTCGATCTGAAGGCCAGCGACATCCGCGCCGGCGACACCGCGTTGGGCGTGCTGACGGTCAGCGGCCAGGGGGATATCAAGCAGCAAAAACTCAACCTGGATCTGCAAGGGCCGCAACTGAAGACCGCCCTGGGCTTCGATGGCGCGCTGGATCAAGGTAACTGGCGTGGGCGCCTGAACAGTGGCGACCTGCAGGTCGGTGGCCAGGACTGGCGCCTGCAAGGTCCGGCGAAGCTGGAGCGCCTGGCCAACGGCACGCTCAATTTCGGCGCCCATTGCTGGCGTTCCGGCCAGGCCAGCCTGTGTGGCGAGGACCAGCGCCTGATGCCGGAACCGAAGCTGAGCTATCACCTCAAGCAGTTCCCCATTGAAAGCCTCGCCCAATGGATGCCCAAGGATTTTGCCTGGCAGGGCCGGCTCAATGCCGATCTGCAGTTGGATCTGCCGGCCAGCGGTCCGAACGGGCGGGTTCTGGTAGATGCCAGTGGCGGCACGCTACGTATTCGAGACAAGGAACAGTGGCTGGACTTTCCCTACCAGACCCTGAAGCTGGACAGCCGCCTGACTCCCAAGCGCATCGACACCAACCTGAATTTTGTCGGCGCCCGGCTCGGCGAACTGATGCTTCAGGCACAGATCAACCCGTTGCCCGCCAGCAAACCCCTCAGCGGTTCGTTCCGCCTGACCGGCCTGGACCTGTCCGTGGCCCGGCCGTTCGTGCCGATGGTGGAAACCCTCACCGGGCATCTGAACGGCAGTGGCACGTTGTCCGGTGGCTTGCTGGCGCCCCAGGTGAACGGCAATCTTGTGCTCAACGAGGGCGAGGTGTCCGGCCCGGAGTTGCCGGTCAGCCTCGAAGCCTTGCAGGTGCGGGCGATGATCGCGGGAGAAACGGTACGCCTCGACGGTAGTTGGAAAAGTGGCAAGGGCGGACTCGGCAGCCTGAGCGGCAACCTGGGATGGGGCGAGGCCTTGAGCATGAACCTGGCGCTCAAGGGCGCGCAATTGCCGGTCACCGTGGAGCCCTATGCGCTGCTGGAGGTGGCGCCGGACCTCAACATCACGCTGCATGGCGAGCGATTGTCGATTGCCGGCAAGGTGCTGGTGCCCAAGGGCGAGATCACCGTCCGCGAATTGCCGCCCTCCACCGTCAAGGTCTCGGACGACACGGTGATCGTCGGCCACCAGACCGAAGAGGGCAAGGCGCCGCTGGCCATGGCAATGGACGTCGATGTGATCGTGGGCCAGGAGAAGCTCGCGTTTTCCGGTTTCGGCCTGACGGCCAACGTCCAGGGCCAGGTACACATCGGCGACAACATGGATACCCGTGGCGAACTCTGGCTCAACGACGGTCGTTACCGGGCCTACGGGCAACGGCTGACGGTACGTCGGGCGCGGCTGCTGTTCGCCGGGCCCATCGACCAGCCCTACCTGGACGTCGAGGCGATTCGCCAGACCGATGACGTGATCGCCGGCATCCGCTTGAGCGGGAGCGCCGAACAGCCGGTCACGCAAATCTTCTCGGAACCAGCCATGAGCCAGGAGCAGGCGCTGTCCTATCTGGTGCTGGGGCGACCGCTCAGCACCACCGGCGAGGATAACAATATGCTCGCCCAGGCAGCGCTGGGCTTGGGGTTGATGGGCAGTTCAGGGGTGACCACCAGCCTTGCCAGCAACCTGGGGATCGATGATTTCCAGCTCGACACCCAAGGCAGTGGCAACACCACCAGCGTGGTCGCCAGCGGCAACCTGTCGGAAAAACTCAGCCTGCGCTATGGCGTAGGGGTGTTCGAGCCGGCCAACACCATCGCCCTGCGCTACAAACTCAGCAAAAAGGTCTACCTCGAAGCCGCCAGCGGCGTCGCCAGCTCGCTGGACATCTTCTACAAGCGCGATTTCTGACCCCCCTCCAAATCCCCGGTGGGAGCGGGCTTGCTCGCGAAAGCGGTGTGTCAGACGACTCAATGTTGCCTGAAACGCCGCCTTCGCGAGCAAGCCCGCTCCCACAGGCGGGATGCGCTTATCCGATTGTATGTAGCCTGCTAACGATTCGTTTGACATTTGCTGCCTAAGCAGTAATATCTCGACATACATTCACTGCCTAGGCAGCAAACGGTGTCCTGATGAAGCATTTCACCCCAGACGAATTCCATAACTGTCACCTCGGCATGCTGCTCGGACGGGCCGCGCTGCTCAAAGACCGGATCATCGACACGCACATGGAACCGGTCGGCATCACCGCTGCGCAGTTCAAGGTGCTGATCATCATGGCCCAGCACGGCATCGATACACCGGCCGAACTGTGTCGCTACCTGTCCCTGGACAGCGGCTCGATGACACGCATGCTCGACCGCCTGGAACAGAAGGGCTTCCTGGTTCGCCAGCGCTCGGCCGAGGACCGCAGGCAGGTGCAGTTGGTACTGACCGAGGCCGGCCAGGGGCTCGCCGATCGCCTGCCTTACATCGGCGCCGACGCCATGAATCAACTGGCTGGCGCCATCAGCCGCGAGGAGTTGCAAACCCTCGAACAGATCCTCAAGAAAATACTGCTCGCTGCCGGTGATCCCATCACCGTGTTGCGACTGGGGGACAAATGAAGCGTAAAACCTTGCGTACCCGGTTGAGCCTGGTGCTGCTGGCCATGAGCCTCGCGGGCTGTGCCAGCTACAGCGGCCTGAAAACCGAAGGCGTCAGCCTTGAGGCCCAGAACCTCAAGGCTGGACAATCCCTCAATGGCGTCAAGCTGTCGCCGGCGTCATGGCCGAAAAGCGACTGGTGGTCCAGCCTGGGCGATCCGCAACTCGACGGCCTGATCCGTGAAGCCCTGCGCGACAGCCCGGACATGCAGATCGCCAGTGCCCGGGTGCATCAGGCCAGTGCCGCCGCCTATGCCGCCAACGCCGCGCGCATGCCGACCCTGGATGCCAGCGGCAGCGTCAGCCGTTCGCGACTGGCCCGTGACCAGGACCCGGCGGGGCAGGGCGGGGCGTACAGCACCCTGCGTTCGCTGAGCGTGGATTTCAATTACAACTTCGACCTCTGGGGCGGCCAGCGGGCGGCCTGGGAGTCTGCACTGGGCCAGGCCCGTGCGGCGGAAATCGACCGCCAGGCCGCGCAATTGACCTTGGCTGCCGATGTGGCCCGGGCCTACAGCGACCTGGGGCAAGCGCACATCATTCATGACCTGGCGGTTGAAGACCTCAAGCGCACCCGGCAGATGCTCGACCTGAGCAAGCGTCGTCTGACTGCCGGGATTGACAGCGAATACCAGTTCCAACAGACCGAAAGCCTGGAAGCCAGCGCGAGCGCGACGCTGATCGACACGGAAAAACGCCTGCAAAGCGCCAAGATCGCCTTGGCGGTGCTGTTGGGCAAGGGCCCGGATCGCGGCAATGAAATCGCCCGGCCCAACGTACTGCAAGCCAGTGCCGTCGCGTTGCCGTCGAACCTGCCGGCCGAATTGCTGGGGCGCCGCCCGGACCTGGTGGCGGCACGCTGGCGAGTCGAGGCGGCGAGCAAGAGCATCGAAGCCGGCAAGACCAACTTCTACCCCAACCTCAACCTGAGCGCGGCGGCGGGCGTGCAGTCCTTGTTGGGTGACGCGATGTTCGGGTCGGCCAGCCGCTTCTTCAACGTGGCGCCGACGGTGTCATTGCCGATTTTCGACGGCGGACGCCTGCGGGCGGACCTGGATGCCCGGGATGCCGACTATGACCTGGCGGTGGCGCAATACAACAAGAGCCTGGTCACGGCCCTTGGGGATGTCAGCGACACCATCAACCAATTGCGCGATATCTCCCGGCAGATCGGTGCCCAGCAGCACGCCACCGATATTGCCCAGAGTTCCTACGACACCGTGGTCCAGCGCTACGGCTCGGGCATCGGCAATTACCTGGACGTGCTGAGCATCGAGCAGCAACTGCTCCAGGCCCAGCGCCAACTGGCGACCCTGAACGCCGAGCAGATCGATTTGTCGATCCAATTGATGCAGGCCCTGGGCGGCGGTTTCGAGACCGACACCCTGGCTTCGGCCGCGGCGGTTTCCGCCGCGCCGCATAACTGATTCGAGGTATTTGTCATGGCCACCGCAGAAAATACTCAAGCGCCCGAAAACCAACAGGACAACAACCCACGCAAGCGCAAGGTGATGCTGCTGGCGCTGGCGGTGATCGTCATTCTCGCCGGCCTGGGTGTCTGGGCCTGGCATGAACTGTACGGCCGCTGGAGCGAGAGCACCGACGATGCCTATGTGAACGGCAACGTAGTGGAAATCACGCCGCAGGTCACCGGCACCGTGGTGAGCATCGGCGCCGACGATGGCGACCTGGTGCGCGAAGGTCAGGTGCTGGTGCAGTTCGACCCGAACGACGCCGAGGTCGGCCTGCAAAGTGCCCAGGCCAACCTGGCCCGCACGGTCCGCCAGGTGCGTGGTTTGTACAGCAACGTCGATGGCATGCGTGCGCAAGTCAATGCGCAGGAGGCCGAAGTGCAGAAGGCCCAGGAGAATTACAACCGGCGCAAGAACCTGGCAGCCGGCGGGGCGATTTCCAAGGAAGAACTGTCCCACGCCCGGGATGACCTGACCTCGGCGCAGAACGCCCTCGCCAATGCCCGGCAACAACTCAAGACCTCCAGCGCGCTGGTGGACGACACCGTGGTTTCGTCCCATCCCGACGTGCAATCGGCCGCCGCGCAATTGCGCCAGGCCTACCTGAACAATGCCCGCAGCACCCTGATCGCGCCGGTCACCGGTTACGTCGCCAAGCGCACCGTGCAGTTGGGACAACGGGTGCAACCGGGCACGGCGCTGATGGCGGTGATTCCACTGGATCAGTTGTGGATCGACGCCAACTTCAAGGAAACCCAGCTGCGTGAGATGCGCATCGGCCAGCCGGTGGAGATCGAAACCGACCTCTACGGCAGCGATGTGAAGTACAGCGGCACCGTCGACAGCCTCGGCGCGGGGACGGGTAGCGCGTTTGCCTTGCTGCCGGCACAGAACGCCACCGGTAACTGGATCAAGATCGTCCAGCGGGTGCCGGTGCGCATTCATGTCAATGCCCAGGAACTGGCCAAGCATCCGTTGCGGGTCGGGCTGTCCACCGAGGTCAGCGTCAACCTGCGGGATCAGAGCGGTCCGGTCCTGGCCCAGCAACCTCCGCAGAAAGCCTCGTTCAGCACCCAGGTCTACGACCGCCAATTGGCCGATGCCGACGCGATGATCACACGCCTGATCCACGAAAACAGCGCTGCCGCGAGCAAGACTGCACAGCGCTAGTCATTAATGGCTTGAGCCTGTGGGAGCTGTGGTGGACACCGGATCCGTGAACACCAAAGTCCAGTGTGGGAGCGGGCTTGCTCGCGAAGACGGCGGCACATTCAATATCAACGTGACAGTTACACCGCTTTCGCGAGCAAGCCCGCTCCCACAGGTCAATATGTTGGCCTGGACGATCTCATCACCTTCGCTTCCTAGGATTTCGCAATGAGCAATAACGCATCCTTCTCGCCGCCCAGCCTGTTGCTCAGTACCATCGGGCTGTCGCTGGCGACGTTCATGCAAGTGCTCGACACCACCATTGCCAACGTCGCCTTGCCGACCATTTCCGGCAACCTGGGCGTCAGTTCGGAGCAGGGCACCTGGGTGATCACGTCGTTCGCGGTGAGTAACGCCATCGCGCTCCCGCTGACCGGCTGGTTGAGCCGCCGGTTTGGCGAGGTGAAGTTGTTTCTGTGGGCAACCATGTTGTTCGTGCTGGCGTCGTTCCTGTGCGGCATTTCCACGTCGATGCCGGAGTTGATCGGTTTCCGCGTGCTCCAGGGCCTGGTGGCCGGGCCTCTGTATCCGATGACCCAGACCTTGCTGATTGCCGTGTATCCGCCCGCCAGGCGGGGGATGGCCCTGGCGTTGCTGGCGATGGTCACGGTGGTGGCGCCGATTGCCGGGCCGATCCTGGGGGGCTGGATCACCGACAGCTACAGCTGGCCGTGGATCTTCTTCATCAACGTGCCCATCGGCGTCTTCGCGGTGATGGTGGTGCGCCAACAGCTCAAGGCGCGGCCGGTGGTGACCAGCTATCAGCCGATGGACTACGTCGGATTGATCACGCTGATCATCGGCGTCGGCGCGCTCCAGGTGATTCTCGACAAGGGCAACGACCTGGATTGGTTCGAGTCGAATTTCATCATTATTGGTGCGTTGATTTCGCTGATTGCCCTGGCGGTGTTCGTGATCTGGGAAATGACCGACCGTCATCCGGTGGTCAATCTGCGCTTGTTCGCTTATCGCAACTTCCGCATCGGTACTATCGTGCTGGTGGGCGGCTATGCTGGTTTTTTCGGCATCAACCTGATCCTGCCGCAATGGTTGCAGACCCAGATGGGCTACACCGCCACCTGGGCCGGGCTGGCCGTAGCACCGATCGGCATCTTGCCGGTGTTGATGTCGCCCTTCGTCGGCAAGTACGCGCATAAATTCGACCTGCGGCTGCTGGCCGGCTTGGCGTTCCTGGCCATCGGCCTGAGCTGTTTCATGCGCGCCGGGTTCACCAACGAAGTGGACTTCCAGCACATTGCCCTGGTACAGCTGTTCATGGGCATCGGGGTGGCGCTGTTCTTCATGCCGACCCTGAGCATCCTGATGTCCGACCTGCCACCGCAGCAGATTGCCGATGGCGCGGGATTGGCGACATTCCTGCGGACCCTGGGGGGCAGCTTTGCCGCGTCCCTGACCACCTGGATCTGGATTCGCCGGGCGGACCAGCATCATGCCTACCTGAGCGAGAGCATCAGCACCTTCGACCCGGCCACCCGCGAGGTGCTCAACCAGCTCGGCGGCGCGACCCCGCCGGCTTATGCCCAACTCGACCACATCCTCACCAACCAGGCCTACATGCTCTCCACCGTGGACTACTTCACGTTGCTGGGCTGGGCGTTCATGGGCCTGATCGTGCTGGTGTGGCTGGCGAAGCCGCCGTTTGCGGCGAAGGCAGGACCAGCGGCCAGCGGGCACTGACCGAGCATTGAAAATGAGATCCCTGTGGGAGCGGGCTTGCTCGCGAAGGCGTCGTGACAGTCACTTTTGTGGCGACTGATACACCGCCTTCGCGAGCAAGCCCGCTCCCACAGGGGCGGCGTATGCTTTAAGTACTAGGCAATGCCAGTTGCGAATTGCCAAACCCAAACGGCGCCAGCGCAAACCCCTGTTCATCCACCTGCAACGCCCAACCCTGCTTGTCCCAATCCCCCAGCACGATGCGCCGGGCTGCGTGTTCGCCGAGTTGCAGTTTATGGATGGCGGGGCGGTGGGTGTGGCCGTGGATCAAGGTCTTCACGCCATAGTGCTGCATGATCCGCGGAATTTCTTCGGGGGTGACGTCGACGATGTCGTTGGCTTTCATCCGCACCTGGGTCGTGCTTTCACTGCGCAGCTTGCGCGCCAGCTTCTGGCGACTGCCCAGCGGCAGGTGTCGCAGGATGAACAGCGTGACCGGGTTGCGCAGCCAACGCCGCAGCTTCATGTAGCCTTCGTCACGGGTGCAGAGGCTGTCGCCATGCATCAGCAACACCGGTTCGCCATTGAACTGCACGACACTCGGGTCCTTGATCAGGGTGCAGCCGGCCGCTTTGCAGAAGGCTTGCCCCAGCATGAAGTCGCGATTGCCATGCATCAGGAAAATGGCCGTGCCGCTGTCGCTGAGTTCGCGCAGGGCCTGGCAGATGGAGCGCTGGAACGGCGTCATGGCATCGTCGCCGATCCACGCTTCGAAAAAGTCGCCGAGAATGTACAAAGCCTGCGCCGAGCGGGCGCGGGCGGCGAGTAGATCCAGAAACGCCCGGGTGATGTCCGGGCGCTCCTCTTCCAGATGCAGATCTGAAATCAGTAGGATCACTCAATGATCTCGGCTTTCTCGATGATCACGTCGTCCTTCGGAACGTCCTGGTGGCCCGCCTTGGAGGTGGTGGCAACGCCTTCGATCTTGTCGACCACGTCCTGGCCTTCGATCACTTCACCGAACACTGCATAACCCCAGCCCTGGGCGGTCTTGGCGGTGTGGTTGAGGAAGCTGTTGTCGCTGGCATTGATGAAGAACTGGGCCGATGCCGAATGCGGATCCATGGTGCGTGCCATGGCGATGGAGTATTTCTTGTTCGGCAGGCCGTTGTCGGCTTCGTTCTGAATGCTCGGGCGCTTGTCTTTCTTTTCCTGCATGCCAGGCTCGAAACCACCGCCCTGGATCATGAAGCCCTTGATCACCCGGTGGAACACGACGTTCTCGTAGTGACCTTTCTTGACGTACTCAAGGAAGTTCTCAACGGTCTTCGGTGCTTTCTCGGCGTTCAGTGCCAGGACGATGTCGCCGTGGTTGGTGGTCAGTTTGACTTTGCTCATGATGACTACTCTTTTATGAATTCGTGGGTTTCGGGGCTCGAAAGCCCGCAACCGGTCCGGCTGCAATCGGCCAGGCTGGGCAGTTTAGCGTGCCAGGCACGAAATTCGAGGCGGTTTTTCATCCGGCGGCCGATTAAATTCAATCGTTTGCCGGCCTGGCCTGTCAGCGGCTTGACAGCATCGGCTATGATACGGGCTTTGATTTATCAGGCCGCACCCGGCCGCGCACTTGTAAGTTCAAGGATCCTATGAGCAAGCCCACTGTCGACCCTACCTCGAATTCCAAGACCGGCCCGGCCGTACCGGTCAATTTCCTGCGCCCGATCATCCAGGCGGACCTGGATTCGGGTAAGCACACACAGATCGTCACCCGTTTCCCGCCGGAGCCCAACGGCTACCTGCATATCGGCCACGCCAAGTCGATCTGCGTGAACTTCGGTCTGGCCGAGGAGTTCGGTGGCGTCACGCACCTGCGTTTCGATGACACCAACCCGGCCAAGGAAGACCAGGAATACATCGACGCGATCGAAAGCGACGTCAAGTGGCTGGGTTTCCAATGGTCCGGTGAAGTGCGCTATGCCTCGCAGTATTTCGACCAATTGCACGACTGGGCGGTCGAGCTGATCAAGGCCGGCAAGGCCTATGTCTGCGACCTGACGCCCGAGCAGGCCCGGGAATACCGTGGCAGCCTGACCGAGCCGGGCCGCAACAGCCCGTTCCGTGAGCGCAGCGTGGAGGAGAACCTGGACCTGTTCGCCCGCATGCGCGCCGGCGAGTTCCCGGACGGCGCACGGGTGCTGCGGGCCAAGATCGACATGGCCTCGCCGAACATGAATCTGCGTGACCCGATCATGTACCGCATCCGTCACGCCCATCACCACCAGACCGGTGACAAGTGGTGCATCTACCCGAACTATGACTTCACCCATGGTCAGTCGGACGCCATCGAAGGCATCACCCACTCGATCTGCACCCTGGAGTTCGAAAGCCATCGTCCGTTGTACGAGTGGTTCCTCGAGCACCTGCCGGTGCCGGCCACCCCGCGCCAGTACGAATTCAGCCGCCTGAACCTGAACTACACCATCACCAGCAAGCGCAAGCTCAAGCAACTGGTGGATGAAAAGCATGTCAACGGCTGGGACGATCCGCGCATGTCGACGCTGTCGGGCTTCCGCCGTCGTGGCTACACGCCGAAATCGATCCGTAATTTCTGCGAGATGGTCGGCACCAACCGTTCCGACGGCGTGGTGGACTTCGGCATGCTGGAGTTCAGCATCCGCGAAGACCTGGATCAGAATGCCCCGCGTGCCATGTGCGTGCTGCGTCCGCTGAAAGTCGTCATCACCAATTACCCGGAAGGCCAGGTCGAGAACCTCGAGCTGCCTTGCCACCCGAAAGAAGACATGGGCGTGCGCGTCCTGCCGTTCGCCCGGGAAATCTACATCGACCGTGAAGACTTCATGGAAGAGCCGCCAAAAGGCTACAAGCGCCTGGAGCCGGCCGGTGAAGTTCGCTTGCGCGGCAGCTACGTGATCCGTGCCGACGAAGCCATCAAGGACGCTGACGGCAATATCGTCGAGCTGCGTTGCTCGTACGATCCCGACACCCTGGGCAAGAACCCGGAGGGTCGCAAGGTCAAGGGTGTGATCCACTGGGTGCCGGCCGCGGCCAGCGTCGAGTGCGAAGTGCGCCTGTACGATCGCCTGTTCCGTTCGCCGAACCCGGAAAAGGCCGAGGACAGCGCCAGCTTCCTGGACAACATCAACCCTGACTCCCTGCAAGTACTCACCGGTTGTCGTGCCGAACCCTCGCTGGGCAACGCACAGCCGGAAGACCGTTTCCAGTTCGAGCGCGAAGGTTACTTCTGCGCGGATATCAAGGACTCGAAACCAGGTAGCCCGGTATTCAACCGTACCGTGACCTTGCGCGATTCCTGGGGTCAGTGATCAAGTCTTAAGGGAAACCCTGTGCTTACGATCTACAACACGCTCACCAAGAGCAAAGAAGTTTTCAAGCCGCTGGATGGCAACAAGGTGCGCATGTACGTGTGCGGCATGACCGTGTATGACTATTGCCACCTGGGCCACGGCCGCAGCATGGTCGCCTTCGACCTCGTGACCCGCTGGCTGCGTTTCAGCGGTTATGACCTGACGTATGTGCGCAACATCACCGACATCGACGACAAGATCATCAACCGCGCCAACGAGAACGGCGAGTCGTTCGAGGCGTTGACCGAGCGCATGATCGCGGCGATGCACGAAGACGAGGCGCGCCTCAATATCCTCAAGCCGGATATGGAACCGCGGGCCACCGATCATATCCCCGGCATGCACGCGATGATCCAGACCCTGATCGACAAGGGCTATGCCTACGCACCGGGCAATGGCGACGTGTACTACCGCGTCGGCAAGTTCATGGGTTACGGCAAGCTGTCGCGCAAGAAGATCGAAGACCTGCGCATCGGCGCACGGATCGAAGTCGGTGAGTCGAAACAGGACCCGCTGGATTTCGTGCTGTGGAAAGCCGCCAAGCCGGGTGAGCCGAGCTGGGATTCGCCGTGGGGCAAGGGCCGTCCGGGCTGGCACATCGAGTGCTCGGTGATGTCCACCTGCTGCCTGGGCGAGACCTTCGACATCCATGGTGGCGGCAGCGACCTGGAGTTCCCGCACCACGAAAACGAGATTGCCCAAAGCGAAGCGGCCACCGGCAAGACTTACGCCAACGCGTGGATGCATTGCGGCATGATCCGGATCAACGGCGAGAAGATGTCCAAGTCCTTGAACAACTTCTTCACCATCCGCGACGTGCTCGACAAGTACCACCCCGAGGTCGTGCGTTATTTGCTGGTGTCGAGTCACTACCGCAGCGCCATCAACTACTCCGAAGACAACCTCAAGGACGCCAAGGGCGCCCTGGAGCGTTTCTACCACGCATTGAAAGGCCTGCCGACCGTACCGGCCGCCGGTGGTGAGGCGTTCGTGGCGCGGTTTACCGAGGTGATGAACGACGACTTCGGTACGCCGGAAGCATGCGCGGTGCTGTTCGAGATGGTGCGCGAGATCAACCGCCTGCGTGAGAGCGATCTCAATGCGGCGGCCGGCCTGGCAGCGCGTTTGAAGGAACTGGCCAGCGTCCTGGGCGTGTTGCAGCTCGAGGCGGACGACTTCCTCCAGGCCGGTGCCGAAGGCCGTGTGGACGCTGCCGAGGTCGAGGCATTGATCCAGGCGCGCCTGAACGCGCGCGCCAATAAGGACTGGGCCGAATCCGACCGCATCCGCGACCAGCTCACCGCCATGGGCGTGGTGCTGGAAGACGGGAAGGGCGGCACGACCTGGCGCTTGGCTGATTAAGGCCGACGGCATTTTGCAACATCCTGTGGGAAGGGGATGTACTTCGGTGCAGGAGTCACCCCGGAACAATGTGGGAGCGGGTTTGCTCGCGAAGGCGGTGTATCAGTCAAAGTGATGTTGACTGTCGTGACGCTTTCGCGAGCAAGCCCGCTCCCACAATTTTTCGTGTCCAGCCCACCGATCTTTCTTTTATGAGCTAGTACTGTCAGGTCGATTCGACGTTCTCTCTGACGGGTACCTTCCATGTTGGCTCATTGGTCTCTCGCGGCAATTCATCTTTTGGCGTTCGCCCTCGGCTTGTGGGCAGTGCTCACGCGCGGCACGGCGTTGCGACGCCTGGCCGGTGGTGCGGATGCGGTTCGAAACGTATTGATGGCGGATAACGTGTGGGGCCTGTCGGCCCTGGTCCTGCTGGTGACCGGAGGGATGCGCGCTTTCGGCGGCTATGAAAAGGGCACGGACTATTACCTGCATCAGCCCCTGTTCCACCTGAAGATGACTTTGCTCCTGCTGATCCTGCTGCTTGAGCTCATGCCGATGATCGCCTTGATCAAATGGCGGGTGGCGCTGGGCAAAGAGACGACAATCGATGCTTCAAGGGCCGGCCGCCTGGCCCGGATCAGCCACATCGAAGCCTTGCTGCTGATGTTGATGGTGATCGCCGCCACTGGCATGGCCCGAGGCGTGAGCTTCCGCTGACCAGCACGAACGCTCGCTTCACCGCCATTAAAACGAAACGTCCGACAGCCATGCTACGAGTCATGGCATTAATATCGGTTTCAAGGGTTGGACGGAAAAGCAGGGGCGGGGTGATGCGGGGAAGGCGCGGGCGGCCTGAATCTTTAGCCAGCCATTGCGATGATGCAAACGGGCTGGCTACGGACCGTTGCAAGGCTCAGGGAGTTTGCGGCTTGTCGGGGGCAGTCAGGCCCGCCTGAATGCGCTGATAGATCTCTTCGCGATGCACGGCGACGTTTTTCGGGGCATTGATGCCGATACGGACCTGTTGGCCGCTGACGCCCAGAATGGTGATCGTGATGTCGTCACCAATGTTTATGCTTTCACCGACTTTGCGGGTGAGTATCAGCATGGTGTTCTCCTTGATTACTTTATTAGGGCACCTGATTCAGACAGTGCAGATGTCGGTACTGCTTATAGATTAGTGCTAAGTGTCACAATGTGGGTGCCTCTTTCTGACGTGCAGATGCAGCATTAATTCCCAGGGTGCGACTATACAGAGAGACCGGGCAGGATTCTCGTGTTTTGCGTACTGTTTGCGGGGTTCTTGGTGGATGTGAGTGCTAAAATCCTTCCTTCATGTCTTCCTGAGGAAACGTTGTGCGTAAATTGGCTTGGGTTATCGCGGTGTTGATGCTGGCCGGATGTGGCGAAGGGCGTGAAGTCGAAGCGCCGAAGCCGAAGCCATCGGTGACCTCCGCACCGGCAGTCGCTGCTGCGCCGCAATGGGGGGTCGAGGTTCGGGGCGAGACGCCGCAGGCTGTCAGCGACCTGACCGGATGGCTGATCGAGCACAGCTTCATGTCGAGCGTGGTTCGGGAAAATGGCAAGGAGCGGGTCCTGGTCGGACCGTTAAGCTCCAGGGCGGAGGCCGAGGCCAAGCAAGAGCAAGTCACTGCCGCCCTGGTTCGGGCCAAGAAACGCAACATCGAGACGCAGGTGGTGGATTTTCCGACGGCTCAATGATCGAGCAAAACAACGCCTGTGGGAGCAGGCTCGCTCCCACAGTTGCTTTGTGCTGTTCACAATGCGAGGTCAGCCGCAGGCTTTCAGATCCACCGGCCCCACGAACTCGTTACCCCGTCCCATGACGCAGGCCACGCTCTGGTTGCGCTGGCGCTCCCAGCTTTCCACTGGATAGGTTTTATCCCAGGCTTCGTACAGACGTCGGTCCTGTTTCGAAAGCTGCAGGCCATATTGCTTGCTCATGTAGAAATACGTTCGGGCGATCATTCCCCGGATGGAAGGGCGAGGCATGACTTTCTTCGCCTTGAAATCCACCTGGGTCAGGCACGAGCCGTACTGGCCCTTCTGCACCGGTAGCCAGCCGAAGCTGAAGTTGTTCCGGTCACCATTCACTTCGCCGATGCTGGGCACCAGGTTGTGAAGGTCGGCTTCGGCCCGTTGATAGACCGGATCGTAGCGGGTGCAGTTCTTGCGCCCACCTTGTTGCCAGCACTGGCGCTGATGACCGATCTGCCACGCCGGAACGATATGCTCCCACTCGATACGGGCGGCGCGACTGGCATTCTTGCGGGGCACATAACCGCAGGCCGCCAGGTTGACGCGATTGCCGGTGTACTTGCAGCCGCAATAGAACTCGGTGGACTGCGGGGCGTAGAGTTTCCAGGCGACTTTCTTGGCTTCGTTGAAGGTACGAGGAGCCCCGGCCTGGGCGCCTGTGGCGATAAGCACAAGCAGTAAAGCAACACAGCGGACTTTCATCGGACTCAATCTTCCTTCGGCACAACCCAGAAAACCTGCACGCCACCATCGTCGCGATAGGCGAGGGTCACGTTGTCGTTCTCGTCGATTTCTTCCAGCAGGCGCTCCCATTCCTCCACGGGTTCGTCGGGAAGGCGAAAGATCAGGGCTGCCTTGGCTTTTTGCGCAGTAGGGGCATTGATGATTTTCGAGACCCGCAGGCCGAGTTTTGTATAGGAGTCTAAGGGGGTAGTTGCAGCGGAGGGCGTGGCCACAGGATTATCCTTATTAAGCTGTACGTGCATACAGTATTTAACCGTAGGCATTTACGCAACTGCTTAAAATTCAAGAAAATCGTCTGACAGCACGTTTGACGTTTTGGTGTGGGAAAAAAATGATTATTTATCGCTGGGACCGAGAAGCTGACCGCTGTGGCTTCGAGTTTATCTGTTCAACCCGATGGCATCGAAGCGGCGGCATGATCCGAGACCCTGCGAACACAACCGCAACGTTGACAAATCCCCGAAGCCTTACCATAGTTCACTTCACGCAAACGTTTGCGCGGCGTTCCGTGCACTGATTTGCCCACAATAATCATAAGATCGGAGTGAACCCATGAAGTTGCCATTCGCTGGACGCCTTCTCGCTGTCGCCGTGCTCGCGGCTGCATCCACTGCATTGCCGTTCTCCTCGGTATCCGCCCAGGCCGCTGAAAAACCCAAGGTCGCCCTGGTCATGAAATCCCTGGCCAACGAATTCTTCCTGACCATGGAAGATGGCGCCAAGGCCTATCAGAAGGAACACTCCGCCGATTTCGACCTGATCTCCAACGGGATCAAGGATGAAACCGACACCGCCAACCAGATCCGCATCGTCGAGCAGATGATCGTGTCCAAGGTTGATGCTCTCATCATTGCGCCCGCCGATTCCAAGGCCATGGTGCCGGTGATCAAGAAAGCCGTCGATGCCGGTATCACGGTGATCAACATAGACAACCAGCTCGATCCTGCCGTGGTCAAGAGCAAGAACATCAATGTGCCGTTCGTAGGCCCGGACAACCGCAAGGGTGCGCGCCTGGTCGGTGAATACCTGGCCAAGCAACTCAAGGCCGGTGATGAGGTCGGCATCATCGAAGGCGTGTCCACCACCACCAATGCCCAGGCGCGCACCGCGGGCTTCAAGGATGCAATGGAAGCGGCGCAGGTCAAGGTCGTGTCCCTGCAATCGGGCGATTGGGAGATCAACAAGGGCAATCAGGTCGCTGCGTCGATGCTCAGCGAATACCCGAACATCAAGGCGTTGCTGGCCGGTAACGACAGCATGGCAGTCGGCGCGGTATCCGCCGTGCGCGCTGCCGGCAAGGCCGGCAAGGTGCAAGTGGTCGGCTACGACAACATCAATGCCATCAAACCGATGCTCAAGGACGGCCGTGTCCTGGCGACCGCCGACCAGTTTGCTGCCAAACAGGCGGTCTTCGGTATCGAGACGGCCCTGAAGATCCTCAAGGGCGAGAAAGTCGACAGCGGTGCCAACGGCGTGATCGAAACGCCGGTCGAGCTGGTTACGAAGTAATCGTCCTGACGATGTAGTGGTGCTCGCCCATCCGGGCGAGCACGTGGAGAGTCTTTATGTCCGTTTTCGACCCGAACGCTGTCCTGACTGTCAGTGGCATCGGTAAAACCTATGCCCAGCCGGTACTGACCGACATCGACCTGACGTTGAGGCGCGGTGAAGTGCTGGCACTGACCGGTGAAAATGGCGCCGGTAAAAGTACCCTGTCCAAGATCATCGGTGGGCTGGTGACACCGACGACAGGGCAGATGCAATTCCAGGGGCAGGATTATCGCCCCGGCAGCCGTACCCAGGCCGAAGAGCTGGGCGTGCGGATGGTGATGCAGGAACTCAACCTGCTGCCGACCCTGTCCGTGGCCGAAAACCTGTTCCTCGACAACCTGCCCAGCCGCGGCGGCTGGATCAGCCGCAAGCAGTTGCGCAAGGCCGCCATGGAAGCCATGGCCCAGGTGGGGCTCGACGCAATCGATCCCGACACCCTGGTCGGCGAGCTGGGCATCGGTCACCAGCAGATGGTCGAGATCGCCCGTAACCTGATTGGCGATTGCCATGTGCTGATTCTCGACGAACCGACCGCCATGCTGACGGCGCGCGAGGTCGAGATGCTGTTCGAACAGATCACCCGCCTGCAGGCCCGGGGCGTTTCGATCATCTACATTTCCCATCGCCTCGAAGAACTGGCACGGGTTGCCCAACGCATTGCGGTGCTGCGCGACGGTAACCTGGTCTGCGTCGAGCCGATGGCCAATTACAACAGCGAGCAGTTGGTGACGCTGATGGTCGGTCGGGAACTGGGCGAGCACATCGACCTGGGACCGCGGCAGATCGGCGCGCCGGCCCTGACCGTCAAGGGCCTGAGCCGTTCCGACAAGGTTCGTGATGTGTCCTTCGAAGTCCGCAGTGGCGAAATATTCGGCATCTCCGGCCTGATCGGGGCAGGGCGTACCGAATTGCTGCGGCTGATCTTCGGCGCCGATGCGGCCGATAGCGGCACCGTGGCGTTGGGTTCCCCGGCCACCGTCGCCAACATCCGTTCGCCGGCCGATGCGGTGGCCCATGGCATCGCCTTGATCACTGAGGACCGCAAGGGTGAAGGCCTGTTGTTGACCCAATCCATTGCCGCCAACATTGCCTTGGGTAACATGCCGGAGATTTCCAGTGCCGGTATCGTCAACGGCAATGACGAACTATCCCTGGCTCGGCGGCAGATCGATGCCATGCGCATCCGCAGCTCCAGCCCGGCACAGCTGGTGTCCGAGTTGTCGGGTGGCAACCAGCAGAAAGTGGTGATCGGCCGCTGGCTCGAACGCGATTGCTCGGTGCTGTTGTTCGACGAGCCGACCCGTGGTATCGACGTCGGCGCGAAGTTCGACATCTACGCGCTGCTCGGCGAATTGACCCGCCAGGGCAAGGCGCTGGTCGTGGTGTCCAGCGACCTGCGGGAACTGATGTTGATCTGTGACCGGATCGGCGTGCTGTCCGCCGGTCGCCTGATCGACACCTTCGAGCGTGCCAGCTGGACCCAGGATGACTTGCTTGCCGCCGCATTCGCCGGCTACCAGAAACGTGACGCGTTGCTCAACGAAGCGGCGCCTAGGGAATTTTCATGAAAACCGCATCTGCCGTCAGCAAGCCGAGTGGCAACTTCTACGGCCTCGGCACTTATCTGGGGCTGGCCGGCGCGCTGCTGGCCATGGTCGCGCTGTTCTCGGTCCTGAGCAGCCACTTCCTTTCCTATGACACGTTCAGCACCCTGGCGAACCAGATTCCCGACCTCATGGTGCTGGCGGTCGGCATGACGTTCATCCTGATCATCGGTGGCATCGACCTGTCGGTGGGCTCGGTGCTGGCGCTGGCGGCCTCGACGGTCAGTGTCGCGGTGCTCGGCTGGGGCTGGAGCGTCTGGCCCTCGGCCTTGCTGGGCATGGCCGTGGCGGCGCTGGCGGGGACCGTCACTGGTTCGATCACGGTGGCGTGGCGGATTCCATCGTTCATCGTCTCCCTGGGCGTGCTGGAGATGGCTCGCGGCCTCGCGTACCAGATGACCGGGTCCCGGACGGCTTATATCGGTGACTCCTTCGCCTGGCTGTCCAATCCGATTGCGTTCGGTATTTCACCGTCCTTCATCATTGCCTTGCTGGTGATCTTCATTGCCCAGGCCGTGCTGACCCGTACGGTGTTCGGTCGCTACCTGATCGGCATCGGCACCAACGAAGAAGCGGTGCGCCTGGCCGGTATCAATCCGAAGCCCTACAAGATCCTGGTATTCAGCCTGATGGGCTTGCTGGCCGGCGTGGCGGCGTTGTTCCAGATTTCCCGCCTGGAGGCGGCGGACCCGAATGCGGGGGCAGGGCTCGAACTGCAGGTCATTGCCGCCGTGGTGATCGGTGGTACCAGCCTGATGGGCGGGCGCGGTTCGGTCATCAGTACCTTCTTTGGCGTGTTGATCATCTCCGTGCTGGCGGCAGGCCTGGCGCAGATCGGCGCGACAGAGCCGACCAAGCGCATCATTACCGGTGCGGTGATCGTGGTGGCGGTGGTGCTGGATACCTACCGCAGCCAGCGCGCCAGCCGGCGGTCCTGAGCCATGGCGACGATCAAGGATGTAGCGGCGCTTGCGGGGATTTCCTACACGACAGTGTCCCATGTCGTAAACAAGACCCGGCCGGTCAGCGAAGAGGTGCGACTCAAGGTCGAGGCGGCGATCCAGCGTCTCGACTATGTGCCCAGCGCGGTGGCCCGTTCGCTCAAGGCCAAGACCACGGCGACCATCGGCCTGCTGGTGCCCAACAGCCTCAACCCTTACTTTGCCGAGCTGGCCCGGGGAATCGAGGATTACTGCGAGCGCAACGGTTATTGCGTGATCCTGTGCAACTCCGACGACAACCCGGACAAGCAGCGCAGTTACCTGCGGGTGCTGCTGGAAAAACGCATTGACGGCCTGATCGTCGCTTCCGCCGGTGGCGACGTCGGCCTGGCGCAAGGCCTGAAGGGTGTTCGCACGCCCATGGTCATCGTCGACCGCGGGCTGGACGGCGTCGACGCGGACCTGGTGCGCATCGATCACGAATACGGCGCGTACCTGGCCACCCGACACCTGCTGGAGCTGGGGCACCGCGATATTGCCTTTATCGGTGGGCCGGCGGACACCAGTGTGGCGCAGATGCGCCTGGCCGGTTACTGCCGCGCGTTGAAAGAGGCGGGGATCGAGTTGCCCGTCGAGCGTAAGCTCGAAAGCGATTTCACCAGCACCGGCGGCTACCGCGCCGCAGCCGAATTGCTTGAACAGCAGCCACCCAGTGCGATCTTTGCGGCCAACGACATGATCGGCATCGGTGTGCTGCGAGCCGCCGCCGAGCGCAACGTGCGGGTGCCCAGCGAGCTGTCGGTCATCGGTTTCGACGACATCCAGATGAGTCGTTATGTCTACCCGGCGCTGACCACGGTGGGGCAATCGATTCTGCAACTTGGCGAGATGGCGGCGGAAGTTTTGTTGCGGCGGATCGCCACGCCCGGGCTGGTCACCGATCAACGGATCGTGACGCCCAGCATTGTCTTGCGGGAGTCGACCGCGCCACTGTCCGGCGCATTCGCCCAGTACCGCTGAACCGAATGGATGAGTAGTGACGTATGTCTGCAAAAGTAGTGGTAATAGGCAGCCTGAACATGGACCTGGTGACCCGCGCGCCGCGTTTGCCCCGGGGCGGTGAAACGCTGATCGGCGAGTCGTTCTCCACGATTGCCGGGGGCAAGGGTGCCAACCAGGCGGTGGCTGCGGCGCGCCTGGGGGCTCGGGTCTCCATGGTCGGTTGTGTGGGCAGCGATGCCTATGGCCAGGCATTGCGAGGCGCGCTGCTGGCCGAAGGCATCGATTGCCAAGCCGTCAGTGTCGTGGAGGGGGCCAGCGGCGTGGCGCTGATCGTGGTCGATGACAACAGCCAGAATGCGATTGTCATCGTCGCCGGTGCCAATGGTGCGCTCACGCCCGAGGTACTGGACGGTTTCGACAAGGCGCTGCAAGACGCCGATGTCATCATCTGCCAGCTTGAAGTGCCCGACGCCACGGTCGGCCATGCGCTCAAGCGCGGCCGCGAGCTGGGCAAGATCGTCATTCTCAATCCGGCACCGGCTTCCCGTGCGCTGCCGGCCGACTGGTACGCGTGTGTCGACTACCTGATTCCCAACGAGAGCGAGGCCGCCATGCTGAGCGGCTTGGCGGTGGATTCCCTGGAAACCGCCGAAGCGGCCGCGGCGCAATTGATCGCCGCCGGTGCCGGCAAGGTGGTCGTGACGCTGGGCGCCCAGGGGCTGATGTTCGCCAACGGCTCGAGTTTCGAACACTTCCCGGCGCCGCGGGTCAAGGCTGTGGACACCACGGCGGCGGGGGATACCTTTGTCGGTGGTTTCGCGGCTGCCCTCGCCAATGGAAAAAGCGAAGTCGACGCGATTCGTTTCGGTCAGGTCGCCGCGGCGCTGTCGGTCACCCGCGTCGGGGCCCAGCCCTCCATCCCCACATTGCTGGAAGTACAGGCTTTCAAACCATGAAAAAGACACCCTTGTTGAATGTGGCCCTTTCACGGCTGATCGCCTCCCTCGGTCATGGCGATAAGGTGGTCATTGGTGACGCCGGGCTACCGGTCCCTCCTGGCGTCGAGTTGATCGACCTGGCCCTGACCCACGGCATTCCCGATTTCGTCAGTACCCTGAAAGTGGTGCTCACTGAAATGCAGGTGGAACGCCATGTGCTGGCCACTGAAATATTCGATAAACAGCCAGCGGCCCTGTCGACGCTTGAGTCGTTGCAGGCCGAAGGTGCAATGGGGGCGCGTGAGTTGGTCAGTCATGAGCAATTCAAGGTCCTCAGCCGACAAGCTCGAGCGATTATTCGCACAGGAGAATGCTCTCCGTACTGCAACGTTGTGCTGATTGCTGGAGTAACCTTCTAAACCCCCGCACAAGGAGTGCACCATGCACCGCTATGCTCAGAAAATGCATCAACTGTTCCGGAGTCTGTTGCTGTTGTCACTGATCACCGCTACGAGCGCCCAGGCGGCGGAAAAAATCGATCTGATCATCGACACCGATCCCGGGGCCGACGATGTGGTCGCCTTGTTGTTCGCCCTGGCATCTCCTGAAGAACTGCAGATCCGCGCGCTGACCACCGTCGCCGGCAACGTGCGCCTGGACAAGACCTCCCGCAACGCTCGCCTGGCCCGGGAATGGGCAGGGCGCGAGGATGTGCCGGTGTACGCCGGCGCGCCGAAGCCGATGATGCGTACGCCGATCTATGCGGAAAACATCCATGGCAAGGAAGGCCTGTCGGGTGTCACCGTCCATGAGCCGAAAAAGGGCCTGGCCAAGGGCAACGCCGTCAACTACCTGATCGAGACCCTCAAGGCGGCCAAGCCCCACAGCATCACCATTGCCATGCTTGGTCCGCAGACCAACCTGGCCCTGGCGCTGATCCAGGAGCCGGACATCGTCCAGGGCATCAAGGAAGTGGTGATCATGGGCGGTGCGCACTTCAATGGCGGGAATATCACGCCGGTGGCTGAATTCAATCTGTTCGCCGACCCACAGGCGGCGGAGGTAGTCGCCAAGAGCGGTGTGAAGCTGACCTACCTGCCGCTGGACGTGACCCACAAGATCCTCACCAGCGAAGCTCGCCTCAAGCAGATCGCGGCCGTGAACAACAATGCCAGCAAGCTGGTCGGCGATATCCTCAACGAGTACGTCAAGGGCGATATGGAGCACTACGGCATGTCGGGCGGGCCGGTGCATGACGCGACAGTGATTGCCTACCTGCTCAAGCCGCAGCTGTTCACCGGTCGTTCGGTCAACGTCGTGGTGGACAGCCGCGAGGGGCCGACCTTCGGGCAGACCATCGTGGACTGGTACGACGGCCTGAAGGCACCCAAGAATGCATTCTGGGTGGAAAACGGCGATGCCCAGGGTTTCTTCGACCTGCTGACCGAGCGTCTGGCACGTCTCAAGTAAGCTGCCTTCGCAACGCAAGACCTGTGGAAGCGAGCCTGCTCGCGATAGCGGACTGCTTGGCGACATCAATCAAGCTGACCCACCGCCATCGCGAGCAAGCCAGGCTCCTGCTGTAGCCTCAATCGGCAGCTTCGATGACACTCGGGTAGCGTTCGAATGCCTGCTGGATGAAGTTTCGGGCCACCTCCGTGCCCAATTCCTTCACCAACAGCTCTATACCGATGATCGCCAGTTCCTCGGGGCTGCCAGGGCTGTAGGAGCTGTGGCCCTCCGACCATTTGGCATTGATGGTGGCTTCGATGCTGATGATGCTCATGGCAGGGCTCGCGGGTTGAGAGGTCTGTAGGCTCTGTACGAGAAGCCTTGAGACGAAGGTCAGGCAAGGCGAAACAGCCGAGCAAGCGCAGTGGACTGGAGTACATGAGCATTGCGAGGCTGTTTTCAACACAGCATGAACGAGTATCAAGGCTTTTCGTACAGAGCCTAGGCTGAGTTAACCACTTTTGCCCAGGGTTTGGCACTGCGACTTAGGCATCGGGGGAGGGCTGTGCGACACTTGCTTCTTTGATTGTTCAAGGAACCCCTGCCGTGCAGATCGATTTGAATGCGCCTGACGGGCTGACCCTCGACGCCGTTCGCCAGTTGCTGGCATCGGCCAGCGATGACGAGCACACCCAATTACGCGTGACCAAGGGTGGTATCGCCTATCTGTCTTCGGGCGTGGTGGGGGGAGCCGACATCAATGGCTTGCTGTTTCGACTTGAGACGTGGGCAAAGGGCTCGGGTTATGTCGGACGAGTCGCTGCCAGTGATGAGGTCTGGGTGATGCAGATCTACAACGCCCTGAAAGACAATTGGCCGAATCCGCCCTTCGACTACATTGATGTTTATTGAACGCTGAACATATTCAGTCACGATTCATGTCTGACTGGCGGTGCTGGGCTCAGGCAAACTGGCGGTTTTCAAGGTGGAAGAGCGGGGCGGTGGCCCTTCTACGGAAACCAAGCTTCGTTTGGGTTGTCGCACGCTCTCTGTTTATTGATCAACGAAAGGAGGCTTCATGCCTTGGAAGCTCGCGTCATTGAGTATTTTGCTGGCCGCCGGGTTCTTGCACGGTTGCAGCAGCGCTGAATCGTCCCCTGATCCGGTTGCCGCCCAGACCCATTACGACCGCTGCGAAGCGAAGGCCGCCGAGTTTGCCATCGGCAAACAGGCCTCGCCGCAACTGCTGGAACAGGCCCGCACCCGTTCCGGCGCGCAGATTGCCCGGATCCTCAAGCCCAACGACATGGTGACGCTTGAGTATCGCTCCGATCGCCTGAATCTCAATACCGACGCCAATCTGGTGGTCAATCGGGTGAACTGCGGCTGAGTCGCAGTTTTCAACCGCCCATAAAAAACCCCGTCACATGGACGGGGTTTTTTAGCGCGCCAAGAAATTACTCTGGGCGAACTTGTGCAGCTTGCATACCCTTTTGGCCTTTCTCAGCCACGAAGGAAACGGTTTGGCCTTCTTTCAGGCTTTTGAAACCGTCGCTTTCGATAGCTTTGAAGTGTACGAACAGGTCGTCACCGCCACCTTGAGGAGTGATGAAGCCGAAGCCTTTTTCATCGTTGAACCATTTAACGGTGCCGGTTTGGCGATTAGACATGGTGTATCTCCAAGAAACATATATTTTCAGTAGTGCTGTGCTGCTCAGGCCAACTGGGCACACCTGGGTATCATAGTCGAAATGTTCGATTTGGGAGCCCCCCGGACGTGCTGTTTGCCGAACAGTCGTCTTTTCTTTACCGCCTCATCCTGCTGTAAGCCCCGGTTTTAAAGGGTTTTGGCGGAAAGTAAAGGCGATAAAAAAAGCTGTAAAACCTGCAAAATTCGTCTGAAAAAAGGCAAATTCGGGGTTTTTCATGGGCTCAAGCCAGTCTTGAAAAGCCTGTCCGCTCATTTTTTCTTCGAAGGGGCGGCCTTGCATTTGGCGATCTGTCCGAGCGCCTTTTGCTGCAGTTCCACGGGCGCTTTGTTGTCCATCAGGGCCTGGATGTCGGCGGCCGGGTAGGATTTGATCGCATCGGCGCCACAGGCGCAGTGGGATTTGGCCGCCGCCGCGCCGATCTGCGGTGTGGCCGCCTGAGTGCACTGGGCCATGTATTTCTCACGCTCGCCTTTTGGCCAGTCGGCGTGGGCGGTCAGAGGGAGCAGCAGGGCGAAGGGGGCGACTGCTGCCAGTAACGTGTTCAGACGCATGCTGGGATGCTCCTTTGGGTCGATGTCTTGTTATCAGAGGTATTGCGGGGCGTTTCAGTTCAGCACTCTGGCATAAAAACCAGGGGTTTACGCTTGTTCAGGTTGCAATTAGAGCACGGCGATGACCGTTCATCTGTGCTAGCATGCCGGGCTCGGGTATTTTCAGGCACCGGATGACGACAGGTCCCGGCAGCGGCAAATGTTCGAATAACCCTGATTTGAATCCCAGTCACTCTGGTTCGGTTTCCCGGTTGGCCGCGAGGCTCCTGCCGCTGTAAGGCAGGCGTTCATGATTGAATGGCCTGGACTGGATCTTGTACTGGCTCATCCCAACCCACGTGACCTTTGGTAGGGGTCACCACTAGGAGAGGAGGCGCCATGCCAACTATTACTCTTCCCGACGGCAGTCAACGTTCATTCGATCATCCGGTATCCGTAGCCGAGGTCGCCGCATCCATCGGTGCAGGCCTGGCCAAGGCCACCCTGGCCGGCAAGGTCAACGGCAAACTGGTAGATGCCAGCGATGTCATCGACAGCGACGCCACGCTGCAAATCATCACCCCCAAGGATGAAGAGGGACTGGAGATCATTCGCCACTCCTGCGCGCACCTGGTCGGCCATGCGGTCAAGCAGTTGTACCCGAGCGCGAAGATGGTCATCGGGCCGGTCATCGACGAAGGCTTCTATTACGACATCGCCTTCGAGCGTCCTTTTACCCCGGACGACATGGCTGCCATCGAACAGCGTATGCAACAGCTGATCGAGAAGGACTACGACGTCATCAAGAAAGTCACCCCGCGCGCCGAAGTCATCGAAGTCTTCAAGGCCCGTGGCGAGGATTACAAGCTGCGTCTGGTGGAAGATATGCCGGACGAGCAGGCCATGGGCCTGTACTACCACGAAGAATACGTCGACATGTGCCGCGGTCCGCACGTGCCGAACACCCATTTCCTGAAGTCTTTCAAGCTGACCAAACTGTCCGGTGCCTACTGGCGCGGCGATGCGAAGAACGAGCAGTTGCAGCGCGTCTACGGCACTGCCTGGGCGGACAAGAAGCAGCTGGCGGCCTACATCCAGCGCATCGAGGAAGCCGAGAAGCGCGATCACCGCAAGATCGGCAAGCGCCTGGGCCTGTTCCATACCCAGGAAGAATCGCCGGGCATGGTGTTCTGGCACCCGAACGGCTGGACGATGTACCAGGTGCTCGAGCAGTACATGCGTCAGGTCCAGCGTGAAAACGGCTATCTGGAAATCAAGACGCCGCAAGTGGTGGACCGCAGTCTGTGGGAGAAATCCGGGCACTGGGCCAACTACGCCGACAACATGTTCACCACCCAGTCGGAAAACCGCGACTACGCCATCAAGCCGATGAACTGCCCATGCCACGTGCAGGTGTTCAACCAGGGCCTGAAAAGCTACCGCGAGCTGCCGATGCGTCTGGCCGAGTTTGGTGCATGCCACCGTAACGAGCCGTCGGGGGCGCTGCACGGCATCATGCGCGTGCGCGCGTTTACCCAGGACGATGCTCACATCTTCTGCACCGAAGAGCAGATGCAGGCCGAATCGGCTGCGTTCATCAAGCTGACCATGGACGTCTACCGGGACTTCGGCTTCACCGAAGTCGAGATGAAGCTGTCCACTCGTCCGGAAAAGCGCGTTGGCTCCGACGAGCTGTGGGATCGCGCCGAAGCCGCACTGGCGGCCGCCCTCGATAGCGCGGGCCTTGCGTATGACCTGCAGCCGGGCGAGGGTGCCTTCTACGGTCCGAAGATCGAGTTCTCGCTGAAAGATTGCCTGGGTCGTGTCTGGCAGTGTGGTACCCTGCAGCTCGATTTCAACCTGCCGATCCGTCTGGGCGCCGAATACGTGTCCGAAGACAACAGCCGCAAGCACCCGGTCATGCTTCACCGCGCGATCCTCGGTTCCTTCGAGCGGTTCGTCGGCATCCTGATCGAACACTACGAGGGCGCGTTCCCTGCGTGGCTGGCGCCGACCCAGGCAGTGATCATGAATATCACTGATAAACAGGCAGATTTTGCCGCCGAGGTCGAAAAAACTCTCAACCAAAGCGGATTTCGTGCCAAGTCTGACTTGAGAAATGAAAAGATCGGCTTTAAAATCCGCGAGCATACCTTGCTCAAGGTTCCCTATCTTCTGGTTATTGGAGATCGGGAAGTCGAGATGCAGACTGTCGCTGTGCGTACTCGTGAAGGTGCTGACCTGGGCTCGATGCCCGTCGCCGAATTCGCCGAGTTCCTCGCGCAAGCGGTTTCCCGGCGTGGTCGCCCAGATTCGGAGTAATTATTATTAAGCGTGAAATGAGACAAGATAAACGAGCTGCACCGAAGGCCCCGATCAACGAGAATATCTCGGCACGCGAGGTTCGGTTAATTGGCGCTGACGGCGAGCAGATTGGCATCGTCTCGATTGATGAAGCGCTTCGTATTGCTGAAGAAGCCAAGCTTGATCTGGTGGAAATTTCCGCGGACGCAGTCCCACCCGTTTGCCGGGTGATGGACTACGGCAAGTCGATCTTCGAGAAGAAGAAGCAGATTGCCGCGGCGAAGAAAAACCAGAAGCAGATTCAGGTAAAAGAAATCAAGTTTCGTCCAGGGACGGAGGAAGGGGATTACCAGGTAAAACTGCGCAACCTGGTACGTTTCCTGAGTGACGGGGACAGGGCCAAGGTATCCTTGCGATTCCGCGGCCGTGAGATGGCCCACCAGGAGCTGGGGATGGAACTCCTCAAGCGGGTTGAACAAGACCTGCTCGAGTACGGTTCGGTCGAACAGCATCCTAAGATGGAAGGACGCCAGCTGATCATGGTCATCGCCCCGAAAAAGAAGAAGTAATCACCAGGGCACGGCAGGCCTTGCGATTATGTTTATCAACTGAATGCGGAGTATCCGAACATGCCAAAGATGAAAACCAAAAGTGGTGCTGCCAAGCGGTTTCTGAAAACTGCTAACGGCATCAAGCACAAGCACGCTTTCAAGAGCCACATCCTGACCAAAATGTCGACCAAGCGTAAGCGTCAACTGCGCGGTAGCAGCTTGCTGCATCCGTCTGACGTGGCAAAAGTCGAGCGCATGCTGCGCCTTCGTTAATTTTTGGATCAAGAATAGAGGAAGTAACTCATGGCTCGTGTAAAGCGTGGCGTCATTGCCCGTAAGCGTCACAAGAAAATTATGAAACTTGCTAAAGGCTACTACGGTGCGCGTTCCCGCGTATTCCGTGTTGCCAAGCAAGCCGTAATCAAGGCAGGCCAATACGCCTACCGTGACCGTCGTCAGAAAAAACGTCAGTTCCGCGCTCTGTGGATCGCTCGTATCAATGCTGGTGCTCGTACCAACGGTCTGTCCTACAGCCGTTTGATCGCTGGCCTGAAAAAGGCGTCCATCGAGATCGACCGTAAGGTTCTGGCTGATCTGGCAGTGAACGAAAAAGCAGCGTTTGCTGCGATTGTCGAGAAAGCTAAAGCCACTTTGGCCTAAGTACCCCCGGCAGTCACCGGGGTCCACCTCTGTGGGCCCGGGTGTTAAACGTCATGAATAGGGGAAGAGCCTTAAAAGCTCTTCCCCTATTTCGTATCTGGAGTCTGTACATGGAAAACCTGGATGCGCTGGTCTCTCAAGCACTAGAGGCTGTGCAAAGCGCTGAAGATATCAATGCCCTGGAGCAAATCCGGGTTCACTACCTTGGCAAGAAGGGCGAGTTGACCCAGGTGATGAAGACCCTGGGGAACCTGCCGGCCGAAGAGCGTCCGCAAGTCGGTGCGCTGATCAACGTCGCCAAGGAACGTGTCACAGAAGTCCTCAATGCGCGCAAGGCGTTGTTCGAGGAGGCGGACCTGGCCGCCAAGCTCGCCGCCGAGTCCATCGACGTGACCCTGCCTGGCCGTGGCCAGACCTCCGGTGGCCTGCACCCGGTGACCCGGACCCTGGAACGCGTCGAACAGTTCTTTACCCGCATCGGCTACGGCATCGCCGAGGGCCCTGAGGTCGAAGACGACTACCACAACTTCGAAGCGCTCAACATCCCAGGCCACCACCCGGCCCGGTCGATGCACGATACCTTCTATTTCAACGCTAACATGCTGCTGCGCACCCATACCTCGCCGGTACAGGTCCGCACCATGGAATCGAAAAAGCCGCCGATCCGCATCGTCTGCCCAGGCCGTGTGTACCGTAGCGACTCGGATATCACCCACTCACCGATGTTCCACCAGGTCGAAGGCCTGCTGGTCGATCGCGACATCAATTTCGCCGACCTCAAAGGCACCATCGAAGAGTTCCTGCGGGTGTTCTTCGAGAAAGAACTGGCGGTGCGTTTCCGCCCCTCGTACTTTCCATTCACCGAGCCATCGGCTGAAGTCGACATGGAATGCGTGATGTGCAGCGGCAAGGGCTGCCGGGTCTGCAAGCAGACTGGCTGGCTGGAAGTCATGGGCTGCGGCATGGTTCACCCGAACGTGCTGCGCATGTCCGGGATCGATCCGGAAGAGTTTTCGGGATTTGCTTTCGGCATGGGCGTCGAGCGCCTGGCCATGCTGCGTTACGGTGTGAATGACTTGCGCCTGTTCTTCGACAACGACTTGCGGTTCCTTGCGCAATTTCGCTAGCCGTCACGAACTTATTAGGAGAACAGGATGAAATTCAGTGAACAATGGCTGCGCGGCTGGGTCAGTCCGCAGGTAAGCCGGGACGAGCTGGTTGCTCGTCTGTCTATGGCTGGTCTTGAGGTCGATAGCGTGACGCCGGCCGCCGGTGAATTCAGCGGTGTGGTGGTGGGCGAGGTGCTGAGCACCGAACAACACCCGGACGCGGACAAATTGCGGGTTTGCCAGGTCAGCAATGGCGGGGAAACCTTTCAGGTGGTCTGTGGCGCGCCAAACGTGCGCCCGGGCCTGAAGATCCCGTTCGCGATGATCGGCGCCGAGCTGCCGGGCGACTTCAAGATCAAGAAGGCCAAGCTGCGTGGCGTCGAATCCAACGGCATGTTGTGCTCCCAGGCCGAATTGCAGATCGGCGAAGGCAACGATGGTCTGATGGAACTCCCGGCCGATGCGCCAGTGGGACAGGACATTCGTGAATACCTGGACCTGGACGATGCCAGCATCGAGGTCGACCTGACGCCGAACCGTGGTGACTGCCTGTCCCTGGCCGGTCTGGCCCGTGAAGTGGGCGCCTTGTACGACACTCCGGTGGCTCGCCCGACGGTCGCGCCGGTTCCGGCAATGCATGACGAAGTGCGTTCGGTCGAGGTCCTGGCCCCGACAGCGTGCCCGCGTTATCTGGGCCGTGTGATCCGTAATGTCGACCTGTCGAAGCCGACGCCGTTGTGGATGGTCGAGCGCCTGCGTCGTGCCGACGTGCGCAGCATCGACGCTGCCGTCGACATTACCAACTACGTGATGCTGGAACTGGGTCAGCCCCTGCACGCGTTCGATCTCGCCGAAATCAATGGCGGCATCCGCGTGCGCATGGCCGAGGAAGGCGAGAAGCTGGTTCTGCTCGACGGCCAGGAAGTCACCCTGCGCAGCGATACCCTGGTGATCGCCGACCACTCCCGCGCCCTGGCCATTGCCGGTGTGATGGGCGGCGAGCACAGCGGCGTTTCCGTGTCGACTCGCGACGTATTCCTCGAAAGCGCGTTCTTTGATCAGATCGCCGTCGCTGGCAAGGCCCGTTCCTACGGCCTGCACACCGATGCCTCGCACCGCTACGAGCGTGGCGTGGACTGGCAACTGGCCCGTGAAGCCATGGAGCGCGCCACCGGCCTGCTGCTGGAAATCACTGGCGGCGAAGCCGGGCCGATCATCGAAACCGTCAACGAACAGCACCTGCCCAAGATCGCACCGGTCACCCTGCGTGCCCAGCGTATTTCCCAGATGCTGGGCATGGACATGGACGCGGCCGAAGTCGAGCGTCTGCTCAGCGCCTTGGGTTTGAACATCCGTGCCGATGGAGCAGGGCAGTGGCGCGTCGAAGTGCCAAGTCATCGTTTCGACATCAGCCTGGAAGTCGACCTGATCGAAGAGCTGGCCCGCCTGTACGGCTACAACCGTCTGCCGGTTCGCTACCCGCAGGCTCGCCTGGCCCCACAAGCCAAGGCTGAAGCCCGCAGCGACCTGCCGGAACTGCGCCGCCTGCTGGTGGCCCGTGGGTATCAGGAAGCGATCACCTACAGCTTCATCGATCCACGCCAGTTCGAACTGTTCAACCCAGGCGTCGAGCCGCTGTTGCTGGCCAATCCGATCTCCAACGACATGGCGGCCATGCGTTCGTCCTTGTGGCCTGGTCTGGTCAAGTCGCTGCAGCACAACCTGAACCGTCAGCAGGACCGCGTGCGCCTGTTCGAAAGCGGCCTGCGCTTCGTCGGCCAGTTGGACGGCTTGAAGCAAGAGCCGATGCTCGCCGGTGTCGTCTGCGGCAGCCGCCTGCCGGAAGGCTGGGCGCAGGGTCGCGACGTCGTCGACTTCTTCGACGTCAAGGCTGACGTGGAGGCGGTACTCGGCTTCGCCGGTGCGCTGGATGCATTCACCTTCGTGCCGGGCAAACATCCAGCCCTGCACCCTGGGCAAACTGCGCGCATCGAGCGAGACGGGCGTGAAGTCGGCTATGTCGGTGCCATCCACCCGGAATTGTCGAAAACCTTGGGCCTCGATCGTCCAGTCTTCGTTTTCGAGCTGGTTCTGGCCGAAGTGGCGCAGGGGAAAATGCCGAAATTCCAGGAGTTATCGCGCTTTCCTGAAGTGCGCCGTGACCTGGCGTTGCTGGCTGACCGCGACGTTGCCTCGAGCGCCGTGCTGGACGTAATCCGTGAAAATGCAGGCGAGTGGCTGACGGACCTCAGGCTATTTGACGTGTATCAGGGTAAAGGCATTGATCCGCATAGAAAAAGCCTTGCAGTCGGCTTGACCTGGCAGCATCCATCGCGCACTCTTAATGACGATGAGGTGAATACCGCAACGCAGAATATCCTCACCTCGCTCGAAAACAGGTTGAACGCCACGTTAAGGAAGTGACGTATGGGGGCTCTGACGAAAGCTGAGATGGCGGAACGTCTATACGAGGAGCTGGGCCTGAATAAACGGGAGGCCAAAGAACTGGTCGAACTGTTTTTCGAAGAAATCAGGCACGCTCTCGAAGACAACGAGCAGGTCAAATTGTCCGGTTTCGGCAATTTTGACCTTCGGGACAAACGCCAGCGGCCTGGCCGCAATCCGAAAACGGGAGAAGAAATCCCGATCACGGCTCGCCGTGTGGTCACCTTTCGTCCAGGGCAGAAGTTGAAGGCCCGAGTTGAGGCTTATGCTGGAACCAAGTCATAACGACGAGCTACCCGTCATCCCGGGCAAACGCTACTTCACCATTGGTGAAGTCAGCGAGCTGTGTGCGGTAAAACCACACGTGCTGCGCTATTGGGAGCAGGAGTTTCCTCAACTCAACCCGGTCAAGCGCCGCGGAAACCGCCGGTACTATCAACGACAAGACGTGTTGATGATCCGGCAGATCCGGGCGCTGCTGTACGACCAGGGCTTCACCATCGGCGGCGCACGCCTGCGCCTCTCCGGTGACGAAGCCAAAGACGATACCACCCAGTACAAACAGATGATCCGCCAGATGATCGCCGAGCTTGAAGATGTGCTGGTGGTGCTCAAGAAATAAAATTCTGCTTTTAAATACTTCCAGTTTTCAAAAGCTTGCGTTATATTCCTGAGCGTTCCGCTGAGAAGCGGAACATGATTCACGCCTAGTCGGGGCGTAGCGCAGTCCGGTAGCGCACTAGCATGGGGTGCTAGGGGTCGAGTGTTCGAATCACTCCGTCCCGACCATATTTTTCAATGACTTAGCCCAATCCGAAAAGATTGGGCTTTTTCATGCCTGAAAGAATACTCCCACATTTACTCCCACGAATATCCTGGATCTAGGTAGCTGTGAGCTAGCGATAGCTTTGGCACTGCTTTGCGCCAGCTCTGGCTGCCCACCAACGGCAGGCAGCGCCTGGTGGGTAGCAAGGGCATTGGAATCGCTCAATACAAGATTGGGTAGAGAAGTATTCGCAGCTACCTGAATACACGGCGATATCGTTAATATGCTGGGTGGAGTGAGCAGCTCCTGACGGCTGATCAACTTGAGCTCAAGCACATTGACTTACACCAATTTCCACTTCTGGCTTTGGTTGAACCTTGGCGAAACGATCGAGTTGGCTTCGACATAGCAAGGACGCGTACAGATGATCGACTACCTCGCGGCATTCCCCATTCCAGCCAACCTGTTGCCGGAGCGATTGCGTTCGCTGCTACAATCGCTACCGATCCTGCGCTTCGGGTGGAGGTCAGTTGTTTCACAGAAGATGCCTAATAGTGTGGGGAGTGTCACTGTATTTGTCGGTTTTGAAGGTGCACGTTTGCGGAATTTAATCGCTGATTCAGAGCCTGAGGTTTTGAAACGGTTTAATGTTGTTTTTGGTATTCCGCCATTTAAAACGGAATGGGAAACTCATTCCTTGATGGAAAATGCGTCAATCCTGTTGGATCAGCAGGTCGAAGAGATTCTTTATGCAGGCGCTAATAATCCATACTCATGCTATGAGGTATTGTTGATGCTTTATAAGGCTAGGGATTATAGCTCTTCATTTGAAGTTGCTCCGCTTGGCACTAAGCCTGCAGCAATCGCATCCGCTTTATTTGCAGCTGAACATCGTGGCGTTTCCGTTAGATATGATTATCCACGTCGTTCTCAGGGACGGTCCAGTGGTGTAGGGAAAGTACATCTTTTTACTGCGTGGTGTGATGGTGATGTGGGGTGCTAGTCATATTCAAATGAC
The DNA here is from genome assembly GCF_007828255.1 of Pseudomonas sp. SJZ078. NCBI lineage: Bacteria > Pseudomonadati > Pseudomonadota > Gammaproteobacteria > Pseudomonadales > Pseudomonadaceae > Pseudomonas > Pseudomonas sp. SJZ078. The sequence goes on along the minus strand of NZ_VIUG01000027.1, from coordinate 421 downwards.
AGATATGAGTTGTCGCTAGGGTGCTCATCAAAAATTATTTTTGTGTCTTCTATCAAATAACCTTTAAGTTTTGAGGTTTTTCTAGGTCCTTGGATTTTACAGCTCCAAATATTTAGTCCGTTATCGCGTTTTTTATGTATTTTTAAACTTTCGAATTGCTTCTGCACCCAACGCCATTCTTCAATCTCTTGAGTAGCACCATTGGCAATGCCAGGAAACTCCTGGACATATCGTTGAAAGATACCGGGTGTTACCAGAAACGCAGTACCGCTCACCGTGTGGATTTTGGCCTTGCTGTCATTGATGATCAGCTTGTGGCTCCGGATGGGGGATGCGGCGGAAATCTTGGACTACCTGGAGGTAGTTCATGTATTCATACGAAGACCGTATCCGAGCGGTCAAGCTCTACATCAAACTGGGC
>NZ_VIUG01000026.1:0-99384 GCF_007828255.1 Pseudomonas sp. SJZ078 | reverse complement strand
GGCCTGCACACGCCCAGCTTTTGAGCCAGGGCTTTCGCACTTTCTTTTCGCGTGCACAGCGCGATGACCGCTGCCTGCTTCACCGCTGGCGGCCGGGCTAAACCGTCTGATCGACCGACAATACGCGTATGCAACTCGGGGTGCATTTCGTAAATCCAGGCACGCAACGAATCCCGCGCGGGGTAGCCCAACGCCTTGATGGTAGCGGCGATGTTGCGACCGTATTCGAGATAGTGCCCGACAGCCTTTTCCCTTTGGGCCAGTGAGTACTTCGACTTCGAGTTCTCGTAGCCACGCGGTAGGTCGAGGCATCGCTCATACTCTGCGTGCCAGCTCTTCAAAGAGTTCTTCGTCGGGTAGCCCAACTGACGAATAGTTGCCCCGGTTCGCTTGCCCAGTTTGATGTAGAGCTTGACCGCTCGGATACGGTCTTCGTATGAATACATGAACTACCTCCAGGTAGTCCAAGATTTCCGCCGCATCCCCCTTGCCCAGTACGGGATCCTCGAGCGCCTGCCCGAGCTATTTAGCGACCAGGGCGAGCACGTCCAATTAATTGTTCTGGACTCTGCCAAATACAAGCTCCTACCTAGGCGCAGTCGCTTGGAACTCTGTGGAACCGAGGAAGTGGCTCTTCAGGTTGAGCATTTTCTTGATAGCGCTACGAAGTTGTCGCCTAGCGTGGTTGATCTCAATACGTTAGAGATCTTCAACGCTGCGCCAGGAATCGATGCTGGAGAGGCCCTCCTTTTCGCTGCAGCGGCAGACGATGACAACGGCAGGGTACTAACAGGGGATAAGCGCGCGCTATCCAGCCTACTAGCCCAGGATCCCATGCAGCTTACCTCCTGGCTGACCAACAAGCTGATCACTCTGGAAGCGCTGATACAAGGATTTGCCCGCCTAGATCTACCGGCCATCCAACACATTGTTAGAGCCAACGCCGGCGTAGATAAGGCCCTCACAAATGCGTTCGGCGTATCCGCCCCAGCCTCCGAAGACAGCGTGCAAGCTGGCCTTCAATCCTACATTGAGCACTTAAGGAAAAGCTTGGGAGGGCTCATAAATAGCGGCCCTCCGTTTACCTAGCTTGCCCCTTGCTCGACGGCGCTCCATACGATCTATGCTGTGTCCGGTTCAGGCGACTTCGTCAGAACTGAGTTTTCTGGAGCGTTTCAGCTACTGCGGCAGAATGCTTGGTCCTACCTTTGGTAGCAGTGACCTTCTGGGTGGTTGTAATCACTTCAATCTTGAGGGCGAAGTCATTGGCATAGGGTCGGTTCTGAAAGAGCTGCCGGAGGTAAGCTACAAATCGCTCAGCTAGCTCGACGCTATCCAGGTAGAGCGTCTTGTACGAGAGGCGACCGGTAGGGCTCGCATAGAGCCCGGCAACGATGTCCTCATCTCTATAGTGGGGATTACTAAGATTCGACGGGATAAGACGGTGGGGTATCTCGACTCGAACCGTCGCGTACTCCACTACCGATTTATTCGGAAAATCCCCAGCGCTACGCAACTTCTTTGAGTCGGTCACGACATCAGTCCTTTACTGTCAAAAAATCATTGTGACGTTATCACGCCTGAAGCAAACCACATCGAAGCCCAATAGCTGCTTGGGCCCCAAAGCTACGCAGGATATTGCAGGTGTATAACGATGTCGCCAACAAAGGTTGACGCAACATCCCGCTGCGTCACTGCGATCTTTGGTCAGCCGTCTTGAGCTCCGTCCGGGCTAAAAAAGGACCAGCAGCCCTCTTCACGCTCAGTACAGCCCGGATGATCATGAGGCTTGCTCACACCCAAAGGTCGCAATATCCTTTTCGCAGGTCGGCTCAACCACACCTGCCACCGGGTGAAACGAAGCTGCGGTAAATACCCTCACGTCTTCCCCGTCAGGGTCGAAGTGTAATCGGTGGCCATGACCCGTTTATTGGGAGAAGGCTCTATGCTCTTCGTGCCTCCGTGCGCTAACGCGCTCCGTACTGTAAAAACCCGCCTGTCTGCTGTTCTTCCCCATATATCGTCGTCGCACCTCACCGAAGCCCTCGCGTCCTCTGCTGGCTTCAGAACCAATGCATCTCTTCGGGCATCACTCTGGGAGCCAGGAAAGGATCCCGCGTCCTTTCCGGCGCTTGAATTTCACGATGGGAAGTTCCTAGAGCGACTACGCCAATTTGACTACGAGGACACCGGAGAGTGGCCTGGCTTTTCTCGCTTTGCAAAGCATAAATGGATCGGCACGATGTACCGTTCAGAACGTGCAATGTGTGCGCGAAATCTGTTAACCGCAGCGATTATTTCCGGGCTCACTCAACGCCTGTTCGGGTTAGGCGCTAAGGAGAACTTCTGGCCAGGCGCTGACATCGACAATCGAACCGGCCGATCCAAGACCGGTACCTTTTTCCATGTATGGATGCCGGAGGGGGTACCGACGCTGGCCTGGGTGGACGATAACGGGATGGGTGAGCTCACCGTCAAAGTCGCATGCTGGCCAAAGGATGATCGTATTCGCTATTCGGGTGGGTTCGAGTCTGGTGAGGCGACTGCAATTGGTTGGCTTGAACGGGCGAACGGCACCTGGATCATGAACGACCACCGTGGGGGGATCGATCTAGCCGTTCGCCGGACAGTACAGGGGCGAATCGCCCGGGCAATTTCGCCAACCATAGGGTTCCAGGATCAAGGAGCCTTCATTTTCTGAGTAAGCAGCACCCTGATGATAGGGGGGATAACTGGAGAAGCCGCCTTTGCAGGCGACTTCTTCCGAGAGGTGTGCGTCATCTCTCCCATGGGCAGCCCTTATTTTAACGTCACGACTCGCTAGGTTTCGTAGGAGGCTTCGGCGGCGACTTGGGCGGTGTTTTCGGCAAAACGTTCCTCGGCATAAGCGGATTAACGTTCAACCCCTCATTAATGCTTTTTCTTAGCACCTCATCGATGCTCTCTCTATCACGACTCATCTTCTTCCTCCGGCTGATCTAGAAACTCAGTCCAAGCCACATCAGTTACGGAAATTAGCATAGAAGTAATCCTGTCAGCCGGCTCATAGCAGCCATCAACAATCCACGTCGGCTGAATAATCAAATAGTGGCCAGTTGTGGGATCAGTCGGCCAAGCCCTTGGGTATCCCGCGAGCCTCCTTCCATCCTTAAGCTGCAGCGTAACACCCCTATCTTTTTGCGTACGGTGTGCGAAACGCCATTCCCCATCAGCTGATCGGGAGGTCAATCGAAGGTCTCGGCATATCGCGTAAATAGCGTCGTTGTTGGCCCACTTGGCAAGCAGAAGTCCAGAGCCGACGGCAATCGTGACACTCCACCCCATCGCAACACCATCAGTCCATTGACCCAGGCTGTGGAATTGTCCTGCCAAAAGCGCTAGCCACCGGATGACCTCGACAACAACCTGAATCACTACTGTCGACATCAAAGCTTGGATTACTCGCTCAAACTGACCGGGCTTAGGCGCGTCAGAAAGCCAATAGAAAATAAATGTAACAACAAAACCCGGCATTATGGCTTGCAATACCGGCAGAGCTTCAGCCAAAACACTGTCCATCCAGTCTCCTTGCATTCACTGGCCAAGAGTAATTATTGAAAGGTCGTAACTGAATGGCTGATCTACGCCGCCCCCAAAATTTCGACGTTTTCTGCGAATATCAACGGCTGCCGAAAGTCGGTAATTAAGCTGAAACCACTACATTTCAGCTGTCCTCTAGTAAGCCTGGCAATGCTTTAACGGCTGCTTAAAGCATCTTGAGCGCCGCCAACTGAGGATGGTTCGAAAAGTCCTCCTTTACTGTACTAAGCAAGCTGCAAAAGTTGATACTCCTGCCTCCGCCGCCCTGTTTCAGAGTGCGAAGCGCTGCATGCCAAGCGGCCTGACCGGTGGGGTGAAACTGGAGACGGGACAGGTCACCACCAGCGCGGCTCCACACCTCTTGATCCCGCGGTCCGAAAGGGTAGAGTTCGACCAGTATCTCTTCTAGCATCAACCACGGAGCCTCCTCTTGCATCGTTGGCGTGTGCGGCGATTTCTTCCCGCCTTGGCTCAGCGCGACAGCGAAGTTCCCTTCAAGGTTGTCAGCTTTAAAAATTGGATGCTGGTTGTCAGGGATCAGTTTCTGCACCTCTTCGGATACGTAGTTAAACAGGTCAAAGACCTTGATGAAGCCGCTGGCACCCTTGTCGGCAGCTCCCCGCAAACCTTCGAGCAGTACCGCAGTGAAAACGCTATTTCTCGCACCGACAAATACGGCCGACACTTCGTCAGCGCGACACGATGCCATCAGCGCACGTCCGCTCCCAGCTGCCAGCTTCGCGAAGGTGTTTTGGGTATAGCCAGACTTGAACTCGTGGCCTTTGCCATCAGTCAATCTTTTCGAGATTGCAGCCCCCCCAGCATGACAGGCGTCGATGAAGACCAGCAGTCGCTTCGACTTAATCTGCGCAAGGGCCGCGGCCAACTCATTCGAGCTAATCGATGTGTTTTCAATGTCAGCGAGATCGCTATCCACTGTCACCAACACGCTGTCCTCATTACCAGGGCTGCCCACGACGGCACCGTGACCGGAAAAGAACACGCAAGCCGTGTCATCAGGCCCCACCCGGGCAGCCAGCTCGTCTAGCCCCTTCAACACAGCTGCCCGAGTAGCGCTCGCCTCTAATAGAGTGACCACGTTGGCGGGGGCATAGGCACAGTACTGCGGCGATGAGAGTGTCGCTGCGATGTCGTTGACGTCGTTCAGAATAGCAGCAGGCAGGCTGGAGACTTGCTGATAGCTCGCCACGCCGATAAGAAGGGCGTGGCCTTGCGGATAGCTAGTTGGGTTCATGTTTCAACCATGGAGTGTCAACGCCGACCAACGATGTCAGTGTCACTGACACACAGGCGCAGTTTCTCGTTCAAAGGAAAGTCCTGGCACATCACTTTAAGGAGCTCGCGTGCAGTCGGCCGGCCGCCGTAACGAATTGAATTCAATGCAGTGTGCCAACGTGTTGCCCCGTTTTGGGACTGCCCTGGAAGGTCGGAATTCTTGCCTCCAGCGCGTGACCAAAGCTCGTCACTGTCTGGCCCGCTTGGATAGAGTTCACGGGCCTCTTTCTCGAATGCATTCCACTTCTCGACAGCGCTTGGTTTCGAGACTCCAAGCATCCAACGCGTATAAAAGTTAAGTAAGTCTGCGCACAACCGTAGCCCCGGCATGAGATCTGGACGATGGTCGGCAAACCGGTCCGAGAGATTTTTGGCTGCGCGCTCCCAACGTCGGGACGCCACAAACGCTCCAAGTTGCTCAGAATCCGTATGAGAAAGAGTGCGAACGTTCCTCAAAAGGTTGCTCAGCCATGAGATGAACATCTCTTCGAGGAAGGACGGAAGGGCTCTGATGATTGAGAGACGCGCAGCAACCGTCACAGATGACCTTTCAAGCACGGACTGTAAGCTAGAACTCGCCATGATTGCGCGCTCAAGCAACGCTTCAGGGGGAGTAACCGCCGAGCCTTTCGCTGCGACGTTCAGCCAGCCGTTTGCTGTCGCCTGTAGGTAGTGCTCACGCTGCGAAGCTGGCAGAGACGGCCAAAGCAGCGCCCGCTCCGGGATGGCACTAAGGTCAGCCAAGGGAGTCTGGGCCAACCTCTCAAGTAGGACAGTGTCGACGGACCGCCCTTCGACGAGTTGAGCTAAAACGTTGTCGCGCACGCAGGTGGCATTGCTTGGTGCGTTCCACAGAGAGGGGCTCCTGCCGAGCGCAGCGCCCCACAGCTTTTGCTCGGTGATATCGTCGCAGCGGATGTTAGACAGGATCTGAGGGTGGGTGGCCGCCAGCTCAGCGCACAATTCGACCAGGCGCAAGTCCGTATGCGTGAGTGCGCACTCCAGCATCTGGAAAGGGCTTGCGTACCGAAGAGCTGACCGTAAACCGGCGCTATGGTCTGGATCCTTGTCCACCTTGAGCTGCTGAGCCGTAGCATCGAGAGGAGAGAGAGTCGAAGCTAACGCGGCGCCGTACGCGATCAGCCAGCGCTTTTTCAGCAACGGCGAGAGCAAGCCGGCCTGATTGGTAACGTGGAGTTTTCGAGGCACTTCCTCCGCCAGCCGTTGCTCAACTGCTGCATCAGCCGGTACAGAGTCTATGACCGCGGCGAACGCGGCTTGGCTAACCTCAGCCCATCGCCAGATCGCTTGAGAAATGGCGGGGTTGTCTCGACGAGCAGCAGTCGATAAGCCTGCTGTCACTGCAGCGCGCCAAGACGGCAATGCGAGATCCTCATCAGCCGACGCAGCGGCCATCTCTATTAAGTCGCTGTCGTCCACTGGCGCGAATACAAGGTTGCTAACGAGAAGCTCAACGGCCGACCATAGCGACCGCGTGTTGGAAAAAACCGGGAGTGCCAAATTCCTCATTGGCAGCAACTGCTTGCAGGTTGCGACTGAAATCAAGGCCGTGAATCGCCCGATGATCTTATCCTTAATATTTACGCCGAGAGTCGTCTGACTTGAGAGACCGTCTATCAAACGTATGGCAGCCAGCAAGTCATCGAAGCTCTCGCGACCAGAGAGGAGTGTATATAGCCGTTCGAGCTTAATCAGATCCTTGAGCGTATGAACTTCAAGGCCCAGCTCTGCAGCAAGAGCCAGGATTGGCTGCAGGTCGCGCAGGCCGCAGAGAACCCTTGCGGCGTCAGATTCCGGGGTTTGATCATCTGGCTTGATTATACGGTGCTTCGTCCAGCGAGCTTGGAGCTGCTCGGGCGTGCATACGAGCGCCGGCACGGGTTGCTCTACTATGTCGTTCGGACCGAAGCTCAGCCGGAACGCGAAAGTTCGCCTGAAGGCTGGCCAGAGGTTCCTCCACAGCGAATCGACGAGGTGCTCAAATCCTCCGGCGCTCAGTCGGACAACTGGAGCAAGCTCTTGGGCTGTCAACGCGTTGGCCGCGCCGATCAGGTCAGCAGCCGGTTCGTGGCTGCTGCCGACATTCTCAAGCTCAAGCGTTGCCACCGAGCCGGGGCAATCCGTAACCGAGGGTGCCAGCCGCCCAAACAGCATGGCCAGGCTGCCAACCTCGCACATATCGTCCAAGCTGATGATCAGCGCGTGAGTCAGCACCATGCCGCCGCGCGACGCGCTCGAATCCAGGAACGTGCGAGCAAGAACGTAGTGCTCGTCGATTGGGAAGCCGCGAACGAACGGCGACCAAGTCTGGACACCTAGAGGCACTGCATCTGGCAGGTCGAGCTTTGATGCAATGGCAGCGGCTATAGGCGCATTCGTACTTGATGTTTTGAGTCCGTGACCGCGACCCGGTACCTCGCCATAGACAGCCTGTTCGACTCGCATTCACTCAGGTTCCATCGATCATCAAGCGTTGGATCGGCAGGGTAATGTCGGCGCTCTTCACACCGTCGGGTAGCACTACGTAGCCGAACTCTTCGGGGCCGCGGATTGCGTACTCTTGGTCCGCATCCGTCTTGCTGAGTGTGCGCTCGAGGGCCGAGAGGCCAATGACAGTAGGCGACGCCCAATTGCTGCGTACGAACGACCACAGCATCGGCAGTCGAGAGGCCAGAAGGTCAGCCGGTAGCTCCGTCGTTTCAAGCTCATCCCAGCAACTCAGAAGGAGCGTCAAGCGAGGTTTGCGAAGCGGCCGGTCCAAGTGGAACTGCGCCAGATAGAGCAGCATTTGAAGAAGCTCCACTGTTCTTGCTTGGTCTGACAGCTCGTATGCGGGCGCCTCTGCCTGGGACTCCACCGCAGCGAATGACTGCAGCGGGCGTGAGAACAGGTCGTCTTCAGACCGAAGCGAATGCAGTCTGATGAGCAATACCCAGTCGGTGGCCCCGAGTACACGTTCGCGCCAGGCGGCAGGAATCCGGCGCTGCGTGACAAGGTTGCGAACCTGTTCGCCGCCGTAGTCAGGCCAAACCAGTTCGGCGTGGCGACCGGCCTCGTCCGTAATAGGCCAGACGCTCTCGACATAGGTGCTGGCCGGCGTGTGGTCGGTCGATTTTCCCTCTGTCAGGCAACTGAGAGCTGTAGTAAACGCCTCCAGATTAGTCGGAGCGCCGGACATCTTGAGTGCACATGCTCTGACCATGAGCCGCTTCAAAAACTGGGCTCCATAGTGAGTCTTACCGACGTTTGACTCGCCGACCAACAAGATAGTGTGTTGAGCAGCCACCAACTATCTCCTATCAAATCGAAAAAACGGGTCGTGACCAGACGCTTCTGTCGTGGGCAAATCAACTCCCGTTCGTTTGGTGCAAAGAACCCAGCCAAATAGCTCGCGGAAGCCTTCTGCAGCATCGACTTCACCACGGGGGGATACGCTGACTGTGAACTCTGGGACGCTTGATGACGCAGAGGCCACCGCTTTTCTAATCTGCGCTTCCATGGCTGGCGCCACGTCTACGTCCCCCTTCGTCCAGACGAGTGCCAGACGCCGTCCGCGGGCCTCAGTCACTGCACGCTGAGCAAGCAGTTGAAAATCGTTTCGAGCGGCCCCCATCTTGGGTCCAGCAAGTGCCTGGCGATCAGCAATCAGTAGCGTGACATCTGCATGTCGGGCAATCCAACGGGCCCCTTCAGCGTCGACTGCCTGTTCATTGACCGCCCATTTTTGAAACCACTCTCCTGGGGCGTCGGCAAAAAGAAGGTCGCGCAGCGACCCGTCCTCACGACGAAAGCCAAGGTGAAGCATCCCTGGTGCTCGAGCCGCCCCACTTGGCGTATGGGGCGGAAAGCTTGGAGGCTGTCCCGGTTTCCAGCGTAGATAGGTCGCAACTGCCTCCCAACCTGCAAGCGTGTAAGAGTTGCTAAATAAATTTGCGTCAGTGGTCAGCGCGCCTCGACCAAGCAGTAGATAGAACGCACCAAGAATGGTCGTCTTACCTGCGCTTTCTGGACCGACGATACCTACAGTGATGGGCTTGACCTTACCACTAACAAAGTTGAGGTCAGACTCTCCCATTGCCAAGCCGCTCCACGGGAGCAGCATCTGGTCATCGCCAGGCGAGGCAGTTACCTCTCCTTTGCTGACACGTTTCCACTCGGGGCACATGTCAAGCCGGATGTGGCCCAAAGTACAAGTGGTGTTGTCGTCCGCGAAACAGTTTGGTTGGGGGCACCTGTCCATGGGCGTCTCACTTCTTTTTTGCCCGAGTGGTTGGGCCGTTGCTGGTGGCGCGGGCTGTCTGAAGCTCACGGAATAGGTAAGTTCCCCAATCAGACGGGGTCATCACGGTAGAAGCATCCACGCCACAGAGTGCACGCAGGGTGGTTGGTTCGACTGCGTCTGAACCCTGCGGGTGTCCAATCAACGACAGCAGCGGGCCTCGGCCAACAGGTACAGGCGCGTATTTAGCAGCCAACGTGCGAAAAGGTTGCATAAATGTAGCTGTCCTGGCTTCGCGCACAAGGCTCGCGAGATCACGCTCACCGCTCGCAGCGCCTTCATCTTCAACCGGTAGGCAACGGATGGCCTCCCGCAGAAAGGCCGATACGCTCGCTGGTGAGTAGGTTGGCACCTGCTCATGTAAGTCGAGAGCCATCAAAGCAGAGGCCTCGAAAGGCGGAAGGTCAAGGTAGCTAGCATGAGCGCTCGGGGAGTACAGAGCTTCCTTCCACCAAAGCAAATTCGTGCGGCGCTGCAGGCCTGCCGTGGCGCCACTGAAGCTCGCTAATACCTTATCAATGTGAGTGGTGACCGCCTTTGCCAGCGTAGACATTGGGCCTGAGATATCCACAGGAGCTGGCGCAAGCTCCTCGGCCATAGCATCCAAAGCATCAGCAATGGCAACACTCATCTTGTTTGCAAATTGCTGCGACCACGCTTGGTGATTGTTCGACGGAGAATACTTGTTCGGATCAGTGGGGCCCCAGGGGCCCGCAGCTGAATGGATTTTCGCCAGTAGCTCATCCTGATCGACAGTAGGGGCCTCATAGTCCATAGACACTGAGGCTGGCGGTGTGTATTGCAACGGGTCGACCGTAATCATCTCCGGAGTTGCCCACTCTGCCTCGGCACGTGCATCGACCTTCGTCTCAATTTCGCTCACAGCTTCGCGCCAAATATCAGCTTCGTCGGCTGTTTCGGTGTGAGTCAGAGCATTGCGTGCAGTGTTGACAAAGGCGACGGCAATCCCATCGTCCGAACGGGCCGCCTGCACGATCGCATCAAGAAGGGTGGCCCGTAAGATACTGACTGGGCGCCCTGCGAAGGCATTGGCAACGGTCTCCCATTGCTTACGGAGGGCCACCATCGCCTCCTCCACGGTTGGGTCCGTAGCTGCAATGTTGGGATCGGCCGCCACCATCGTGAAACTAGCGGTCTTGGTGGGTGATTTTCGAAGAATGGCAGCCAGGTCTTTGGCCGTGGATCGAAGCTTATCTAGTTTTGTGTCATCGCCCTTGAGGTCGATGGCTCCAATTTCAAGAAACTTCAACAAAAACTCTTCTTCCATTCCCTGGCCTCCCGACCTTTTGTTGTGATACGTCAAAATGATACTTGAGCCAGCCACAGCCCGATAGCTGCGGCTTCAATCGGCCGCTTTTGGCCGAGAGCAATCATTGAGCACCCGGCCTTTGGCCAGACCGAACGGAACGATCGAGATCAGCCCGCTCTTATCAGTACCTGTCGGCTCACGTTCACTTGTAATTGCGGCTCTTCGCGCCGCTCAGGGCAACAAGAAAATGGAGAGCACGATGAATACCCGAATTCGCATCATGAAAGGACACTACCGCGAGGAAGGTGGGTCGCTAACCCCCGGCTCACTGACACTGATCGACATGCAGGACAAGGGGGTCTGTGCGGAAAATGGCGGCGAAGTACGAGCTCGCCGTTACCAGGTTACCGGGGAGGTCGAGGGCCTGGAGCTGTACGGGAACGAAATTGCGTTTGTATTCTTGCCGGATGAGGGCGAATGCGAGCGCGTTGGCATCCCGGTCGACGCGTAATAACTCAAACCACGCTGGCCCCAGTTTGCCTAACCTGTCGAGAGGCGATTCAGCGAACCGACTCTCGATAGGTGCACACAAAGGAAAAGCGCGTAGCTGCTATAGCGCAGAAAGCGCCGTTACGATATGAGAAAAAGCAGTGAGCAGTGAAGAGAGCGAGCGCCAAATAATTTTACCCCCCGGTGGCCGGTTTCGCCGGCAGGCTGGCCCATATCATCTAGATACTGGGCAACCGCGATACGCCTTCCACGTTTGCGGTCCAGATGAGCAGGCGTGTCGTTTGGTCGAAGATCACTCGCAGATTATGGGAGTCCCTGGAAATAACTTTTATGTGTGGGATATCAAGAACCTCTCTACCTGGCCTGTATTTCTGACTCTGAGCGTGGATGAAGTGCCAGTTGATCTGGCAAACCACTGACGCACTATTCAAGAAGAGCATGCAAAATGAGCCCCCTCACTTACATGCCAGGAATTGACTGCCAATTTCCGCCCGCCATAGCAATTAATTACGGATACCATTATGGCCATCAACTTTTCCTCTGGAGAGCTCAACGAGTACCTGGCGGACTTGGCTGGTTACAAAGTCGGTCTAGCATTGACCCTAGAGGAGTTATATGACCACCTCAACGGTGTGGAGGGGTACGCCGATATCGCCAGGCAGTCTGAACAGAACGGTATCCGACTTCACTCAACGGAAGTGGAGTCCATTACCTACCGACTGATGCATCGAGTCGGTTACACAGAGCAAGAGTATGATGGCGATGATACTGGCGCTTGGAGGTACCACAAGTACCGGAAGAGTGGTCAGCTCGAACTGTATCAAAGGGTCTGCACTCTCTGGATAGAGATGATGCCATCAATGATGGAGGCAGCTCAGAAGTGTGCTGGAGGTATCGACCCTTCCCCTTACCTTGAGCGCTGCGCTAAAGCCTTTGGTCACACTGGCCTGGATATGGCAGTGGAGCAGATTAAGGTGCTGGATATGGCGTTGCGCATGAGCATCATCAGTACATCGCAAGGCGAGGTCTGGGGTGACCGAGTGACGTTAGCCCAGCTCTTCCAGGGCGCCCAGCATATTGCGAAAGAAGGTGCTTTTATCGACCAGCGGTTCATTGACTACCTGTCAGTCAACAAAGACCGCATTCCAGAAATGCACTGGCGCCGATTCGAAGAGCTAACTGCAGAATTCTTTCAGCGTGAAGGCTTCAAGGTTGAACTCGGACCAGGGGCCAATGATGATGGGGTAGATGTGCGCGTCTGGAAATCAGACTCGGGGCCAGGCGCAACCCCTCTGTGCCTCATTCAGTGCAAACGGCAGAAAGCAAAGGTTGAAAAGGTTGTGATCAAGGGTCTACTTGCGGATGTTCAATGGGAGCAGGCCGAGTATGGCGTAATCGTCACATCATCCACCCTCAGTCCAGGCGCGAAGACAACCATTGAAGCGCGTGGTTACCCTATCCGCGCCGTTGAGCGGGACGCTGTTTCCAGGTGGTTCGAACAGCTCCGCACGCCGGGTACTGGCATCATTCGAATCTAAGCCGCTGTCAACAGAGGCTGGCCAAAAATACTGCTGCGTCTATTGTTAAATCTGCGCTCGACGGCCAACTGACGCTCAACGCGCCTCACTCGTTCGCAGGGACCGGCTAAAGCGGGCCCCTTAGCTTAGAAAATAGATGATCGATCCCGTTTTCAGCGGCATCCTCTAAGCAAGGCCACCACCAGTATAAGCAGTTCTGGCAACTGCATTTATTTATCGCTTCTGTCGCACTGAAAGCTGTTTGGTAACCACTTTAGTAATGAGGATGGGATATGACACAGCGCTTCACAAGTGAAGAAATACAGGCAGCGCTCGATACGATCACGGATCAGCTAAAGCTAGATGGCAACTTGATCGCCGTCGAGTTCGAAGCAAACGAGACCATCACCGTTCGATACAGGCGAGATATTCCAAAGGATCTGCCTGCGGCTATTTCATTACGGTCGAACGCTGAAGGTTGCGAGCATTCGATTGCAATTAATGCGCGGATCAGCCCGGACATTACGCACGCGCTGGGCGATCCCACGCTTCATCCGCCCAAGCCAGGGGCGGATGAAGCCGTTGAGGGCGCGATGGGCGGCGACAAGTGCTGGAACGTCAACAGCAAGGGGTATGGGACCGTTTCGTTTTATGCAGGTTCTGCGGTCTACATGCAGCAGGGGAGCTGCAATGTGAACATGCGCACTTCGCCCGTTTTGATTAGCAATAACCACGTTATCGCACGTTCCGATGCGGGCAAGTTGGGGGAGGAAATTCAGGTGGAGGGGGCCGGGATGATTGCGCAACTCGATGCTTTCCTACCGCTGCGCTGCAACGGCGACTTGGCGTTTGCGCAGGTAAAGGATTGGAGTCGGGTACGGTCTTGCCAGGTTCGGCGTATCGGCGGCGTCGTCACGAAAGTCAGACGGCCAGTGCTGGGGGAGGACATTCGCAAGTATGGCGCCCGCACCCACTTAACGGGCGGGATCGTGGAGGCGCAGGCCAACATCAATCTGGACAACGGTCATTGGTTCCGCGGCGTTTATCGAACCTCGCGCGGCTTTGGTTGCCCGGGTGATTCCGGATCGGTGGTGGTGGCCAATGACCGGCGCATCCTGGGGCTGTACAGCTGGGGCGAGCGGATTCCGTGCGAGGACGACCCTGCCGGCTGGTTCTGGCCTTTTCCGGTGGAGACCCCGCTCCATGGCGAGCCCCCGGTTGATATCTTCGAGGTGCAGGAATGAGCCGGCTGCCAACTCGCCCGGGGCAGATGGTACAGGGCGTGCTCAAGCCTGTCCTCCATCCGCCATTAAAGTTCATGCAGTTTCACCTCGTGCCGGATTCAATGCCGACCAGAATCACCAATGGTCCGGACGGGAAGCTCTGGTTTCGTGCCGGTCCCAATACCATTGGATGCATTGAAGTGGACGGTCGTAAGCGCCTGTACAAGCGCCCAGACGGCAAGGACTTCTTAGATATCGTGGCTGGGCCCGGTGGCCGCATCTGGTATTGCGATTCCCTTGGTGCTGTGGTGGGCCACATTTCGACGGACGGGACGTTTGAAAGCCGGGAAATCGCGCTGGACAGGCGAAGCCACCCCAGTCATATGACCGTACACGCAAACGGGGAGGTGTGGGTTTCGGGGGCTAATTCGGTAATCAGCGTAATATTGCCGTCTGGAGGGGTGCGAGTCCTGCATAGCGTCAAGAACCAAGGCCTGGTGTTCGGTTCAGATGGGCGCATGTGGGGCGTTGGCCGGGCGCGTATATTCTCGCTAGATGCCGACGGCCAACTGGTGTTCGATATGGCGCTCGACCCGGATGGGTGGCACCTGGTTTCTCCCATACTGTCGGCTAGCGGCGAGCTGTGGTTCGTGGACTTCGAGCGGTACCGAGTTTCGCACCTGCTGCCAAACGGCGACGTGGTCGAGTTCAACTTGGGGGCGGACCGCAAGCCCAACTGCCTCGCGGCCGGCCCGGATGGCGCCATATGGGGTATCGTTCGTGGTGCCGCTCAGATCTTCCGGCTTGCGCCAGATGGCAGTTTCAGTGTGCTAGATGCGCCGCAGGGCGATTCAGGGCTTATCGATATAGTCATGGGCCCCGACAGTAACTTGTGGATGATCGACCATTTCAAGTCGAGAGTCGTCAAGGCGATTCTCTCCTGATGGTGCAAGCAGGCGGTGCAGTTCTTCGGGCTAAGAAGTTGGTGTACGCATTTCTCATTAGCCATATTTTCTGGCGGCTGTGATTTGCAGGAATAGTGGCTGAGTACCTAACAACCACTTTGAGTCCAACGGCTTATCTATCGAATATCGGCGGCGTCGACGTTTGCACGCTGCTTTCTAGGTCACTGGCGGCAATATTGGGCTGTGTTGTTAGCCAGGGCTCATCGACCACAAGGCATCTTCTGCCCCTAGCCCATGCCGTCCCGACCGATTTTGCCAAGCTGGGGGCACTCATTTTGTCGTCAGCCCAGCATCGCGATCATCAGCTTGAGTTCGACACTGCCTTTTGCAAGCGCCCGCTTCTGGCCGGAAGCGGGCAGCGTAAATCAGGCGCCCAGGACGGATTCTATAATCACTCTATAATTGACTATAAAAGCCTATAAAGCCGATTCTAGAGCGTCCTAGCCTCTTCATTGCGAAGCCGGAAAATTCCTTGTGCTAATGGTGCACCTTCGGGGGCTGGCAAACCTATTCAACCTCACGGGTGTGCGGCAGCCGAATACCGGCCATTCGACAGCGTGCCGAGCGGATGGATAATAGTGCATGTCACTTTCATCCAAACCAGGGGCAGCACCACAGGCACCTCACTCACTGCTGCTTTTTTCCAGTTGCTCAGCTACAGCCTTATTCCGGTAGTATGCAGTGCCCCCCAAAACCCGGTTGAAGCCAGGAGGTCCCTGCCAATCCCTTGGCACACCAGTGGACTTAAGCAGGTTTTCTGAGTCCACGCCGTTTCTTAAAAACGCCTCCAAGTCCCACTCAAAAAAACTGACGAGGGTTTGAAAAATAGTGTTTGACACGCTGGAAACCAGACCCAGGCTCCCAGTGTTCATCGGAAGGTTTAGCCTCTTCATATCGGCAAGGGCACAAATTAGCCTTCTCAATCGAAAGTGCCAAACAGACTCCATGAGGAGTTCAGCCTGATGAGAAGCCAAGGGGAATCTACGTTTACGTAATTTTGGGCAGGGAGGTAAACGCACGGGTAGGAGTTTCTGCAGATTACTGAGATTAACCCGCTTCTGTCCTTTGGAAATTCGATAAAGATCCTCAGCACCCGCTAGAAGAACGGCAGCAAACGCGCTATCTCGGGGATCGCTAACCTCCTCGACTACTTCAGGTACGTGCTTTGGCATACTGAGCTTTTCCATCAACCATGCGTTGTCGTGCTCCGTAAGCCAGCGGGTGGCTTGGTAAGCGTTATCCCAGAGATACCCCAAATCGACATTCGCTCGTACAGCCAAGATCGTGTTTATTTTCTGACGATGCTGCGCCTTCCTACCAAGCTGAGGCTTTTCCAACTTTAAACGTAATTTTGCACTTGCCGCGTGCCGAAGAATGAGTTCTTTCTGCAAGGCGGCCTCAAAGTCATCCGCGCTCCCAAATAAATGCTGCGCAATAATCATATGCCGGGCGAGGGGCATATCCATCTGGCCATTGTAAAATCTAAACCGTATCCATTGATCGTGTTTACCTGCTTCATAAGCTTTGTCCATTCGAGACAGGGCTTCATCTCCATATTTCGTGCGGATACTGTCAAATAGCTTCGCAGTACCGACAAGGTTTCCGTGTACGAAACCTCGCTTTCTGCATTGTCGTACATAACTTGCGCCTAACGTTTCACAACTCATTAGCGGAAACTTACGCTGCAGTACTTCGTAGGCGAACTGCGCAAAATTCTTTTCCAGCACAGTGCCCTGCTTAACTGTCGAAGGATCGAGAGCGCTCCAGCCGCATACACACGGATCAGTCGGATTTGGAAGCAGCCTAAGCTTACGGAAGAACGGGTGAGAGCATTTGGGGCACGCGTGCATCAGCGGCTCACCATGGCGCCAGCAGACGGACACACCTGGCAAATGGTGTGAGCGATGCCAGTATGCGTATCCCGTTTCAAGCAGATCCTGCTGCACACAGGTGGAGCAGAGCTTAGCCTTCCCGTGGACCGCACCCTCTCGGCGGGGAATACGAGCAACCCCAAATAAACTGGAGCCTGCTGGGGCATTCTCCGCCCCTTGGCTAACCCCTAGAAAGGGCCTGTACGCTGGAAACAGCGTATTGGTACAGATCAGCTCGTCGAGATTGCTTTCTGGATCTCCAGGTAGTCTGGCAGCAAGCACTTCAATCTGCTTTGGCAGAAGCCCTACGCTGAAGGGTGCCGAGCCAAATAGGTCTTGGAAGGTTTCAGCTGCAGTCCTGTTACCTGACAGGAAGTGGTAGCGCGTGATACGAGAATGCAACATCTCGTCCGGCATGGACATGGGGAAAAATAGCAGATCAGACATCGATAATTAACTAGCGAGATAAGGCCTGGAAGTACACGCATTCTACGATGCGGCGTATTTTTAACACATAACATATAGTTTTACAGAGGAAGGATATTAAAAGCACACGAAAATATGGCGGACGGGTGCCACACCGATTTTGCACTCTCACACATTTTTGCGAAAAGCAGTTAACTAATATAAATCAGGTTTGCACCAGCCATATCACGGGCCACACCCTAATGAGGGTCTTACGAAGGCTCACACTTTCTTAAAAATATGTACGAAGAAAAGTGGAACAGTGCCGCACAGTGGTGCACGTGACTACGGTCTGATGCAAGCAGTCCGATACAACGCTGACCGGGTTACGCTTCGCTGCTCGTCTGCCAGCTTCTCCTTGGCCCACTGCAGGCGACGAGCGTGAAACTCCTCAATAGACTCGCACGTCTGCTCCAGTGCTCTGGCGCAAAGGGGTAGCTTGGAGAGTTGTTTCTCAAGGCGTGAAAGGACATGCAGCTCTCGCCCTATCCTAGCGCGCGAGATCAAAATAGGCTTTCCCGATCCTGCTCGAAGGCGCTGCACACAGCACCTGATCTGATCAGCAAGATTCGCGTCGAGAGTAGCGAATGTATCGGTGTTATCAGCGCGGCTTGTATGAGTACCTGCATGTTTGGCGATGCAGCCTGAGAGCCAGTTTCGATCATGGCGATACAGCCACATGTAATCTTTGCATTGGTGAGCTTGCAGGCCCCGATATTCAACCTCGAAAGTAGCTCGGCGCCTGTGGCGCTCGCTTTGAAATCTTGCGTCTTTCCAGACCTGCGAGCCGCCATCGACGGTACGAATGGTTCGATACACATACACTTGGGAGACTCCAAGCGCAGAGGCGATCTGCCGAGCCTCGCACCCTGCAAGTGCTAGTTCCCAAACAGCAGCAGGTAAGCCTTCTAGCCCCTCTAGCAGGGCCTTAGAAAGTTTCGTTTTTGGGTAGCCGACACCAGTTGGCGATGATCGCTTAACAGCTGGCGTTGATGGTTTGTCGCTGCACTGGAGATGAGCCAGATCAACCCCAAGGGCGGTGGCCAGCACAATGTATTTGAGTGGGTGGTGCGTATGCCTTGGCCTCCGTAGCAGCTTGGTGACCCAAGTCGCGGGTAGATCTGCGGGTGACTCTCCTAGAATCGAGTATTCCCAAGCTGCAGGCAGAGCGTTGAAAACGCCGGCCATATGTGCGGCCAAACGGCATAGATCCAGCCGGTGCGATGCGCCATGGGTCAGGCCTAACTCTACAGCTCTTTGAACAAAGCAAGAGCGCACTGCAGTGGGTGAAAGAGGTTTGAGGTCTAGCGCAAGCAATTGCATTGATCGGAGCGCTATTTGACGCAGCGCTGGATAAGCCTCCAGATCAGCATCGACCTGATATGAATGAGCTTGTACATCGTCTTCGTCAGGCAGGTGGAGCTGCCATGAGTTGCGGCTATACCAACTGGGATCCACCATCTTGAGCGAATGGCCGTGGTGGGGACATACCAATACACCGGGAAGCTGGTGAACACGGTGCCAGTACGCTGCGCCAACCCGAACGATATCCTCATTGAGGCAAGCAGGACAGAATCGTACTCTCGAAGCGACCTCGATCCGACTGGCGTTGACTCCTAATTTCAGCATCAGCCACTTGCCGGCCCCGGCCATTGAGGTACGAGCATGCTGCACCTGATCGTCGGTGAGAAAGGGCGCGTAATAGGGCAGAACGGTATGGCATGTAATTATTTTGGATACCGAGAGATCCGTGGCAGGTGGAAGTGACTCGGCTAAGTCACCCAATCGACAGGGAAACGCTACGTTCTGTGTGTATGAGATTGCAGCCCTATCGCCAGCGAAAGCGGCTTTTCGGCTATGCCCGCCACAAAGCCGGGCATAGCGGGATAGGACACTGTGAAGCGTCTCGTCGGGGAACGCAGCAGGGAAGAAATGGAATTTCAGCTCCATTACACGACCCTCGAATCATGGTCGGCGGTAGGCCGGCGAGAACTCGAAGAGATCCCTGGTTATCCAGCCAGCTGACTTCAGTTCTGCAAGGGTGTCGGGATGCTCGCTGAACACCTTCGCTTCAGAAGCCTCCACGGCAACTGCTGAAGGCGCATTAGGTTTGCTCACAGTAGCTTCCGGTAACGCAGTATTTGCCCGTGCAGCTGGAGTTATGCCTCGAAGCAAAGCGAGACGGTCTGCTCGCCCAAGTCCGTTGAACGCCATCATTTCCATCAACTGCTCCTCTATGGGAAGCAGGTCGTCGAACTTGCGCATGCGACTAGGGTCGCGACTACGCAGAGCCGATAGCGCTGGCCTGAGTATTTGCATCTTGGAATTGCTTACTTTGACGATCGTCTCGGCAGTCAGACACTCGGAGCCACTCTGAATTGCATAGCGCTGGCTCAGCACCAATAACTTAACTAGGAAGTCAGTCACACCCTGGGTGTGCTCGTACAGCGCGTCAAAAATCTCAGGAGTCAGTTCAGCGGCCTGCTTGCACCACTGATAGCTCCAAAGGTTCTCGACTAGAAAACGCCACTCGTCATCCTCCTTCTCGAAGCGCTTGAACTCGATCATCCCCCCACCGCAACTGCGCCTGGCGACACGCATTACGTCCGAGAACAGACTGACCATCGAATTCGTCCCGATGAACACGACCGGGATACCGATATTGTTCACCAGGTGAAGGAAGAAATTCAGCATGCTTTCCTTACCCCCGGTCTTGGCCAGGTGAAGGTTCTGCAGCTCATCAATGAGCAAGGCGCCGATAAAAAACGTGCTGGCTACCTGTTCCATCTGCTGAAGCGCATCGTTGATATTTCGATGCCGGTGGCGCTTGTGGTAGTCCTGATCGCCGAGTGCCTGGCCAACCGCGTGGAAGAACTGCTGACAAAATCCAGCCAACGAGCCATCTCGTGGACAATCAAGCTTGAGCCAGGTGATCTGGGTGTGGACGAATTGCTGACCCTCATAACGCTCATGTCGGATCGTCTGAGGGTACAAGCTTAAAATGGCATGCAGTGCGGTGGACTTCCCAATACCACTCAGTCCCACAACGCTGAAAGTGTCAGCTGTTGATTTGAAAGCATCGTGATAGCGCTGAGCCCCTGACAAAGAATGCAGGTGCCTGACTGTGGAGGCGCTAGTTGGATTACGGCCAACATATCCACGACGGATCAGCAGAGATAACAGGGACTCTAGCTCTAGGTGCAGCAGAAACGGCTGCACAACCGTCCTCAAGCGATCAATACAGTGAATCCGCATTGCCCCGTCGAGCTCTAGCTCCTCAGGTGCTACCGGCTGGGGAAAATTTGATATCAGCTCGGCAGCCGCCGCTTCGTCAAGAATTGGTGGCAGCGCTTCGATCAGAGGGTTTCCCGCGTACTCAGTGATGGCCTGCTTCGTATAGCTCGCAAGAGCTTTAGCACCTCTCATTTGGGCTGCCCCGGGCGAACTCTTTTGAGTAAATCGATAACCTGCGCGGTGCGCGGCCCAGCGTACGACTCTCTGACAATGGAAGGGCTCTGAGCATCAGGTTGAACGGGATCCGCACGTATACCGTCAGGTACAGTCGCCTGCTCTCTCTCCAATAACCGCTCTTCCGTACGATTCTCGCGGATATTCGCCACTGCTTCAGCCTTAGAGCCGGCTGCGGGTTCAAGCTTTTTCTCGGCCATTGCATTGCCGACAATTTGCTCAACTTTATCGACCAGGCCAACTTGGCTTTCCCGTTCAGCTCGTCTGTGAGCTGGTGGCACTTGCCTGTAGGCCTCCAGGAGGTCGTAGATCTCGTCCGAGCGATAATCCGCATACTTCGCATCCGACCTCCGCAGGTCGCAACGCAGGAACTCCTTGTTCTCGTCCTGGATCCAGATGTGCGCCGCAGAGTTCGGATCAAACCAGCAATCAATCGCCCAGACGCCATTGCGACGCGCTTTTGCGAACCAGTTTTTTTCGATAGCCATCTCGCAGAGATAATGCATGCCGCGAAACAACACGCCACCTTTTTGGACGGTGGCCCTTTCCCGAGGCAGCAGATTGAGATAAATCAGCTCGTCAGGTCGCTTGTTAGGCTGGATAAGGTCGTTCTCTAACGCCCACCTCCAGATCCCCATCGGAGTGGGCTCCACGCCATCGTTCATCATCGCCTGGGTAAGACGATCCGGCTGTCGGTGGAAACGGTTGTAGTGAAGAATGCACTCGATGAGGACTTGGGTGAACTCCTTCAAATTCAGCGTCGCGTCGAGCCGATAATCACGCTCACCGCGTTCCTTCTCTCGGGCTGCTACTCCGCCGGGGAGCCACCTAATACCGGTTAAGTCGTTCAGGATGCCGAAGCGGCTCTCGACCATCGGTTTCCAATCCGGTCGGTATGGCGGGGCTGTCCCCATATCGATACCCAGGCCAGACGCGAGCCCCTCAGCAGCAGCCCCCAACATTTCACCTCTATCGGCGTAGATTTGATGTGGCAGATGACGACAGTCCCAATCCTCAGGAGTGATATCAACACCGTTTTGCGCGCAGAACTCAACCTTGGAGGTGAACGCGTTGAACAGCGCCTGTCGAGCTCCGTTCCAGCTAGGCCCCTCAAGGCCTACATAAAGGCCAACGATCATCCCTGAGAAACTGTCGACTACGATGTACACCACGGGGCGACCGATAAGCATTCGTCGGGAGTAGCTGTTGACCAAGTAAATGTCAGCGATGGTCGCGTCGATCTCGAATTGATGACAAGGGCCTCTAAGCCAGTCGCGGACGGTACCGGATAATGGACGGCAATCCTTCAGCCACTTCGTCAACCCCATGCGTCCACGATCAGTCTCGGTATCATCAAAGAACTGCTTTCCCCAGTAATTAAACTGGTTAAACGTTGGAATTTCAGATTGAGGAAGCAATACGACCTCGTTTTCGGGATTTTTAGAAAGCCGCTTCTCCGAATAATATTTATTGAGCATTTTGTTGTACGCGCTATCAATCGTCGACTTCTTGTTCTTTACGTAAAGCGCGTAACAAACCCGGATACACTTCTTGTCGATATCGCTTAGTAATTTGGCAGGCGACACTAACAACCCTTGAAACCTTGGTTTTCGTCCCGGCGGCTTATCAACGGAGTAATTACGACTCCCAACACCTACAGCAGAATAGTTGTTAAGAAGCGCATTTCTTACTTGCCCGTAAAACCAGTATCGATACAACAAACGATATAGCGTTTTACGCTGCACACCCGCCTCAGCGGCGCGATCACTTACCAATCGGCCCATCTCGCCATGAACAAATATTCGCCCTGGATAGGCCGGGTCCAAAAGTGGCGCAATCAGAGCCCATTTTTGGTCTCTATCACGCCTCGCGCGCTCGTCGAGATCTTCTTCCAAAACCAGTAGAAATTCTGGCACTGCCATCACCACAGGCTTTGTATCGCCTGATACCAATGACACCCTGAATTCCTCAAGACCAATCGAATACGGCTTCCTGGGAGGATCCGTTAGATCCATAACAATCAGTGCGTCGTGCTTCTCGTCGAGGTGAATTGCTCTCGCCATAGTAGAGAGCAAGGAGAGTTCCGTGACAGGCTCAAAGACGTCATTAACTGAAATTTTCATGACGACTTCTCGCTCAGTGTGGATATTTCAGTGGGATAAACAACACTGAAGTCTGGCAAAGGTGACTTGAGCTGTAACGGCGCACCACTTAAGTCAATCCTAATAGTTTTCCGCCAGATCAAATTAAAGAAAATGTCGCGAGCATCGGTATACGGTATGGATAATCGGTGTCCAATCTTCCGCAAGCTCTCCGACGTTGACCAAGGGCAACCCTTTATTGATTCAAGTATCTCGATGAATTGCAAATGCAGCGGGACATCCATCAAGGCACGAGGCAATTTGGCAAATTTGCGAAGAAATACGAGATTCAGGATCAAATCGGGCGTAAACAACTCCTCCGTTACGATGCTCCAGTCTACACCTTGGCTCACCCAGAACCGTCTCTCGACTTCGAGTTTTTCTAACGTGCGAGCACAGCCTTTTCCTTGAAGGTCTTTCGCGTATTTGATCGTCCTGGCAACGGACTTTACGTCTCCATTTGGCTGCTTTACAGACAGCAAAAAGTCAGTGGTCATTACCATAGGAACAGAGGTCGTTTTGTATTTTGGATACCGTACACCGATAGCCCTGGCGATCGCCTGGGTGCTCTCCACCGGCAGTAGGGGATACTGCTCGCGGATATCTACGACGTCCTCTGAAAACTCACAGAGTAAAAAGTACGCTCGTTCAAGGTCGGATAAGAGGTGATGAATTCGATCAATCTTAACACCTTGGATTTTCCAGGAACGCCCCATCGAAGGGACATCCTGAACACGTAACCAAGGCACATACTCAGCTCCGGCGCCAGCTCCAAACCCATTGGCGATGTGCCGTTCGATATCCTGATTTGAAGCAAACCTACGACCTCGCACCCGCCCTCCTAAGTCCGTCCGGACCGCTCCCCTCGTTCGGCAAGAGAGTAGTTATAGGAAAACATGAGCTCACAAGCTGCCATGTCGTAGGGCTTTCCAGAATACTCCTGCTGAAAATTGAGGCAGCGGCTCCTGACAAACGGCCTAGCATAGAAACAGAAAACCCCTGTAGATACAGGGGCTTACGGTTAGTGTCAAACTATAATAGCTTGTGTCAGACTTTATTATTTTGTGTCAATCTTTATTCCGTGAAGCCAGTCCTGTTCGACAGCTGCACTCTTTACTCCACCGTCACAGACTTCGCCAGGTTCCGCGGCTGGTCCACGTCAGTACCCTTGAGCACAGCCACGTAGTACGACAGCAACTGCAGTGGAATGGTGTAGAGAATCGGCGCCAGGCTGTCATGGATGTGCGGCATGTGCACCACGTGATTCCCTTCGCCATTGGTCATGCCGGCCTTTTCGTCGGCGAAGACGATCAACTGGCCGCCACGGGCGCGCACTTCCTGGAGGTTGGACTTGAGCTTTTCCAACAGCTCGTTGTTCGGCGCCACGGTGACCACCGGCATGTCGTTGTCCACCAGGGCCAGCGGGCCGTGCTTGAGTTCGCCGGCCGGGTAGGCTTCGGCGTGGATGTAGGAGATTTCCTTAAGCTTCAGGGCGCCTTCCATCGCCACCGGGAATTGCGCGCCACGGCCCAAGAACAGCGTGTGGTTCTTCTCGGCGAACAGTTCGGCGATTTTTTCCACAGTGCTATCCATCGCCAGGGCTTCACCCAAACGAGCCGGCAGACGACGCAGTTCTTCCACCAGTTTCGCCTCTACGCCCTCGGCCAAAGTCCCACGCACCTGGCCCAACGACAAGGTCAACAACAACAGGGCGACCAACTGGGTGGTGAAGGCCTTGGTCGAAGCCACGCCGATTTCACGGCCGGCCTGGGTCAACAGGGTCAGGTCGGATTCGCGCACCAGCGAGCTGATGCCGACGTTGCAGATCGCCAGGCTGGCAAGGAAACCCAGGGCCTTGGCATTGCGCAGGGCCGCCAGGGTGTCGGCGGTTTCACCGGACTGGGAGATCGTGACGAACAGCGTATCCGGTTGCACCACCACCTTGCGGTAACGGAACTCACTGGCAACTTCCACCTGGCACGGGATACCAGCCAATTCCTCCAGCCAGTAACGGGCGACCATGCCGGCGTGATAACTGGTGCCGCAGGCGACGATCTGCACATTGCGCACCTTGGCAAACAATTCGGCGGCCTGTGGGCCGAAGGCCTGGACCAATACCTGGTTCTGGCTCATGCGGCCTTCCAGGGTACGTTGCACCACAGCCGGTTGTTCGTGGATTTCTTTGAGCATGAAGTGACGGAACTCGCCTTTGTCGGCGGCTTCGGCACCGTCCTGGTACTGCACCGTCTCGCGCTCTACCGCTTTGCCATCAAGATCCCAGATCTGCACGCTGTCGCGGCGAATTTCAGCGATGTCGCCTTCTTCCAGGTACATGAAACGGTCGGTGACCTGACGTAGCGCCAACTGGTCCGACGCGAGGAAGTTCTCCCCAAGACCCAGGCCGATCACCAGCGGGCTGCCACTGCGGGCCGCCACCAGGCGATCCGGTTGTTTCGCACTGATCACCGCCAGGCCATAGGCACCGTGGAGCTCCTTGACGGTCGCTTTGAGGGCCAGCGTCAGGTCTATCAGCTCCTTGAGCTTGTGATTGAGCAGATGGGCGATGACCTCAGTGTCGGTGTCCGAGGTGAAGACGTAGCCCGAGGCCTTGAGCTGCTCGCGCAGGGCTTCGTGATTCTCGATGATGCCGTTGTGCACCACCGCCAGGTCGCCGGAGAAATGCGGGTGGGCATTGCGCTCGCACGGCGCACCGTGGGTGGCCCAACGGGTGTGGGCAATGCCCAGGCGACCGATCAGCGGCTCGGCTTCCAGTGCCTGTTCCAACTCACTGACCTTGCCCGGCCGACGCATGCGTGCAAGCTGCCCGTCGTGGGTGAGCACCGCCACACCCGCGCTGTCATAGCCACGGTATTCCAGGCGCTTGAGGCCTTCGAGCAGGATGGCTGTGATGTTGCGTTCAGCAACGGCGCCGACAATTCCACACATGTTATTTCTCCTGGCTGACAGATGCGCAGATCACCTGGATGCCACGCGCCTGAATCTGATCGCGGGCCTCCACGGGCAGGCGATCATCGGTAATGAGGGTATGGACGCTGCTCCACGGCAGTTCCAGGTTGGGGATCTTGCGGCCGACCTTGTCGGCCTCCACCATCACGATCACTTCGCGGGCAACTTCAGCCATGACACGGCTCAGCCCCAGCAGTTCGTTGAAGGTGGTCGTGCCACGAACCAGATCGATGCCGTCGGCACCGATGAACAACTGGTCGAAGTCATAGGAACGCAGGACCTGTTCGGCGACCTGACCCTGGAAGGATTCGGAATGCGGGTCCCAGGTACCGCCAGTCATCAACAATACCGGTTCGTGTTCCAGTTCGTTCAAGGCACTGGCAACGTGCAGCGAATTGGTCATGACCACCAATCCCGGTTGCAGGCCGAGTTCGGGAATCATGGCGGCGGTGGTGCTGCCGCTGTCGATGATGATCCGTGCGTGTTCGCGAATCCGCTTCACTGCAGCCCGGGCAATGGCTTGCTTGTACTTCGAGACGGTCAGTGCGTTATCGGCGACCAACTCCTGCGGCATTGGTATCGCGCCACCGTAGCGACGTAATAGCAGGCCATTGGTTTCCAGGGCGGCCAGGTCCTTGCGAATCGTAACTTCCGAGGTTTCGAAGCGCTTGGCCAGCTCGTCCACACTCACTTCACCCTGGTCCTGGAGCAAGGCTAGGATGTTGTGGCGGCGTTGGGGAGTGTTGCGCTTCGACATGACGGTTTAAGTTTCGATTCGAAAGATAACGTAAGCAATCAAAACCTATTGTGCTGCGATCGTCAAGGCCGAGGGAGAAAAATTCAGAAATGATCGAGTACATGTGGGAGCGGGCTTGCTCGCGAAAGCGGTGGGTCAGCTTGCATCTAATTCGAATGTGCCGACGCCTTCGCGAGCAAGCCCGCTCCCACAGGGTGACTGTGGATAACTTTAAGGTTTCTTGATTTTTTCCGGACGTTTCCAGCCGTCGATATTCTTCTGGCGCGCACGCCCCACAGCCAGTTGTTGGTTATCCACATTCTGCGTAATGGTCGAACCAGCCGCCGTGGTCGCACCGCTGGAAATATCCACAGGCGCCACCAGGGAGTTGTTGGAGCCGATGAACACGTCCTCGCCCAGCACCGTCCTCCACTTGTTCGCGCCATCGTAGTTGCAGGTGATGGTGCCGGCACCAATGTTGGTGCGGGCGCCGATTTCAGCGTCACCCAGGTAGGTCAGGTGACCGGCCTTGGCGCCTTCACCCAGATGGGCGTTCTTCAGTTCGACAAAGTTCCCCACATGGGCGCGGGCTTCCAGCACGGAGCCAGGACGCAAACGGGCAAACGGGCCAGCATCGCTGCCCTCACCCATCACCGCACCGTCCAGGTGACTGTTGGCCTTGATCACCACGCCTTTGCGCAGGGTGCTGTCCTTGATCACGCAGTTCGGACCGATGACCACGTCGTCTTCGATAACCACCTTGCCCTCGAGGATCACGTTGATGTCGATGACCACGTCGCGGCCGACGCTGACATCACCTCGAACATCGAAACGGGCCGGGTCACGCAGGGTTACGCCCTGGGCCATCAGGCGGCGAGCGGCGCGCAACTGATAGTGGCGTTCCAGCTCGGCCAGCTGCCGACGGTCATTGGCACCCTGCACTTCCATCGCATCCAGCGGTTGCTCAGTGGCAACCACCAGGCCGTCTGCCACCGCCATGGCGATGACGTCGGTCAGGTAGTACTCGCCTTGGGCGTTGTTGTTCGACAGGCGACTCATCCAGTCACCCAGGTGCCCGGCCGGCAGCGTCAGGATCCCGGTATTGCACTCGGTAATGGCGCGTTGGGCTTCGTTGGCATCCTTCTGCTCGACGATGGCAGTGACCTGGCCGTCGGCGTCGCGCACGATGCGACCGTAGCCGGTAGGGTCGTCCAGCTCGACGGTCAACAGGCCCAGTTGCTGCGGGCCTACATGCTTGAGCAGGCGCAGCAAGGAGTCGACTTCGATCAGCGGCACATCACCGTAAAGAACCAGCACCGTGTCAGCGGTAATGAACGGCACCGCCTGGGCCACCGCGTGACCTGTCCCGAGTTGTTTATCCTGCAGGACAAAATTCAAGTCATCGGCGGCCAGCCGTTCACGCACGGCATCGGCACCGTGGCCGATCACCACGTGAATGCGCTGTGGATCGAGTTGGCGAGCGCTGTGGATAACATGACCGAGCATGGAGTTGCCAGCGATCGGATGCAGTACCTTGGGCAGCGCCGAACGCATGCGAGTGCCTTGGCCGGCCGCGAGGATAACGATTTCGAGAGACATGACTGGTACCAATCCTGGGTGGTCAACGACTGCGACCAGATGATGAGAGTCGTGAAAAGAAAAAAGGGTAGCCGAGGCTACCCTTTTTAATCAATCGCACAGAAAGCAGACGGCTTAGCCGCCGAACTTCTTGCGGATCTGCTGGACGGTGCGCAGCTGGGCTGCGGCCTCGGCCAGACGTGCAGCAGCAGAACCGTAGTCGAAGTCTGCGCCTTTTTCATGCAGGGCCTTCTCGGCAGCCTTGACGGCTTCCTGAGCGGAGGCTTCGTCCAGGTCGGCAGCACGTTGCACGGTGTCGGCAAGGACCTTGACCATGTTCGGCTGAACCTCGAGGAAACCACCAGAGATGTAGAACACCTCTTTTTCCCCGCCCTGCTTGGTCAGACTAATCGGACCTGGCTTCAAGCTGGTGATCAGCGGTGCGTGCCCCAGAGCGATACCAAGATCCCCCAGCTCACCATGCGCAACCACAAACTCGACCAGACCGGAGAAAATTTCCCCTTCCGCACTGACGATATCGCAATGGACTGTCATAGCCATCTGATTGCCTCAACCTAAATTAGCGCCCGTTGCCGGGCGCCGGGATTACAGTTTCTTGGCTTTCTCGATCGCTTCTTCGATGCCGCCGACCATGTAGAACGCTTGTTCTGGCAGGTGGTCGTAGTCACCGTTGAGGATGCCTTTGAAGCCAGCAATGGTGTCTTTCAGGGAAACGTATTTACCCGAAGCACCGGTGAAGACTTCAGCCACGAAGAACGGCTGCGACAAGAAGCGCTGGATCTTACGAGCACGGGCTACCAACTGCTTGTCGGTTTCCGACAGCTCGTCCATGCCCAGGATCGCGATGATGTCCTTCAGCTCTTTGTAGCGCTGCAGCACGTACTGAACGCCACGAGCGGTCTCGTAGTGCTCGGTGCCGATCACGTTCGGATCCAGCTGACGGGAAGTCGAGTCCAGTGGGTCTACCGCTGGGTAGATACCCAGGGAAGCGATGTCACGGGACAGTACGACGGTGGCGTCCAAGTGGGCGAAGGTGGTCGCTGGCGACGGGTCGGTCAAGTCGTCCGCTGGTACGTATACCGCCTGGATCGAGGTGATCGAGCCTTGCTTGGTCGAAGTGATGCGCTCTTGCAGCACGCCCATCTCTTCAGCCAGGGTCGGCTGGTAACCTACTGCCGAAGGCATACGGCCCAGCAGTGCGGATACTTCGGTACCGGCCAGGGTGTAACGGTAGATGTTGTCGACGAACAGCAGAACGTCGTTACCTTCGTCACGGAACTTCTCGGCCATGGTCAGGCCGGTCAGGGCTACGCGCAGACGGTTTCCCGGCGGCTCGTTCATCTGGCCATAGACCAGTGCCACTTTGTCCAGAACGTTGGAATCCTTCATCTCGTGGTAGAAGTCGTTACCCTCACGAGTACGCTCACCCACACCGGCGAACACGGAATAACCGCTGTGCTCGATGGCGATGTTACGGATCAGTTCCATCATGTTTACGGTCTTGCCTACACCGGCACCACCGAACAGACCGACTTTACCGCCCTTGGCAAACGGGCAAACCAGGTCGATAACCTTGATGCCGGTTTCCAGCAGGTCGTTGCCGCCCGCTTGCTCAGCGAAGGACGGCGCAGGACGGTGAATGCCCCAACGCTCTTCTTCGCCGATCGGACCCGCTTCGTCGATCGGGTTGCCCAGTACGTCCATGATCCGGCCCAGGGTCGCTTTACCGACCGGTACGGAGATGGCTGCGCCAGTGTTGTTGACGTCCAGACCGCGCTTCAAGCCCTCGGTGGAGCCCATCGCAATGGTACGAACCACGCCGTCGCCCAGCTGCTGCTGAACTTCGAGGGTGGTTTCGGCGCCTTGAACCTTCAAGGCGTCGTAGATGCTCGGTACGCTGTCGCGTGGGAATTCCACGTCGATAACGGCGCCGATGATTTGAACGATACGTCCGCTACTCATAGCTGGATCCTCTGAATATTTGAACCGTTAAACCGCGGCAGCGCCGCCGACGATTTCCGAGATCTCTTGGGTGATCGCAGCCTGACGCGCCTTGTTGTAGATCAGCTGCAAATCGCTGATCAAATCACCGGCGTTGTCGGTAGCGTTCTTCATCGCGATCATCCGCGCGGCTTGTTCAGCTGCGTTGTTCTCGACCACCGCCTGGTACACCTGCGACTCCACGTAGCGGACCATCAAGCCGTCGAGCAGCTCCTTGGCATCCGGTTCGTAGAGGTAGTCCCAGTGGTGCTTGAGTTCCTGTTCCGGGGTTGCAACCAATGGAATCAACTGCTCCACGGTCGGCTGTTGCGTCATGGTATTGATGAATTTGTTGGATACCACGGACAGGCGGTCGATCCGGCCTTCCAGGTAAGCATCCAGCATCACCTTGACGCTGCCGATCAGGTCATTGATCGACGGTTCTTCACCCAGGTGGCTGATAGCGGCGACGACGTTACCGCCGAAGTTACGGAAAAAAGCCGCACCCTTGCTACCTACCACGCACAGATCGATCTCGACGCCTTGTTCGCGGTTTACCGCCATGTCCTTGACCAGGGCCTTGAACAGGTTGGTGTTCAAGCCACCGCACAGACCACGGTCACTGCTCACCACAACGTAACCGACGCGCTTGACGGCGCGGTCGATCATGAAGGGGTGGCGATATTCCGGGTTGGCGTTGGCCAGATGACCAATCACCTGGCGGATGCGCTCCGCATAAGGACGGCTAGCAGCCATGCGCATTTGTGCCTTGCGCATTTTGCTGACCGCCACTTTTTCCATGGCGCTGGTAATCTTTTGCGTGCTTTTGATGCTCGCAATCTTACTGCGAATCTCTTTTGCGCCTGCCATGTAACACCTATCAGGTTAGCAAGCGGGAGCCTTGCGGCTCCCGCTGCGGCTTACCAGGTTTGGGTGGCCTTGAACTTCTCGATACCGGCTTTGAGGCCAGCGTCGATTTCGTCATTGAAGTCACCCTTCACGTTGATCTTGGCCATCAAATCGGCGTGATCGCGGTTGAAGAAAGCAATCAGCGCTTGTTCGAAGCTGCCGATCTTGGCGATTTCAATGTCAGTCAGGAACCCACGCTCAGCGGCATACAGCGACAGCGCCATGTCAGCGATCGACATCGGTGCGTATTGCTTCTGCTTCATCAGCTCGGTAACGCGCTGACCATGCTCAAGTTGCTTACGGGTCGCTTCGTCCAGGTCAGAAGCGAACTGGGCGAATGCCGCCAGTTCACGGTACTGGGCCAGGGCGGTACGGATACCACCGGACAGCTTCTTGATGATCTTGGTCTGAGCGGCACCACCTACACGGGATACCGAAACACCGGCGTTCACAGCAGGACGGATGCCCGAGTTGAACATGGCCGATTCCAGGAAGATCTGACCGTCGGTGATGGAAATCACGTTGGTCGGAACGAACGCGGAAACGTCGCCAGCCTGGGTTTCGATGATTGGCAGAGCGGTCAGGGAACCGGTCTTGCCAGTCACGGCGCCGTTGGTGAACTTCTCGACGTACTCTTCCGAAACGCGGGATGCGCGCTCCAGCAGACGGGAGTGGAGATAGAACACGTCGCCTGGGTAGGCTTCACGTCCTGGCGGACGGCGCAGCAGCAGGGAAATCTGGCGGTAAGCCACTGCTTGCTTGGACAGATCGTCATAAACGATCAGCGCGTCTTCACCGCGGTCGCGGAAGTATTCGCCCATGGTGCAACCGGAGTACGGTGCCAGGAACTGCAGCGCGGCCGATTCGGACGCACTGGCAGCAACGATAATGGTGTTAGCCAGTGCACCGTTCTCTTCCAGCTTGCGAACCACGTTGGCGATGGTCGATTGCTTCTGACCGATTGCCACGTATACGCAGAAGATGCCGCTGTTTTTCTGGTTGATGATCGCGTCGATCGCCAGAGCGGTCTTACCGATCTGACGGTCACCGATGATCAGCTCACGCTGGCCACGGCCGACAGGGATCATGGCATCGACAGCCTTGTAGCCAGTCTGTACAGGCTGGTCTACCGACTTACGCCAGATCACGCCTGGAGCAACTTTCTCGACCGCGTCGGTCTCGGTGTTGTTCAGCGGACCTTTGCCGTCAACAGGGTTACCCAGTGCATCGACTACGCGACCCAGCAGTTCCTTACCAACCGGAACTTCGAGGATGCGGCCGGTGCACTTGGCGCTCATGCCTTCAGCCAGAGTCGTGTAAGCGCCCAGTACAACGGCACCTACGGAGTCTTGCTCCAGGTTGAGGGCCATACCGTAGACGCCGCCCGGAAACTCGATCATCTCGCCGTACATGACGTCGGCCAGACCGTGAATCCGCACGATACCGTCAGATACGCTGACGACAGTGCCTTCGTTACGGGCTTGGGAGGTCACATCGAGCTTTTCGATGCGGCCCTTGATGATTTCACTTATTTCGGAAGGATTGAGTTGCTGCATTGCTCTGCTGCCCCTTCAAACTCAAGATTTCAATGCTTCGGCAAGTTTCGCGATTTTGCCGCGAATCGAGCCATCGATAACCAGGTCGCCGGCGCGGATGACAACGCCCCCAATAAGGGATTTGTCTTCCTCGACTTGCAGGCGCACTTCCCGGTTGAGTCGTGCACTGAGAACCTTGGCGAGTTTGTCTTGCTGTTCTTGGTTCAATGCAAAAGCACTGGTCACTTCCACGTCTACCGACTTCTCTTGCTCGGCCTTGTACAGGTCGAACAGGGCGGCGATCTCCGGCAGAAGCGGGAGACGGTCGTTTTCAGCAACGACATGGATGAAATTCTGTGCCTTGGCATCGAACTTGTCGCCGCACACGTCAATGAACGTGGCGGCCTTTTGTGCGCTCGTCAGTCGCGGGGCCTTGAGCACGCGCTGCATGGTGTCGTCTTGCGACACCGCTGCTGCCAGGCCGAGCATGGCTGACCAATTGGCCAGTTGCTGGTGGGCCTGAGCGTGCTCGAAGGCCGCCTTAGCGTAAGGTCGGGCCAACGTGGTCAGTTCTGCCATGATCGCCCTCGCTTAGATTTCAGCAGCCAGTTGGTTAACCAGCTCTGCGTGCGCGCTTGGATCGATTGTGGCACCCAGGATCTTCGAAGCACCGCCAACGGCCAGGCTACCCACTTGGGCGCGCAGGGCGTCTTTGACACTGTTCAGTTCCTGTTCGATCTCGGCTTGAGCCTGAGCCTTCACACGGTCAGCTTCGACGCGAGCCTGTTCACGGGCTTCGTCGACAATCTGGGTACCGCGTTTCTTGGCTTGCTCGATGATTTCAGCTGCCTGGGCTTTCGCTTCGCGCAGTTGCTGACCCACTTTTTCATGGGCCAACTCCAGGTCGCGAGCTGCACGGCTGGCAGCGTCCAGACCATCTGCGATCTTCTTTTGACGTTCGTGCAGAGCCGCGATGACCGGAGGCCATACGAACTTCATGCAGAACAATACAAAAATCAGGAACGCAACGGACTGGCCAATCAGGGTCGCATTAATGTTCACGCCAACACCTCGCAGTTACGTTGTCCATCACATCAAACTACTCGAGAAATCCGAGTAATTAGCCAGCGATCTGACCAACGAACGGGTTCGCAAAGGTGAAGAACAGAGCGATACCAACACCGATCATGGTTACGGCGTCGAGCAGACCGGCAACGATGAACATTTTGACTTGCAGCATTGGAACCATTTCTGGCTGACGCGCAGCGCCTTCCAGGAACTTGCCGCCCAGCAGGCCGAAACCAATTGCGGTACCCAGTGCGCCCAGGCCGATCAACAGTGCAACAGCGATAGCGGTTAGACCAACTACAGTTTCCATCTTTCCTCCCGACTTTTACGTCGTATGGTTTAGGTTTTTTTAATTTAAAGCGGTAAAACAAATCGTTTCATCAAGGCCTGTTCGGCCCCCTTCCCGTTTGACCGGGAAGGACATCAGACTAGTCGAGACTGGCCTTAATGGTTTTCTTCGTGCGCCATCGACAGGTAGACGATGGTCAGCATCATGAAGATGAACGCCTGCAGGGTGATGATCAGGATGTGGAACACAGCCCACGCCCATTGCAGTGCGACGCCCAGGCCGCTGAGCCAGAGCAGGCCGCTGCCGAACATCACGGCGATCAGGATGAACACCAGCTCGCCGGCATACATGTTGCCGAACAGACGCAGAGCCAGAGAGATCGGCTTGGCGATCAGAGTCACGAATTCCAGCAGGAAGTTCACCGGGATCAGCAGGGCCTGAACGAGGATGTTCTTGCTGCCGAACGGGTGCAGGGTCAGTTCGCCGATGAAGCCGCCGATGCCCTTGACCTTGATGCTATAGAAAATGATCAGTGCGAAAACCGAGAACGCCATACCCAGGGTCGCATTCGGGTCGGTGGTCGACACGGCGCGGAACGGGATGTGGTGGTCACCGGAGATCAGGATGGCCAGTTGAGGAATCCAGTCGACCGGTACCAGGTCGACGGCGTTCATCAGGAACACCCAGACGAAGATGGTCAGGGCCAGCGGTGCGATCACCGGGCTGCGACCATGGAAGCTGTCCTTCACACTACCGTCGACGAACTCGACCAGGACTTCAACGAAGTTCTGCAAGGCACCTGGCTGGCCCGAAGTCGCCTTCTTGGCTGCCATGCGGAAAAGGAAAACGAAGATCAGACCCAGCGCGACCGACCAGCCGAGGGTATCGACGTGGAAAGCCCAGAAACCCATTTCCTTGGCTTCTGCTGCGGAGTGGGCAAAGCCCCAGCCGCCGTTGGGTAGCTGACCGAAGGTCAGGTTCTGCAAGTGGTGCTGGATATAGCCCGAAGCGGTTGTCTCTGCCATGGTTGCCTCAAACGCCCTAAGGTCTCGAAAGTCTTGTTCTCATTAGCAGGGGAGCGAACCAGCTGACCATCTGGGTCAACAGGAAGACACCGAATACAGCCAGTGGTGCCAACGGCTTCACACCTGCGAACGTCAATGCAAACAGCACTGCCGTCAAAATCAGTTTCCCCGCCTCACCGGCATAAAAAGACCGGACGATGGCTTGGGCTGCTCGGGCGCCGGAAAACCGAAATGCCCTGTGAGCGAAATAAATATTGGGAAGCAAGGCTATCAGGCCTCCGCAAAGACCCGAGTATCCGGCGACGACTCCTTTCCATTGCCAGAGCGCCAATGAGGCGATCAGTACAACGACCAACTGAGTCATCAACACCGGGAAAACAGCCAGACGATGGAATGGCAGGCGGTTTGGCGTGCGGGTTTCCATCGCTTTTGCTCTCCAATGGTCGGCTGCCTGAAATCAATAACTTGGCATAATTTGTGCCGACAAAATGCGCGCAGAGTATAGGGGCGGTTCTGCCCCTATTCAACTGCCGGGTAGTGATTTCCGATCGCGCGCTACAAGAGCAATTGTTTCAGCGAATGTGCGCAAGGACGCCTTGCAGCTCATCGAGGGAGTTGTAACCGATTACCAATTGCCCCTTGCCCTTCTTGCCGTGGCGAATCTGCACCGTAGAGCCCAGCCGCTCGGCCAGGCGCTGTTCCAGGCGGGCGATATCCGGGTCCGGTTTGGGGGCTTCGACGGGGGCCGGTTTACCGCTCAGCCACTGACGAACCAGTGCC
The DNA here is from genome assembly GCF_007828255.1 of Pseudomonas sp. SJZ078. Lineage (NCBI taxonomy): Bacteria > Pseudomonadati > Pseudomonadota > Gammaproteobacteria > Pseudomonadales > Pseudomonadaceae > Pseudomonas > Pseudomonas sp. SJZ078. The sequence continues at coordinate 63,891 of NZ_VIUG01000026.1, read as the reverse complement.
TCGGTCTGGCGCACGGTCAGGCCTCGTGCGACAACATGTCGCGCCCCTTCAACCTGTTGATTTTCCGGCAATCCGAGCAAGGCCCGGGCATGACCCATTTCCAGGTCGCCATGGGACAGCATGGTCTTGATGACTTCCGGCAACGCAATCAAGCGCAACAGGTTGGCCACGGTGACGCGGGACTTGCCCACCGCTTCGGCGACTTGTTGCTGGGTCAGCTGGAATTCCTGCTGCAGACGTTGCAGCGCGACCGCTTCCTCGATCGGGTTGAGGTCTTCGCGCTGGATGTTCTCGATCAGCGCCATGGCGATGGCGGTTTCATCCGATACGTCACGCACCATCGCCGGAATGGTTTCCTGGCCGGCCTGCTGGCTGGCGCGCCAGCGGCGTTCTCCGGCAATGATCTCGAAGCGCCCATTACCGATCGAACGAACCACGATCGGCTGCATCACGCCCTGGGCCCTGATCGACTGAGCCAGTTCTTCCAACGCCTGCGGGTCCATGTCCCGGCGTGGCTGGTACTTGCCGCGCTGGATCAGATCCAGCGGCAAGTGTTGCAGCTCGCGCTGGTCGGCCTGTACGGCCTGCTCTTCCAGCGCACTGACTGTGGGACCGCTGAGCAGCGCGTCCAGTCCACGTCCGAGACCACGTTTCTTGATGGCCATGGGGTTTCCTTAAGTTGGCTGGGCGGCAGCGGTGCGTGGGTTGCGGCGCTGGCGGCGAACCATTTCGCCCGCCAGGGCCAGGTAAGCCAGCGCACCACGGGATTGTTTGTCGTAGGCCAGGGCGGGCATGCCATAGCTCGGTGCTTCGGCCAAGCGGATGTTACGTGGAATGACCGTGTCGTAGAGTTGCTCGCCGAAGTGCTCCTTGAGCTGCACCGATACGTCGTTCATCAGGCTCAGGCGCGGGTCATACATGGTTCGCAACAGACCTTCGACCTTCAGGTCCGGATTCAGCAATTCGGAGATGCGTTTGATGTTATCCACAAGGTCGCTCAAGCCTTCCAGGGCAAAGTACTCACACTGCATGGGGATAATGACCCCATCGGCGGCCACCAGGGCGTTAAGGGTCAGCATCGACAGCGACGGCGGGCAGTCGATCAGGATGTAATCGTAGTTTTCCCGGATCGGCGCCAATGCGCTGCGCAGACGGCTTTCCTTCATCTGCATTTCCAGCAGCACCACTTCGGCCGCCGTCAGGTCACGGTTGGCCGGCAGCAGTTGATAACCGCCGTGTTCGGAGAAATGCATGGCCTGGCCCAGATCGCATTCACCGATCAGGACGTCATAGATGGAGTTTTCCAGGCCATGTTTATCCACACCACTGCCCATGGTGGCGTTGCCCTGTGGATCAAGGTCGATCAACAGCACCCGTCGCTTGGTCGCGACCAGGGATGCTGCGAGGTTGATGCAGGTGGTGGTCTTGCCCACACCACCCTTCTGGTTCGCTATCGCGAATACCTTAGCCATTCTTGCTTGTGTTCCCAATCATGCCGTGCGGCGCAGTATCAGCAGATGGCGTTGGCCTTGGCAACCGGGTACGGCCAGGGCGTGTTCGCTATCGAGGTGGAAATCCGACGGCAATGCTACCAGCTCATCGGCCGGATGGACGCCCTTCATTGCCAGCCAGCGTGTTTCGACATCGCCCAGGTGGCGAGTCCAGTTGCTGAAGTTCTCCATGCTGCTGAAGGCCCGGGAGATGATCCCGTTGAACGGCTGTGCAGGTTGGAACGCTTCGACCCGGCTGTGGATAACTTGCAGGTTGTCCAGCTTGAGCTCGAGTTTGACTTGGGTCAGGAAGCGGGTTTTCTTGCCGTTGCTGTCCAGGCAGGTCACTTGCGAAGCCGGAAACAGGATCGCCAACGGTATTCCTGGCATGCCACCGCCGCTGCCGACATCGAGCCAGCGACCGTTTTCGATGAAAGACATCACGCTGAGACTGTCAAGCAGATGTCTCGAGACCATTTCATCCGGATCCCGCACGGCGGTCAGGTTGTAGGCCTTGTTCCATTTGATCAACAACGCCAGGTAACCCAGCAGTTGCGCATGCTGGGCTTCGCTCAGGCTGACCCCGAGTTGACGGGCACCTGTGGATAATTCTTCGGCGTGTTGTGAGGTGACCATCGAACTCAAGCGCTTTGCTCCAACTGACGGCCCGCGCCGCGTTTTTTCAAATGAATCATCAACAGGGAAATCGCCGCTGGGGTTACGCCGGGGATGCGCGATGCCTGGCCCAGGGTCTCTGGACGGGTCGCACCGAGCTTGCTCTGGATTTCTTTCGACAACCCGGAAATACCGGTGTAATCGATATCCACAGGCAGTTTCGTGTCTTCGCTGGCGCGCAGCCGGGCGATCTCGTCCTGCTGGCGGTCGATGTAGCCTGCGTACTTGGTCTTGATCTCGACCTGTTCGGCGACCTGCGGATCTTCCGCGCCCTGGCCCGTTACTTCCACCAGCCCGGCGTAGTCGATTTCCGGCCGGCTCAACAGGTTGAGCAGATTGTATTCGTGCGTCAGCGGCGTGCCGAATTTCGCCGCGATGGCGTCGCCCTGTTCGGTACCGGGACGTACCCAGGTGCTTTTCAGCCGCTGTTCTTCCAGTTCGATCCCTTCGCGTTTCTTGCAGAACGCAGCCCAACGCACATCATCTACCAGCCCCAACTCGCGACCTTTCTCGGTCAGGCGCAGATCGGCGTTGTCTTCACGCAGGATCAGGCGATATTCGGCACGGGACGTGAACATCCGATACGGTTCCTGGGTACCCAGGGTAATCAGGTCGTCCACCAGCACACCGATGTATGCCTCATCGCGGCGCGGGCACCAGCTGTCTTTGCCCTGGGCGCGCAGTGCCGCGTTGGCACCGGCCAACAACCCTTGGGCGCCAGCCTCTTCGTAACCGGTAGTGCCGTTGATCTGCCCGGCGAAGAACAGGCCGCCGATGACCTTGGTTTCCAGGCTGTACTTCAGATCACGCGGGTCGAAATAGTCGTATTCGATGGCGTAGCCGGGGCGAACGATGTGGGCGTTTTCCATGCCGCGAATCGATTGCACGATCTGCAATTGCACATCGAACGGCAGGGAGGTGGAGATCCCGTTCGGGTACAGCTCGTGTGTGGTCAGGCCTTCCGGCTCGATGAAGACCTGGTGGCTTTCCTTGTCGGCAAAGCGATGGATCTTGTCTTCGATCGACGGGCAATAACGCGGGCCAATGCCTTCAATTTCACCGGCAGCGGAATACATCGGTGAACGATCGAGGTTCGCCGCAATGATTTCATGGGTGCGGGCATTGGTGTGGGTGATCCAGCAACTGACTTGCCGTGGATGCTGTTCCTTGTTGCCCATGAACGACATTACCGGGATCGGCGTATCACCAGGCTGCTCGGTCATCACCGAGAAATCCACAGACCGGCCGTCGATACGCGGTGGCGTACCGGTTTTCAAGCGCCCGACACGCAATGGCAACTCGCGCAAACGGTGAGCCAGCGCGATTGACGGCGGATCACCCGCGCGACCGCCGGAAAAGTTCTGCAAACCAATGTGGATAAGTCCGCCAAGGAATGTCCCAGTGGTCAGCACTACGGAATCGGCGAAGAAACGCAGGCCCATCTGCGTCACGACACCGCGTACCTGATCCTGTTCGACGATCAGGTCATCAGCCGCTTGTTGAAATATCCACAGGTTCGGCTGGTTTTCCAGGATTTCGCGGACAGCGGCCTTGTACAGGACCCGGTCGGCCTGGGCACGAGTGGCCCGTACCGCGGGGCCCTTGCGGCTGTTCAATACGCGAAACTGGATACCGCCCTTATCGGTAGCCATCGCCATCGCGCCGCCGAGGGCATCGATTTCCTTGACCAGATGGCTTTTGCCAATACCACCGATGGCTGGGTTACAGCTCATGGCGCCGAGGGTTTCCACGTTATGCGTCAACAGCAGGGTTTTTACACCCATGCGCGCTGATGCAAGTGCTGCCTCGGTACCGGCATGACCGCCGCCGATGACGATCACTTCAAAACGGGAAGGGAAATCCACCACGCACCTCGTGCCTGCTTAATTCAGGTAATTCGGAAATAGGTTATGAGCCTGGTCCGAATGTTTTATGGACCAGGTCGGCAAGTATAGGGACTTCCCCTTTCCTAAAGAACCCTTTGCACAAAATTTAACCAGCTGTGGAGAACTCGCGGTTAAAAAAATAAAAAAGAAAGAAATTTATAAAACCTTTGTTTTTATGTTTATTCTTACAGCCCAAGCATTCTGTGGATAAAACCATGCAGGCCTTTAAATTCAATATGTACAGAGATCCTGAACCCTGTGATCATCTGGCGCTGAGGGGCTTGGATAAGCGGTGTAAGCCTGTGGATTAAGTGAATGGTTATCCACAGGGCAGGTTATCTTCACTTTTCGAGGGGGTTTATCAACTGAGCTCAACGTCAGTTACCCACAGGGCTTAATCCACAAGCGAACCCCATGGGCGAGCCGCCATGAAGGGCAATCGAGAGAAGGAAAAGGGACGCCGGGCCGCAGGGAACAGATCTGCAGCCCGCTTTGAGGGAAGGTGTTACTTGCCGATGCAGAAGCTAGAGAAAATCCGCCCCAACAAGTCATCGGAGCTGAAGGCGCCGGTGATTTCTCCCAGGAATTGCTGGGCTTGGCGCAAATCTTCGGCCAGTAACTCACCGGCACCCGCCAGCGTCAACTGTGCACGACCGTGTTCCAGCGCGGCGCTGGCATGACGCAAGGCTTCGAGGTGACGACGCCGGGCGCTGAAGCTGCTTTCCGAGGTTTGCTCGTAGCCCATGCAGGCCTTGAGATGTTCACGCAGCAGTTCCAGGCCCTCTCCTGCGGCTTTTGCGCTCAGGCTGATGGTCACGTGACCGTCGGTGCTGACCTCAAGGGCGATTGCTTCGCCGGTCAGGTCGGCCTTGTTACGGATCAAGGTGACTTTCGCCGGGTCCGGGCGCACTTCGAGGAACTCAGGCCACAACGCAAAAGGATCATCCGCTTCCGGTGCCGTCGCATCGACCACCAGCAATACACGATCGGCCTCGCCAATAGCCTTCAGTGCCCGTTCAACGCCAATCTTTTCCACATGATCATCGGTATCTCGCAGACCCGCAGTGTCCACCACGTGCAGCGGCATGCCATCGATGTGGATATGTTCGCGCAGGATGTCTCGGGTGGTACCGGCGATCTCTGTGACAATCGCTGCCTCACGACCAGCCAGGGCATTCAGCAGGCTGGATTTACCTGCGTTTGGCCGTCCAGCGATCACCACCGTCATACCGTCACGCAACAGGGCACCCTGCCCCGCTTCGCGCAATACTGTGGATAACTCATCGCGAACCTTATCAAGCATGCTAAGCACATGGCCATCGGCGAGGAAGTCGATTTCTTCTTCCGGGAAGTCGATCGCCGCTTCAACGTAGATACGCAAGCCGATCAATTGTTCGGTGAGGTTATGCACACGCTGCGAGAAAGCACCTTGCAACGAACGTAAGGCATTGCGCGCTGCCTGGGCCGAACTGGCTTCGATGAGGTCGGCAATCGCTTCGGCCTGGGCCAGGTCGAGTTTGTCGTTGAGGAAGGCCCGTTCACTGAATTCCCCCGGCCGGGCCAGCCGACAACCCAGTTCAAGGCAACGCTTGAGTAGCATGTCCAGCACGATGGGCCCGCCATGGCCCTGCAGTTCCAGTACGTCTTCACCGGTGAATGAATTCGGCCCCGGGAAATACAGAGCGAGGCCTTCGTCGAGCACCTGCTTGTCGTCACTGAAGAATGGGCCGTAATGAGCAAACCGTGGCTTGAGCTCACGACCGCTGATGGCCTGGGCCGCGACACTGGCCAGAGGCCCCGAAATACGGACGATGCCGACGCCACCGCGACCTTGGGCGGTGGCAACGGCGGCGATGGTTTCACGAGGTGTGCTCATAAACCGGTATCCAGACAAAAGTGACAGATAGCAAAACGCCCCACTAGGGGGCGTTCTGTGTGGTTATCCACAGTGCAAGTTACGCCTCGGCTTTCTTCGTAGCCGATTCGATCTTACGCGTGATGTACCACTGTTGAGTAATGGACAACACGTTGTTCACAACCCAGTACAGCACCAGACCGGCCGGGAACCACAGGAAGAAGAAGGTGAAGATGATCGGCATCATTTTCATGACCTTCGCCTGCATAGGGTCCGGAGGCGTCGGGTTCAGCTGCTGCTGGATGAACATAGTGGCGCCCATGATGATCGGCAGGATGAAGAACGGATCCTTGATCGACAGGTCGGTAATCCACAGCATGAAAGGCGCCTGGCGCATTTCCACGCTTTCCAGCAGAACCCAGTACAGCGACAGGAACACAGGCATCTGTACGAGAATCGGCAAGCAACCGCCCAGCGGGTTGATCTTCTCTTTCTTGTACAGCTCCATCATGGCCTGGGACATTTTCTGCCGGTCATCGCCATGCTGTTCTTTCAGAGCGGCCAGTTTCGGAGCCACGGCGCGCATGCGAGCCATGGATTTGTAGCTGGCAGCCGACAATGGGAAGAACAAGCCCTTGATCAGCATGGTCAGGAAGATGATTGACCAACCCCAGTTACCGACGATGCTGTGGATATGTTGCAACAGCCAGAAGATCGGCTGGGCAATGAACCACAGGAAACCGTAGTCCACGGTCAATTCCAGACCTGGGGACAACTGTTTCAGTACGGCCTGGCTTTTCGGGCCGGCATACAACGTAGCGCTGGTTTCAGCCTTGGCACCCGGCGCAGCAGTCAATGCAGGACCGGTGTAGCCAATGATGTAATTGCCTTTGCTGTCCTTGCGGGTCTGGACGATGTTGTTTTCGCCCTTCTGCGGGATCCAGGCGGTTACAAAATAGTGCTGCAGCCACGCTACCCAGCCCCCTTGAACGGTTTCCTTGAGCTGCGCCTTGTCCATGTCCTTCATGGACACTTTCTTGTACGGCTCAGAACTTGTCCACAGGGCTGCCCCCAGGTAGGTCGCGGTGCCGGTGGCGGTACTGGAGGAAGGATCGGCGCTGGCATCGCGCTTCAATTGCGCGAACATCGCACCGGACCAGGGCTGCGCGCTCTGGTTGTCGATCAGGTAGGACACCACCACGTCATACAGGCCACGTTTCAAGGTGAAACGCTTGATGTAGTTGACGCCATCCTTGCTGAACTTCAGGTCCACGACCAGTTGGTCCTGACCGTCGGCCAGTTGATAACTTTTCTTCTCCGAGGCGTAGACCGGGCGACCGGCCGGATTGGCATCCGGGCCATTGGCGCCAATCAGGCCGCTCTGGGCCAGATAGGTCCGCTCGTTACCGTTATCGAACAGTTGGAAAGGAATGTCCGGGTGATCCTGGCGACGCGGGTAAAGCGGCAGCGTCAACTGGGCGATGTCACCACCCTGTGGATCGATTGCCAGCTGGAGCACATCGGTCTTGATCTGGATCAGATCCTTGCTTGCAGCCACCGGGGCTTCGGCAGGCGCACTGGTATCGCTTGCCGCGCGTGGAATGTCGTCACTGCTGGTAGCGTTGGTGCCAGAAGTGGTGTCCGGCAGGCTCGGTGCGGTATTGCTGGCTGCAACATTCTGAGTCGGCAGGGCAGCCTGGCCATAGTCCTGGTTCCATTTAAGAACCATGACGTAAGACACGATTGCCAGGGCGACGATCAGGATCGTGCGTTTGATATCCATGATTACTCGGCCATCGAAGAAGAACGGGAGGTAGGGATAGGCGGAACCGGGTCATAACCGCCGGGATTCCACGGATGACAGCGACCTAAACGACGAAAGGTCAGCCAGCCACCGCGCAGAAGGCCATGATTTTCTATGGCTTCGTACGCGTAGCAGGAGCAGCTGGGGTAGAAACGACAGTGACTGGCCATCAGGGGACTAATGGCGTAGCGGTAAAACTGGATCGGAACGAGTGCCAGTTTACGCATCGGGACTGTCTACCCCTGCAGTTTCGGTGTTGACTGGCGATGTTGGCTTGTTACGGGCCAGACGCTTCCAGAGTTTGCCGAAATGCTGAATCAGTTCAGGGTTTTCTACGTCCCCCAAACCTTTGCGCGCGACGATAACTATGTCCCATCCGACCAGTGAATCCTGGTTCAGGCGGAACGATTCGCGCATCAGACGTTTGAGACGGTTGCGCTGCACGGAGAGCTTGACGCTCTTTTTCCCGATAACCAGCCCTAGGCGGGGGTGATCGAGATCGTTACTGCGCGCAAGGAGCAGGAGATTTTTCCCCGGAACCTTGCCGGTAGGGGAGTCAAAGACTGCCTTGAAATGCCGGGGTGTAAGCAGACGCTTTTCCCGACTGAAGTCCTGACTCACCTCCAGTGCCGGATTATCAAACTGCCAGACGCGCACGACCTTTGGCGCGACGACGCGACAGGACGGCACGACCGTTCTTGGTAGCCATGCGAGCACGGAAACCGTGGGTACGAGCGCGTTTGATAGTGCTTGGTTGGAAAGTACGTTTCATGTCGTGTTACCTGGTTCGTCCACAACGGGCCGGAATGGCCCCCGTTTTAAGAGACCGGGGATTCTAGAGAAAGCAAGTCCATAGGTCAATTTCCAACCAACGTTTCCTTTAAATAGATGTTCAGGCGTCCGGCCAGTGATCACGCTGTGCCAGATATAGAAATAAAGAAGCGAATTATTTAAAGCTTTTCTGTGAAGCTTATAAAGGCTAGGCCGCCGTCTATCTGTGGATAACCACCTCAAGCCCTTGTGGTTCAACATGTACAGAGAAGGACAACTACACGGGAAAACAGTGCCCAGACTGTGCTGGAGGGGCGGATAAGCTGTGTGTGGAAAGGGTGGTTATCCACAGGGCGTTTATCCACCGAGTTTCGCCGTCACTTGTACAACGACCTCAGGCCTGGTTATCCACAGAGCTTATCCACTGACCGACTGTCGCCTTTTTGTGAGTTAACACATTGATAAATCGTGGGTGAGGGTGAAGCTGCGTGTGGATAAGTGAACGTCTGCTCGCTACAATGGCCGCTTGTTTTTGCCTCACCGGCTTTCAACTTAGGGGATATCCGTGTCAGTGGAACTTTGGCAGCAGTGCGTGGAGCTTTTGCGCGATGAGCTGCCTGCCCAACAATTCAACACTTGGATCCGCCCACTACAGGTCGAAGCCGAAGGCGACGAGTTGCGCGTCTACGCACCGAACCGTTTCGTTCTCGACTGGGTCAACGAAAAGTACCTGGGTCGGGTCATGGAACTGCTCGACGAGCATGGCAATGGCATGGCGCCTGCGCTGTCCTTATTAATAGGTAGCAAGCGCAGCTCGGCCCCGCGGGCGGCTCCGAATGCGCCGCTGGCTGCCGCGGCCTCCCAGGCCCAGGCTGCCGTGGCACCACCGGCAAGCCCGATCGCCCCCCCTCCTGCACCGAGCAAAAGAAACTCACAAAAGGTGCCCGAGGCCAGTGAAGAGCCTTCCCGGGACAGCTTTGACCCCATGGCGGGTGCCAGCACCCAACAGGCACCAGTGCGCGCCGAGCAGCGCACCGTGCAGGTCGAGGGCGCGCTCAAGCACACCAGTTATCTGAACCGCACCTTTACCTTCGAGAACTTCGTCGAAGGCAAGTCCAACCAGTTGGCCCGGGCGGCAGCCTGGCAGGTGGCGGACAACCCCAAGCATGGCTACAACCCGCTGTTCCTGTATGGCGGTGTGGGCCTGGGTAAGACCCACTTGATGCATGCCGTGGGTAACCACTTATTAAAGAAGAATCCGAATGCCAAGGTCGTGTACCTGCATTCCGAGCGTTTCGTCGCCGATATGGTCAAGGCGCTGCAGCTGAACGCCATCAACGAGTTCAAGCGTTTCTACCGTTCGGTGGATGCGCTGCTGATCGACGACATTCAGTTCTTTGCCCGCAAGGAACGTTCCCAGGAAGAATTTTTCCACACCTTCAACGCCTTGCTTGAAGGCGGACAGCAGGTCATTCTCACCAGCGACCGTTATCCGAAGGAAATCGAAGGCCTGGAAGAGCGCCTGAAATCCCGTTTCGGCTGGGGCCTGACGGTCGCCGTCGAGCCGCCGGAGCTGGAAACCCGGGTGGCGATCCTGATGAAGAAGGCCGATCAGGCCAAGGTCGAGCTGCCGCACGATGCCGCATTCTTCATCGCCCAGCGTATCCGTTCGAACGTGCGTGAGCTCGAAGGTGCACTCAAGCGGGTGATCGCGCACTCCCACTTCATGGGCCGCGACATCACCATCGAGCTGATTCGCGAGTCCTTGAAGGATCTCCTGGCGCTTCAGGACAAGCTTGTTTCTGTGGATAACATTCAGCGAACTGTTGCTGAATACTACAAAATCAAGATATCCGATCTGCTCTCCAAACGCCGTTCGCGTTCGGTGGCCCGGCCGCGCCAGGTGGCCATGGCCTTGTCCAAGGAGCTGACCAACCACAGCCTGCCGGAAATTGGCGATGTGTTTGGCGGACGCGACCACACGACAGTGTTGCACGCCTGCCGCAAGATCAATGAACTTAAGGAATCCGACGCGGACATCCGCGAGGACTACAAGAACCTGCTGCGTACACTGACCACTTGATGACCACCAGCGCAGCTTATTAAGGCAAGGGACTAGACCATGCATTTCACCATTCAACGCGAAGCCCTGTTGAAACCCCTGCAACTGGTCGCAGGCGTCGTCGAACGCCGCCAGACCTTGCCGGTACTTTCCAACGTGCTGCTGGTTGTCGAAGGCCAGCAACTGTCGCTGACCGGTACCGACCTGGAAGTCGAGCTGGTCGGTCGTGTGCAGCTTGAAGAGCCGGCCGATCCGGGGTCCATCACGGTGCCGGCGCGCAAGCTGATGGACATCTGCAAGAGCCTGCCCAACGATGCGCTGATCGACATCAAGGTCGATGAGCAAAAGCTCGTGGTCAAGGCCGGGCGCAGCCGTTTCACCTTGTCGACCCTGCCTGCCAACGACTTCCCGACCGTTGAAGAAGGCCCGGGCTCGCTGACCTGCAGCCTCGAGCAAAGCAGGCTTCGCCGCTTGATCGAACGCACCAGCTTCGCCATGGCCCAGCAGGACGTGCGTTATTACCTAAACGGCATGCTGCTGGAAGTGTCCGCCGGTGTTATCCGCGCCGTTGCCACTGACGGTCATCGCCTGGCGATGTGCTCGATGCAGGCCGATATCGGTCAGCCGGATCGCCATCAGGTGATCGTGCCCCGCAAAGGTATCCTGGAGTTGGCGCGCCTGCTGACCGAACCGGACGGCAACGTCAGCATCGTATTGGGTCAGCACCACATCCGCGCTACCACCGGGGAGTTCACCTTCACCTCGAAGCTGGTAGACGGCAAGTTCCCCGACTACGAGCGTGTGCTGCCCAAAGGTGGCGACAAACTGGTGCTGGGTGACCGCCAGGCGCTGCGTGAGGCTTTCAGCCGTACCGCGATCCTTTCCAACGAGAAGTACCGCGGCATCCGCCTGCAACTGGCCAGCGGCCAGTTGAAGATCCAGGCGAACAACCCTGAACAGGAAGAAGCGGAAGAAGAAGTAGGCGTTGACTACAACGGCGGCTCCCTGGAAATCGGCTTCAACGTCAGCTATCTGCTCGACGTGCTGGGCGTGATGACTACTGAGCAGGTACGTCTGATCCTGTCGGACTCCAACAGCAGTGCGTTGGTGCAGGAATCCGATAACGACGATTCGGCCTACGTTGTCATGCCGATGCGTCTGTAATAATCAGCAGAAGCTAGATGTCCTTAAGTCGCGTCTCGGTCACCGCGGTGCGCAATTTGCACCCGGTGACCTTCTCCCCCTCCCCCCGCATCAATATTCTTTACGGCGCCAACGGCAGCGGCAAAACCAGCGTTCTGGAAGCCTTGCACCTGCTGGGGCTTGCCCGTTCGTTTCGCAGCACCCGCCTGTTACCGGTCATCCAGCACGATCAATTGGCCTGTACGGTGTTCGGACAAGTGGAGTTGGCGGAAGGGGGTCATAGCGCGTTAGGCATATCACGGGACCGGCAAGGCGAGTTCCAGATTCGCATCGACGGCCAGAACGCCCGCAGTGCCGCACAATTGGCAGAAATCCTGCCGTTGCAGTTGATCAACCCGGACAGTTTCCGCTTGCTGGAAGGCGCACCGAAAATTCGCCGGCAGTTCCTGGATTGGGGCGTATTTCACGTGGAGCCGCGTTTCATGGCGACTTGGCAACGCTTGCAGAAGGCGCTGCGCCAGAGAAACTCTTGGCTGCGACATGGTACACTTGACGCCGTTTCGCAAGCGGTTTGGGACAGGGAACTGTGCCAGGCCAGCGCTGAAATCGATGAATACCGCCGCGCTTACATCAAAGCCTTGAAACCGGTCTTCGAGCAGACCTTGAGCGAACTGGTTGAGCTCGAGGGCCTGACGCTCAGCTATTACCGAGGCTGGGACAAGGATCGGGAATTGAGCGCCGTACTGGCTGGCTCGCTGCAACGGGACCAGCAGATGGGCCATACCCAGGCTGGACCTCAACGCGCTGACTTGCGCCTCAGATTGGGCGCTCATAATGCCGCGGACATTTTGTCCCGGGGGCAGCAGAAGTTGGTGGTGTGTGCCTTGCGTATTGCCCAGGGACACCTGGTCAGCCAGGCCCGTCGCGGTCAGTGTATTTATCTGGTGGATGACCTGCCGTCCGAGTTGGACGAGGCCCACCGTCGAGCGCTTTGCCGTTTGCTGGAAGACTTACGCTGCCAGGTTTTCATCACCTGTGTAGATCACGAATTATTGAGGGAAGGCTGGCAGACGGAAACGCCAGTCGCTCTGTTCCACGTGGAACAGGGCCGTATCACCCAGACCCACGACCATCGGGAGTGAAGGCATTGAGCGAAGAAAATACGTACGACTCAACGAGCATTAAAGTGCTGAAAGGCCTGGATGCCGTACGCAAACGTCCCGGTATGTACATTGGTGACACCGACGATGGCAGCGGTCTGCATCACATGGTGTTCGAGGTGGTCGACAACTCCATCGACGAAGCCCTCGCTGGCTACTGCGACGACATCAGCATCATCATTCACCCGGATGAATCCATCACCGTTCGTGACAACGGTCGAGGCATCCCGGTCGACGTGCATAAGGAAGAAGGTGTTTCCGCGGCCGAGGTCATCATGACCGTGCTGCACGCCGGCGGTAAGTTCGATGACAACTCCTACAAGGTTTCCGGCGGGCTGCACGGCGTAGGTGTCTCTGTGGTGAACGCGCTGTCCGAGGAGCTGGTGCTTACCGTGCGCCGCAGCGGCAAGATCTGGGAACAGACCTACGTCCATGGTGTGCCCCAGGCACCGATGGCCATCGTTGGCGACAGCGAAACCACCGGTACCCAGATCCACTTCAAGGCTTCCAGTGAAACCTTCAAGAACATCCACTTCAGCTGGGACATCCTGGCCAAACGGATTCGTGAGCTGTCCTTCCTCAACTCCGGTGTCGGCATCGTTCTCAAGGACGAGCGCAGCGGCAAGGAAGAGCTGTTCAAGTACGAAGGTGGCCTGCGTGCATTCGTTGAATACCTGAACACCAACAAGACCGCGGTCAACCAGGTGTTCCACTTCAACATCCAGCGCGAAGACGGCATTGGCGTGGAAATCGCTCTGCAGTGGAACGACAGCTTCAACGAGAACCTGTTGTGCTTCACCAACAACATCCCGCAGCGCGATGGCGGCACCCACCTGGTGGGTTTCCGTTCGGCGTTGACGCGTAACCTGAATAACTACATCGAACAGGAAGGCCTGGCGAAGAAGCATAAAGTCGCCACCACCGGTGACGATGCCCGCGAAGGCCTGACGGCGATCATCTCGGTAAAGGTGCCGGATCCGAAGTTCAGCTCCCAGACCAAGGACAAGCTGGTGTCTTCCGAGGTGAAGACCGCAGTCGAGCAGGAAATGGGCAAGTACTTCTCCGATTTCCTGCTGGAGAACCCGAACGAAGCCAAGCTGGTCGTCGGCAAGATGATCGACGCCGCCCGTGCCCGTGAAGCGGCGCGCAAGGCCCGTGAGATGACCCGCCGCAAAGGTGCGCTGGACATCGCTGGCCTGCCGGGCAAGCTGGCTGACTGCCAGGAAAAGGACCCTGCCCTGTCCGAACTGTACCTTGTGGAAGGTGACTCTGCTGGCGGTTCCGCCAAGCAGGGACGCAACCGCCGGACCCAGGCCATCCTGCCCCTTAAAGGCAAGATCCTGAACGTCGAGAAGGCGCGCTTCGACAAGATGATCTCCTCCGCCGAAGTCGGCACGCTCATCACCGCGTTGGGCTGTGGCATCGGTCGCGAAGAGTACAACATCGACAAGCTGCGCTATCACAACATCATCATCATGACCGACGCCGACGTCGACGGTTCGCACATCCGCACCCTGCTGTTGACGTTCTTCTTCCGTCAGCTACCGGAGCTGATCGAGCGCGGCTACATCTACATCGCCCAGCCGCCGCTGTACAAGGTCAAGAAAGGCAAGCAAGAGCAATACATCAAAGACGACGACGCCATGGAAGAGTACATGACGCAGTCGGCCCTGGAAGATGCGAGCCTGCACCTGAACGAAGACGCCCCGGGTATTTCCGGTGAGGCCCTCGAGCGCCTGGTCAACGACTTCCGCCTGGTGATGAAAACCCTCAAGCGCCTGTCGCGCCTGTACCCACAGGAACTGACCGAACACTTCATCTACCTGCCGGCCGTCAGCATGGAGCAGTTGTCCGATCACGCAGCGATGCAGGATTGGCTGGCCCAGTACGAAGTGCGCCTGCGCACCGTCGAGAAGTCCGGCCTGGTCTATAAAGCCAGCCTGCGTGAAGACCGCGAGCGCAACGTCTGGCTGCCGGAGGTCGAACTGATCTCCCACGGCCTGTCGAACTACGTCACCTTCAACCGCGACTTCTTCAGCAGCAATGATTACAAGACGGTCGTATCCCTCGGCGCGCAACTGAGCACGCTGCTGGACGAAGGCGCCTACATCCAGCGTGGCGAGCGCAAGAAAGCCGTGACCGAGTTCAAGGAAGCCCTTGAATGGCTGATGGCTGAAAGCACCAAGCGCCACACCATCCAGCGATACAAAGGGCTGGGCGAGATGAACCCGGATCAGTTGTGGGAAACCACCATGGACCCGGGCTCGCGCCGGATGCTGAAGGTGACCATCGAAGACGCCATTGGCGCGGACCAGATCTTCAACACCCTGATGGGTGATGCGGTCGAGCCTCGTCGTGACTTCATCGAGAGCAACGCGCTGGCGGTGTCCAACCTGGATTTCTGATCCTCGCAGTGCAATCACGAAAAGCCAATGCTCACGCGTTGGCTTTTTTTTACGCTTGAAAAATGTTCCCCCTTCAGATTGCACAGTCGAAAAACCGGGTAACGCAGTAACACTTAGGAACAAACCTTTCATTCTCAAGCACTTGGATATCGCCCCTGAGCCCGGTACCACGGGGCCTCAGGTTTTCTGGCGCAAAACTTGCGTGTTAAATAAACAACACCTCGTTTCTTTAAATTTACAAAGACACGGTGGTACGAGGCGGTACGAATAAATTCAAGGCCCAAAGGTAGTCTCAATGAGTGGTACGCAAACTTCCAACAATCTGGAGCAAGGGCTCAAACCCCGTCATGTGACGATGCTTTCCATCGCTGGCGTGATTGGTGCCGGGCTTTTCGTAGGTTCCGGTCACGCTATCGCGGCAGCCGGTCCGGCGGTGCTGTTGGCCTACGCCGCCGCTGGGGCGTTGGTGGTGTTGGTGATGCGGATGCTAGGCGAAATGGCGGTGGCTTCGCCGGACACCGGTTCGTTCTCGACTTACGCTGATCGTGCGATTGGTCATTGGGCCGGGTTCACCATCGGTTGGCTCTACTGGTGGTTCTGGGTACTGGTGATCCCCCTGGAGGCCAACGCCGCCGCGACCATCCTTCATGCCTGGTTTCCAAACGTGGCCATCTGGGTGTTCACCCTGGTCATCACGTTGCTGCTGACCATCACCAATCTGTTCAGCGTGAAGAACTATGGGGAGTTCGAGTTCTGGTTCGCCCTGGTCAAGGTCATCGCAATCATTGGCTTCATTGCCCTTGGTACGTTGGCAATTTTCGGTCTTTTGCCCACCAGCCAAGTCAGCGGCGTTTCGCACTTGTTCGACACCCAAGGCTTCCTGCCCAACGGCATGGGCGCGGTACTGGGCGCGATCCTCACCACCATGTTCTCGTTCATGGGCACCGAGATCGTGACCATTGCGGCTGCCGAATCGAAGAACCCCGGCCAGCAGATCTCCAAGGCCACCAACTCGGTGATCTGGCGAATCGGCCTGTTCTATCTCGTGTCGATTTTCATGGTCGTTTCCCTGGTGCCATGGAACGACCCGCTGCTCGCCAGCGTGGGTTCCTACCAGACCGTGCTGGAACGCATGGGCATTCCGAATGCCAAGCTGATCGTCGATATCGTGGTGCTGGTGGCGGTGACCAGTTGCCTGAACTCGGCGCTCTACACGGCATCGCGCATGATGTTCTCGCTGGGTAAACGCGGCGATGCGCCGGCCGTATCCCAACGCACCAACAAGAGCGGTACACCTTACTGGGCGGTGGTGCTGTCGACCGCTGCTGCGTTCCTGGCAGTGTTCGCCAACTATGTGGCCCCGGCTGCGGTGTTCGAATTCCTGTTGGCCAGCTCCGGCGCCATCGCACTGCTGGTGTATCTGGTGATCGCGTTCTCGCAACTGCGCATGCGCAAGCAACGTATGGCACGTGGGGAAAAAATCGCCTTCAGCATGTGGCTGTTCCCTGGCCTGACCTACGCGGTGATCATTTTCATTGTCGCGGCCCTGACTATCATGCTGTTCCAGGAGGCCCACCGTGTGGAGATCCTGGCGACGGGCCTGCTTAGCATCCTGGTGGTGGCGTGCGGATTGCTGTTGCAGCGTCGTCGGAGCGCGGAAACCGGACGCTTGGCGCAGACGATCGGTTGATACCCTGTTGTGGCGAGGGGATAAATCCCCTCGCCACGGATGTGATCCAATACCTAACTCGCAACAGATGCTTCGCTTCCCGTCGCCACACTCTCCAACCGATACCCATACCCATAAATCGTCAACAATTGCCAGCCTCGATCCGCCGTCAGGCCAAGCTTGTTGCGCAGGCGATAGATATGAGTGTCGAGCGGGCGGGACGAGGTCATTTCCTCATGGCTCCAGAAGCGTTCGTAGAAATACTCCCGGGACAATGGACGACCCAGGTTGGCGAACAGGCAACGGGCCAGGCGGTATTCCCGTTCGGTCAGGCTGATGGGGATACCGGCGCGGGTGACGGTCAGCTCGGCGTCGTCGAAGGCCAGGTCGTTGAACACCAACGTTTCACTGGCCGGAGCACGTTGCAGGTTATGGCGACGCAATACTGCAGTCACCCTGGCCTTGAGCTCGTTGGGCCTGAAGGGTTTGCTCACGTAATCATCGGCGCCGGTATTGAGTGCCTGGACGATGTCGTGTTCACCGTCGCGGCTGGTGAGCATGATGGCGGCCGGTGGCGCGTCCATGTGCTCGCGAGTCCAGCGCAGCAGCGCCAAGCCGCTGATATCGGGCAGTTGCCAATCGAGGATCAGCAGGTCGAAGGTCTCCCGACGCAGTTGTCGCAACAGGTCCTCGCCGCGTTCGAAACTGTGCAGGGTCCAGGCCTGCTCGCCCCTGCCGGCGATCTGTTGCAGTGTCTGTTCCACTCGGCGCAACTCGGCCGGTTCGTCATCCAGTATGGCGACACGCATGGGCGCGATTCCTTGATCTCGAAGGTAACGGACATCATCAGGGGGAGTGCGCAAACTTTCAGTTCCGTTGCGGTTCCCCTGTCGCAGGCTGCGACAATACCGGCTCACGGCGTAGAGGGAAAGGCAGCAGCACACCACCCATCGAGTCCGCTATAGTCTTGCGCTTCGCATCAACCATGAAGCCAATCCTCTCTCGTGTTCGGTCAGGACATCTATGAGTCATCCGCGTCGCAGTGAAAGCCGTGAACCCACCCAGGCCCAGCGATTGTTTCGACAATTGGTGCGTGAATGGTTGTGGATAAGTCTGTTGCTGTTACCGGTGACGGCGCTGCTGTCGTTCAGTGCCCAATCGGCCCGCCATGGATCGAGCGCCGTGTTATCGGTGGGCCTGGTGGCCTGTGTATTGGGATTGTTGTTGCTGCGCCCTCACCTGGCTCTGTGGACGATGATGGGCGGTATGGCGGCGGCGTTGTCGATCAGTGCTGTGCTGGCGTTGGAGGGCTGGTGGTGGTCTCCGATGGCGAGTGTGATAGGAATGCTGTTCGGCTACCTGATCTGGAACTGGCGACGCCTGAGCGTGGTGTTGGCCTATTTCGGCTGGGAACTGGCGCGCCTGGACGCCGAGCCGAAAGTATTTCCGGAGCGCCGACGCACACCCTACACCGGCAGTGACCGCCTGCAGGGTCAGATCATGGCCCTGGAACAAGCCATGGGCAGGACCCGCGACACCCGCCGCTTCATTGCCGATGGCCTGGAATACCTGCCCGTCGCGACCATGATCAGCGATCCGCAAGGCCGGATCTTGCTCGGCAACCGCAGGGCCCGGGATCTTTTCGGTCATGTGCTGGCAGGCGGTGATGTGCTGGAACAGCTTGTGCTGCTGGGGTACCCAGCGCTGGAGCGTGAACCCCATCACCGGTTATCCACACTGCCCTTGGTGGAGTTTCGCGACACTCGCGAGCGCAGCCTGCGCCTGGAGCGTGCCCCGCTCATGCCGGTGGACGGCGATACGCCCATTGGCTGGTTGCTGAGCCTGATCGACCTGAGTGCCGAGCGCGAAGCCGAAGAGCAGCGCAGCGTGATGTTGCGTTTTCTCTCCCATGATTTGCGTGCGCCCCACTCGGCGATCCTGGCGTTACTCGACGTGCAGCGGCATCAGGTCGGGGGGAATGACTTGCTGTTCGATCAAATCGAGCGCCAGGTCCGTCGAGCCTTGGACTTGACGGAAGGCTTCGTGCAGTTGGCCAAGGCAGAATCCGAGGCGTACCAATTCCAGCCGACCCTGTTCGCCATGCTGATCCTGGATGTGCTGGACCAGGCGTTACCCATCGCCCAGGTCAAGCGCATCCAACTGACCCATGTCGTGGATGATGAAGAAGCCATGGTGAAGGCGGACCAATCCCTGCTGACCCGTGCGCTGTTCAATCTGCTGGAAAATGCCATCAAGTACAGCTCGCCTGACAGCTGCATTTCACTGACGGTTCGTTGCGCGGAGGGCTGGTTGATCTGTGAGGTCGGCGATCAGGGTAAAGGCATTACTGCCGAGGAACTGCCCGATCTGTTCAGCCAATATCGGCGGTTTTCGTCGGCCCACGGCGTTGACGGGATTGGCTTGGGATTGTCGATGGTCAAAGCCGTGGTTGACCGCCATGGCGGGCACATTGAATGTCAAAGCGTGGTCGGTGAAGGCACGACGTTCAGTTTGCGTTTCCCCTTGCTGGGGGAAGAGTCGAAAGATCGCAGCGTTCTATAAAACCGCCTCAGGTAACAAACCGACCGAACGCTATAAAAACTTATGCACGTCCCGGTCGGTTTTATGTTCTTAAGAAATATGTATTAAAAACATGAGGTTACAAGATAAAAGCTGTGTTTTCGGAGAAAACGGTACACAGCTTATCCACAGATATCAGACAGCGAGTTGGTCGGTAGCCGCCGGCGTTGTGGGAGTCGGCGGAAGCGAGCCCATGTCCCGCTGGGTCTGTTCGTTCCAGGCCTGGACCCGGTCGTTGAGCTCGGCAATGGCACGGGGCCCGCTGCCTTGGGGATACATCGGCTCACCGATCACCACCGTGATCACGCCAGGGGTCCGGATCCAGCCTGCCTTGGGCCAGAATTTGCCGGCATTGTGTGCAATCGGCAGTACAGGCAGATCGGCGTTCACCGCCAATGCAGAACCGCTGCGGGAAAACTTGCCGACCGTGCCATAGGGGACGCGGGTGCCTTCGGGAAAGATCAGCACCCAGACGTTGTCCTTGAGCAGTTCGTCGCCCTTCTGTGCCACCTGCTTGAGCGCAGCCTTGGGGTTGTCGCGATCGATGGCAATCGGTCGCAGCATCGCCATGGCCCAACCGAAGAACGGCACGAACAGCAGTTCACGCTTGAGCACCTGGCTCAGCGGCTCGAAATAGGCCGACAGGAAGAAGGTTTCCCAGGTGCTCTGATGGTTGGACTGGATCACGCAGGGCCGGTCCGGCACGTTCTCGGCGCCCTTCACTTCATAACGAATGCCTAGGAACACTTTGCTCAACCACAGTGCACAACGGCACCAGTACACGTTGATGAAGCGGTAGCGCGCCTTGAACGACATGAAGGGCGCGACAAAAAAACTCAGGGAGCACCACAACAAGGAACTGGTGCCCAACAGCAGGTAAAAGAGAAAAGATCTGATGGCCTGCAATATCGACATAGCGGCATTTACCGTTGCGGGCAATGCCCGCCTGTTCAAGCGCTTCCCGAACAATCCTTGATCAGGATGTCTAGGGAGCTCTAATTGTGGATAAGTTCAGCGGCAATCGCCGCCAGGTCGTCAAAAATCAAAGTGCCTACCGGTAGGGTCTTGCCCAGAGTCTTTTCGCCTTTCCCGGTCTTTACCAAAACTGGCTGACAATCGACGGCCTTGGCCGCCTCCAGGTCACCGAGGCTGTCTCCGACGAACCAGACGCCCGCCAGCGGAACAGCATAATGCTCGGCAATGGCCTTCAACATGCCCGGTTTGGGTTTGCGGCAATCGCAACCCTCATCCGGCCCATGGGGACAATAGACGATCAGCCCGACTTCACCGCCCTGCTCGGCCACCAGGGCGCGCAAGCGCTCATGCATGGCGTCGAGGATTGCGAGGTCATAGTAACCGCGGGCAATGCCCGACTGGTTGGTGGCAACCGCCACCGTCCAGCCGGACTTGCTCAACTGCGCGATGGCTTCGATCGAGCCGGGGATCGGCAGCCACTCCTCCACCGATTTGATGTAAGCGTCGGAGTCGTGATTGATCACCCCGTCCCGATCGAGAATCAGCAGTTTCAAGGCTTACCCCAGCAGCGAAATGTCGGCGACGCCGAGGAACAGACCACGCAAACGCGCCAGCAGCGCGTAGCGGTTGGCCCGCACGCTGGCGTCTTCGGCATTGACCATCACCGCTTCGAAGAACGCATCCACCGGTTCGCGCAGTGCCGCCAGGCGTGCCAGGGTTTCGCTGTACTGACGTGCCGCAGCCATCGGCTGGACGGCCTGGTCTGCCTGCTGGATAGCCGAATACAGGGAGAACTCGTTGGCGTTGTCGAAGTACTTGGCTTCGACGGTGGCCGCGATATTGCCTTCGGCCTTGCTCAACAGGTTCGACACACGCTTGTTCACCGCCGCCAATGCTGCCGCTTCCGGCAGTTTGCGGAAAGCCTGGACGGCTTGCACGCGCTGGTCGAAGTCCAGGGCCGAACCCGGCTTGAGGGCACGCACCGACAGGTAGGTCGCGACATCGACGCCTTCATCTTCATAACGCGCACGCAGGCGGTCGAAGATGAACTCCAGCACCGCATCGGCCAGGCCGGCGGCCTTGACCTTACTGCCGAACGCGTTGACGGCGAAGGCCACGGCGTCGTTCAGGTCCAGGTCCAGTTGCTTGTCGATCAGAATCCGCAACACACCCAGCGCCGCACGACGCAGGGCATATGGGTCCTTGCTGCCGGTGGGCAGCATGCCGATGCCGAAGATACCGACCAGGGTGTCGAGCTTGTCGGCGATCGCCACGGCCGCACCGGTGAGGGTGGTCGGCAGCTCGGCGCCGGCGCCACGGGGCATGTACTGTTCGTTCAGCGCCAGGGCGACGTCTTGCGGCTCACCGTCGTTGAGCGCGTAGTAGTAACCGGCGATGCCTTGCATCTCCGGGAACTCACCGACCATCTCAGTGGACAGGTCGCACTTGGACAGGATGCCGGCACGGGCCGCGCGCTGGGCGTCGCCGCCGATGCGTGGGGCGATGAAGGCCGCCAATTTCGAAACGCGCTCGGCCTTGTCGTAGACGCTGCCGAGTTTTTCCTGGAACACCACGTTCTGCAGGCGTTCGTTGAAGCTCTCCAGCGGTTGCTTCTTGTCTTGCTTGAAGAAGAACTCGGCATCGGTCAGGCGCGGGCGAACGACTTTTTCGTTACCGGCGATGATCTGCTGCGGGTCCTTGCTTTCGATGTTGGCGACCGTGATGAAGCGCGGCAGCAACTTGCCGTCGGCGTCCAGCAGGCAGAAATACTTCTGGTTGTCCTGCATGGTGGTGATCAGCGCTTCCTGTGGCACTTCAAGGAAACGTTCCTCGAATGAGCACACCAGCGGCACCGGCCACTCCACCAGTGCGGTCACTTCGTCCAGCAGGTTTGGCGGCACGATGGCGGTGCCTTCCTGGAGGGTGGCCAGCTCTTCGGTGCGCTTGCTGATCAGCTCGCGACGCTCGTTGGCGTCGGCCAGCACGTAGGCGGCACGCAGGTCGGCCAGGTAGTTGGCCGGCGAGGTGATGCGCACGCTTTGCGGATGATGGAAGCGGTGACCGCGGGAATCGCGACCGGCTTTCTGGGCCAGAATCGTGCAGTCGATGACCTGGTCGCCAAGCAGCATGACCAGCCATTGGGTCGGACGCACGAACTCTTCCTTGCGCGCAGCCCAGCGCATGCGCTTGGGAATCGGCAAGTCATTGAGGGAGTCTTCGACGATGGTCGGCAGCAGGCTGGCGGTCGGCTTGCCCTTGATGCTCTGGCTATAGCGCAGTTTCGGGCCGCTCTGGTCGATTTCGCTCAGGTCCACGCCACACTTCTTGGCGAAGCCCAGGGCTGCCTGGGTCGGATTGCCGTCAGCATCGAACGCGGCCTGGCGTGGCGGGCCGTCGAGGTTGATGCTGCGGTCCGGCTGTTGGGTCGCCAGGCCGGTGATCAACACGGCCAGGCGGCGCGGCGCGGCGTAGACGTGCTTGGTTTCGAAGTTCAGGCCGGCGGTTTGCAGGCCTTTTTCGATACCGGCCAGGAATGCATCGGCCAGGGTATTCAGGGCTTTGGGTGGCAGTTCTTCGGTGCCCAGTTCAACCAGAAAATCTTGAGCACTCATTGTGCAGCCTCCAGCTTAGCCAACACTTCATCACGCAGGTCCGGGGTCGCCATCGGGAAGCCTAGCTTGGCACGGGCCAGCAGGTAGGCTTGCGCGACGGAACGCGCCAGGGTGCGCACACGCAGGATGTATTGCTGGCGCGCGGTCACGGAAATCGCCCGGCGTGCGTCCAGCAGGTTGAAGGTGTGGGACGCCTTCAACACCATTTCATAGCTCGGCAACGGCAGCGGCTGGTCCAGCTCGATCAGGCGTTTGGCCTCGCTTTCGTAGAAATCGAACAGTTCGAACAGCTTGTCGACGTTGGCGTGTTCGAAGTTGTAGGTCGACTGCTCCACTTCGTTCTGGTGGAACACGTCGCCGTAGGTCACTTTGCCGAACGGGCCGTCGGCCCACACCAGGTCGTAGACCGAGTCCACGCCTTGCAGGTACATCGCCAAGCGTTCCAGGCCGTAGGTGATCTCGCCGGTCACCGGGTAGCACTCGATGCCGCCCGCCTGCTGGAAGTAGGTGAACTGGGTCACTTCCATACCGTTGAGCCAGACCTCCCAGCCCAGGCCCCAGGCGCCCAGGGTAGGCGATTCCCAGTTGTCCTCGACGAAACGGATGTCATGCACCAGCGGGTCGAGGCCCACGCGCTTGAGGGAGCCCAGGTACAGTTCCTGGAAATTTTCCGGGTTCGGCTTCAGGACCACCTGGAACTGGTAGTAGTGCTGCAGACGGTTCGGGTTTTCGCCGTAGCGGCCGTCAGTCGGACGGCGACTGGGTTGCACGTAGGCGGCGTTCCAGGTTTCCGGGCCGATGGCACGCAGAAACGTGGCAGTGTGGAAAGTGCCGGCGCCTACTTCCATATCGTAGGGCTGAAGTACCACGCAACCTTGCTCGGCCCAGTATTGCTGGAGGGCGAGGATCAAGTCTTGGAAGGTACGCACGGCTGGCGTAGGCTGGCTCACGAAATTCACCTGTTTCTTGGGCTGCGATTTAAAGAGCGGGAGTATACCCGATTCGTTCGTGCGCACGCCCCCTGGAGCCTTATGCCACGCTGCTTTTGGTGTTCCGAAGATCCTTTGTACATGGCCTATCACGATCAGGAGTGGGGGACGCCGCTGCGCGATGCGCAGGGTTTGTTCGAGTTGCTTTTGCTCGAAGGGTTCCAGGCCGGGCTGTCCTGGATCACCGTGCTGCGCAAACGCGCCCATTACCGCGAGGTGCTGTACAACTTCGACGTACAGCGGGTGGCGCAGATGAGCGATGCCGAAATCGAGGACCTGATGCAGGACCCCGGCATCATCCGCAACCGCCTCAAGCTCAAGGCCGCGCGCCGTAACGCCCAGGCCTGGCTGGCCCTGGAAGACCCGGTGGCCTTCCTCTGGTCTTTTGTCGGCGACAGACCTCTCATCAACCATTTCAGGGACCGCACCGAAGTGCCAGCCATCACCCCCGAAGCCGTGCAGATGAGCAAAGGCCTGAAAAAGGCCGGCTTCACTTTCGTCGGGCCGACCATTTGCTACGCCTTCATGCAGGCCTCGGGCATGGTCATGGATCACACCCAGGACTGCGACCGCTACGCCGAGCTGGCAAACGGCGGTTAGAATAGCCGGCTCGCAACACGGCCCATGAATTCAGGAGTGACCTGTGGATAAGTTGAAAGGCGCCTTGCTGGTCGGCGCTCTGCGGTTGTTTGCGCTACTGCCTTGGCGGGCCGTGCAGGCGGTGGGCTCGGCCATCGGCTGGCTCATGTGGAAACTGCCCAACCGCTCCCGCGACGTGGTGCGGATCAACCTCGCCAAATGCTTTCCCGATATGGACCCGGCCGAGCGCGAGCGCCTGGTGGGCCAGAGTCTCAAGGACATCGGCAAATCCCTGACCGAAAGCGCCTGCGCCTGGATCTGGCCGGCCCAGCGCTCCATCGAACTGGTGCGTGAAGTCGAGGGCCTGGAAATATTGAAAGAAGCCTTGGCGTCCGGCAAGGGCGTGGTGGGCATCACCAGCCACCTGGGCAACTGGGAAGTGCTCAACCACTTCTATTGCAGCCAGTGCAAACCGATCATTTTCTACCGCCCACCCAAGCTCAAGGCGGTGGATGAATTGCTGCAGAAGCAGCGCGTACAGCTAGGTAACAAAGTCGCGGCGTCCACCAAGGAAGGCATCCTCAGCGTCATCAAGGAAGTGCGCAAGGGCGGCCAGGTGGGTATCCCCGCCGACCCGGAACCGGCCGAGTCCGCCGGCATCTTCGTGCCCTTCTTCGCCACCCAGGCCCTGACCAGCAAGTTCGTGCCGAACATGCTCGCCGGTGGTAAAGCAGTGGGTGTGTTCCTTCATGCCCTGCGCCTGCCGGACGGCTCCGGCTACAAAGTCATCCTCGAAGCCGCGCCAGAAGCCATGTACAGCACCGACACCGCAACCGCCTGCGCCGCCATGAGCCAAGTCGTGGAGCGCTACGTGCGGGCGTACCCGAGCCAATACATGTGGAGCATGAAACGCTTCAAGAAACGCCCGCCGGGCGAAGCCCGCTGGTATTGAAGGCCTGCTACTTCTTCATAAGATCGTTCCCACTGGGGTTGGTGGCCAATAATCCTGTGGGAGCTGAGCTTGCTCGCGATGGCGCCCTCACAGCCGCCGCTGAATTAACTGACTCCACCTTCCTGTGGCAAGGGGATTCATCCCCGCTGGGCTGCGGAGCAGCCCCAACTTCCTACAGACGATCCGCACCAGCCCTGCTTTCCAACCAAGCAGAGGCGGCCCCCTAGCCCGCGACTTCCAGGCCTTCCCGTCGCCTGTTTATTCCCCGACCGCCACCCTTCCCCCAACCCACGCATCCTTGCGCCTTTGCCTACAACTACGCCAGAATCCGCCCGCTTGTGCGCCTTGTCCCCGGGTTCTATTGTCTTCCTGCCACTGCCCATCAGTGGTCGGGTTTAGTAGCCCGTGGTTTCCCGCAAGATGCATGAGTTCTCCACTCAGGCAGGTATCCTAATTCCTGTCCTTTGATGGTGGCTGTGCGCAGGGCGCTTCGGCGCGCCGGCAATGCTGGAATCCCCGGTCTACTAACCTGCGTACAGCCGCCACCCTTCTTTTAGTAGGGAAGAGGTCGCGGCCTCACTGAGGATTCCAGCTTATGTTCAAAGTAACTCCAAACCCTCCGGAAACGGAGCAAGCATCCCCGCGCACAAAATCCGGGGCCAAAAAGCTCGATGAAGCTGCAGAGCGCGCCCTGGATTTCTATCTCTCTCCCAAAGCAACAAAACCCGACGATCCCCAACCGGGCCAGATATTCACAATCGTAAAAGACATCGACAACGAATCCCTGCTCGCCAACCTCACCGAAACCCTGGCCTCGGCTGACGCCATGGTCAACGACCTCGCCTTCGAACTGGAAGGTTCACGCCGTCATGTGGCGCTCGGTATTCAGCAACTGATCGAGCTGGGGTCGTTGCTGGCAAATCGGGTGCTGGATAACGTTGAGCCGCGATAGCAGGTAAACATTCGCTCAATCAATAAAGCAAACCCGACACCGCATGTCGGGTTTGCATCACTTTGCTGGATTGTCGCTATCTTCAATCGTTGTACGACGAATTCGTAAATACCGCCTCGCCAACATCGCACAGCCCTCTGGTCCATTAATTCAAGGAGTCCTTCCCATGAAAATCGACTTCACCGGCCGTCACGTCTTGGTCACCGGTTCCACCAGCGGCATCGGTTTTGCCACAGCCAAAGGCTTCCTCGAAGCCGGCGCCCACGTGGTCATCAACGGTCGCAGCGACAGCAGCGTAGAGGACGCATTGCAGCGCTTGGGCGACCTTGCTTCCAAAGCCGAAGGCTTTGTGGGCGACCTCAGCAACGCCTCAGGCTGCCAGGCCTTGGTCGCCAAGTACCCGCGCTTCGATGTGGTCATCAACAACCTGGGCATTTTCAAGCTGGAAGACTTTTTCGAAACCCCGGACAGCGAATGGCAGCGCTTCTTCGAAACCAACGTGATGTCCGGCGTGCGTGTTTCCAGGGCCTATGCGCAGGGCATGGTCGAGCGTGGTTGGGGGCGGATTGTGTTTGTTTCGTCCGAGTCGGGCGTGAATATTCCGGCCGACATGATTCATTACGGCTTCACTAAAACCGCCCAGCTTTCCATTGCTCGCGGCTTGGCCAAGCGCCTTGCCGGCACGGGCGTTACGGTGAACTCAGTGCTGCCTGGGCCGACGCTTTCCGAAGGGGTTGCGCAGATGCTCCAGGCGGATGTCGAGCGCACTGGGGAAAGCCTGGAGAAGGTGGGGGCGGATTTCGTCAAACAGCACCGTAGTACCTCGATCATTCAACGGGCGGCGCGTGTTGAGGAAGTTGCCAATATGATTATTTATGCCAGTTCGGAGCAGGCTTCGGCTACGACGGGTGCGGCGTTGCGTGTTGATGGCGGGGTGGTGGATAGCATTGTCTAGCGAGCATGGAAAAACTAAACAAAATGTGGGTGTGCGCCCCGGATACGTACAGCTGATCACCTTGTCGTAAAGCATATGGTGATAGCCAAAATCATGACGTAAATTGGTCGCGGGTGCCTCATTGACAAAAAAATGGCTGTAGGTAGGCTAAGGCATCAGCCGCTTTGCGGCTGATGCCTTAGCCTACCTACAGCGAGAGATTGCCAGTTGACGGCGCCGTCGACTGGATCTATTCTTCGCGCATCCCGCCCAAGGCTGTACGCCGTCCAAACTATCCAGGACGTGCCGACCCCTTGGGCGTTTTGCTATCTGGAGGAAAGTCATGCCCACAGCGGTGTTGGTTGACGGCGCCTATTTTATAAAGCGCTTTCGAAAGATCGAGCCTCAGAATGCTTACAACGCGGAGCGAGCTGCGGACCTTGTGCATCGATGGGCAACGGCTCATTTAAGCAAGGTTGCTCCTCGTCCGAATGGCCAAGCGCAGGAGCAGCAGCAACGTCATAGGAAAGAGCTTTATCGAATTTTTTTCTATGACTGCCCCCCGCTAGATACCAAACAGCACAATCCTATTTCTAAAAAAGCTGTGGATTTTTCCAAATCCAAGGAAGCGCTATTTAGGAAAGAACTCCACGCTAGGTTGCGAAGTAAGCGTAAGGTGGCGTTGCGGCTCGGACACCTTTCTAAAGATGTGAAGTGGACGATCAAGCCAGCGAAAATTGCCGACCTTCTCAAAGGTAAAATTCAAATTGCTGACTTAACAGAGAATGATGTCAGCATGGAAACGAGGCAAAAAGGCGTCGACATGCGGATCGGAGTTGATGTAGCGTCGCTATCATTCAAAAAGCAGGTGGATCAGATCGTTCTTTTTGCAGGTGATGCGGACTTTGTACCCGCTGCAAAAATGGCTCGCCGGGAGGGTATAGATTTTATCCTTGACCCAATGTGGCAGAGTATTCCGGATGGTTTAATGGAGCATATTGACGGTTTACGTTCCACTTGCCCGAAACCCCCTAGAATCAATGGCGATTGAGTTTTGTCGGGGCGTCTTGCAAAAGCGCACGAGATTGAAATTTTGGGGGTAGCGCTGGCCCACAATCCAACGGCACCACATCGTGGCGTACGACGCCTAACATGACCCCCAATTCCTCCGAGGTTTTCCATGAAGCCTTCCAAGCGCACTCCAAAGCCCTTACTTGCCGCTCAGTACGAAGCCGACGCCCGCCGTCTGGCGGGTTGCGCGACCCGTATGGAACGCCACTTCTTGTCGGTTAGCCTCGCTAAAGGCAAGGAGCTTGAGCCTATTGGCCGAATGGCTGGCTCTAAAGCCTGAGCGTTGTCGACATAAAACATAGCCGAACGGAACAGTGCCCGATCAGCCAAGCCGTAAATCTGCGGGAGCATAGCTTGCACGCGATTGAGGCAGGCCAGTCGACAACGGTGTTGCTGATCTACCGCTACCGCTAGCAAGCTATGCTCCTACGGGTTTTGCGCCGTTTGGTCTTTAACTGATCGGCAAAAGCGGTATCAATCGTTCAACAACCGCCCCCCATCCACGACAATCTCGCTTCCCATCGTCCACCGCGATTCATCCGAAGCCAGGTACAACACTGCCTTGGCGACCTCTTCCGGCGTGCCAAACCGTCCCGCAGGGATGCTCTTGATGATGTCGGCGTTGAGCTGCTGGCGATAGGCATCCGCAATACCCATCTTGTCATACAGTGGCGTATTCACCGGCCCTGGGCTAACGGCGTTGACGCGGATTCCGCGCTGCATCAGTTCGCTCGACAATGTTTTCGACAGGCTGAGGAAGGCAGCCTTGGTGGCGGCGTAAACCGAGGAGCGTGTCGAGCCTACGTGGGCGCTGATCGAGGTGTTCAACACCACCGAGGCGGGATTGGCGAACACGGGAAGAAGCGCCTGGATCAGGAAGTAAGGCCCTTTGACGTTGACGTCGAAGGAACGGTCGAACATTTCTTCCGACCAATCCTCAATCGGTTGCCAAACGGAAACACCGGCATTGAGGAAGACAGCGTCGACCTTTCCGTAATGCCTCTCTACGGCCTGGGCCAGTTCCTTTTGTGCGCTAACGCTGGCCGAGTCGGCGCGCAGCACCAGCACGTCGCTGCCGAACTCGGCTTTGGCCGCTGCGATAGAGTCAGGATTGACACCGGTAACGATAACGCGGGCACCTTCGGCGAGGAACTGTTTGGCGGTTTCCAGTCCAATGCCACTGGTGCCGCCAGTGATGAGGGTGCGTTTATTGAGTAAGCGAGACATGAGTGAACTCCAGATCATGAGAGCGGGATGCGGCGCTCATGATCCGTCTATGCCGTTTAGTTGATAAGATCACGGACTTGCATATCTTTAATGCTGAATGTGCATGAATTTGGGGCTTCAAGTGGATCGCTTTCTACTCATGACCTGTTTCAAACGCACCGTCGAGACGGGCAGTTTCTCAGCGGCGGCGCGGGACTTGGGCATGGGCCAACCCAACGTCAGCCGATACGTGGCCGCGCTGGAGGACCATCTGGGTACCCGATTGCTCCAGCGCACCACACGACGGCTGGTGCTGACGCCGGAAGGCGAACGCTACTACGCGGACGTCAGCCGGATCCTCGATGCCGTTGCGGAGTCGGAGTCGTCCTTGAGCGATGAGTCCGAGCCGACCGGACTGCTGCGCGTGGCCTGCCCGACCGCATTGGCTCATGCCTTCCTGATGCCGCACGTTCCCGCTTTTCTGGCGCGCTACCCCGGCTTGTCACTGGATTTGCAGCTCAGTGATCGTCTCGTGGATCTGGTGGAGGAAGGCGCCGAGCTGGCCATCCGCATCGGCCATCCGACCGACAGCGCACTGCGCGCCCGCCGGATTGGCCATTACACACGGGTCTATGTCGCGTCGACAGACTACCTGGAACGCCGTGGCATCCCGCAGACACCGGAAGACCTGCACAACCATGACTGCATTCTGTACTCGTTGTTGAGCACCGGTAATACCTGGCATTTCCGCGATACCGTCATCAACGTCTCGGGGCGATTGCGGGTCAACTCGCCCCAGGCCATACAAGAAGCCGTCACCGCCGGCCTCGGGATCGCCAGCGGGCCAAGGTGGTTGTACGAGCAAGGGTTGGAGAGCGGCCGGTTGTGTCAGGTACTTTGCGACTACGAAGCGCCGCCGGTGCCGGTCCAGTTTCTCTACGTCGCCAATCGGTTGTTGCCCAAGCGGGCGATTGTGTTTATGGATTTTATTGCCGAAGCGTTTTCCAAGGTGCCTGGGCTTAACACTGGGTATGATCAACACTAGTTCGCAACGCTGCGGCCAATTCCACTGCTCCATGTCTCAGTTTGGACTCAGTAGGATCTTCAAGCGTTTTTCGGCCTTGGAAGTCGTTAACCTCGAGCGCGCTTGCGGTAGGTTTGTCGGCTGTCACGGCCTCGAACTTGCTGTTCGCTTGCAGCAGATATGGGACGGCCTGTTGATAGAAGCTTTCACCCTGAGGGTCTTTGTGCAACATGCTGGCCATACACAGTTGGGGTAACAGGCACGCCCCACCGTGTAGCACCAATGGTTCAGCGACATGGATTGGCCTTTTGCATTAACTAGTCACCCCTATATGACGCCTAAACGAAGTCTTACTGGGCAACCGCAACCTGATTGCGCCCCAACGCCTTCGCCCGATACAACGCCTTATCCGCATTATTCATCAAGCTATGAAGATCCTTGTGCCCAGCCTCCGTGAACGCTACTCCAAGGCTGGCGGTAATGCGATGGACAGGCTCGATCATCAATTCGCCAATCGTTTGAATAAGCTCTTCTGCAATCTCGATGGCGGCGTCGAGGGAGGTGTCCGGAAGCAGAATCGCGAACTCCTCTCCCCCCAACCGGCCGTGGACATCGGTGGCCCGGAAGGATGAGCTGATGACCAGGCCCATCTGCCGCAGGACCTGATCTCCAACCTGATGACCGTAGGTGTCGTTGATGTGCTTGAAGTGATCCATGTCCAGCATGAACACGCACAATCCCAGCCGGTTGGCTTCACATTCGTCATAAAGCTGTTGGGCATGCTCGAAGAAGGCGCGTCGGCTCATCAGTCCTGTCAGTTCATCGGTCTGGGCTGCGCGGGTGGAAACGCTATTGGCCTGCTCCATTTCACGGGTGAGTCGGAAAGCGGTTTCCAGTGCCTGGGACATTTTGTGTGTGGCGCGGGCAGCGAATACGGCAAATACGATGATCGAGAGGGCGATACCGAGTTGAATTCTGGTCGGTTGAAACAGTAGCCAGGCGGTGGACGGCAACAGGACCAGGCCGATGGAGAGCAATGTCATGTCGCGGTAGGCGGAGTAGCAGGACACCGCACTGACGGACATGCCGACGGTAAAGAGCATGACCAGCGCTTGCGACAGAAGATCGTCTGCCGGCATGACCACGAATGCGCCAACGCCCCAGATACTGGCGGATAGCACCAGGGTGATCCAGTACTTGCGCTCCCACCGTTGGGGCGTGCGCTGGCTTTCATCACTGCAGAAATAGGCCACGAACATCGAGATGCGTATCAGCGTCGATCCGGTCAGTATCGCCAGCCACCAAAGAACGAGGTCGTGGTCGAAACGATCCCAACACAATCCACACAGCATGATAGCGGCGAGGTAACTCCCCAATACCGCTGAAACGGATTGGCGGAACAGTTGCTGCAGTCGGTCAGTTCGCACCTGCTCGGCTATGAAGAAATCCTGGTCACTTCGTGATCCTGAGCCATGCATGTGATCCACCTGATCGTGATGCAACTAAAAAAGCGATTGTGGCATCCTGCCAGCAACGCGAACAACTGAATTACACCCACGGCCTTGATTGAACCAAAACCCCGTGGGGAGGAAGTTTGCTCCCGCTGGGTTGCGAAGCGGCCCTAACCACCCCTATAGGCAGCCTGCCAAAGAAAAACCCGACGCATGATGTCGGGTTTTTCGGTACGGCTTTTCGCTTGTCCCATCGCTTCTTCTCAGCGATAGATATCAGCTGCCCTTGGCCGGATCACTCGACTTGCGACAGCTTGGCATCGTCGCAACCGGCAGCACGGCATTCGCGCTCGATGGCTTTGAGTATGACGATACGCGACTCGGTCTTCTCGTTGGCACAGTCCAGGTAGAGCAGGCCGTCGTTGGAACAGGCGTTGTCGCGAATTTTGATCCACTGGATCTGAGCCGCTTTCACTTTTTTCTTTTGTTCCGGGTTCAGCGCACTCATGGTCTTCTTGTATTGATCATTGATTTCCTGATCCGACTGAACCATTTTCAGCGACGCGCAATAGGTTCTGTCATAGGCGTTTCTAGGATTATCGCAACTCATCGCAGATGCCGATGCGGATGCCATTGCCAGCAATGCCCCAACCAACAAAGACTTGATCACTTACTTCTCTCCCTGAATGCCCTCTATTCATTAGAGGTCGCTGCGGGAATTTATCATGAGTGCAAAAAAAACGGGTCTGCATTCCCACGCAGTCCCGTTTTTTTCATCACCCGATCAGATCAAAACGCCGGCAATACTGCGCCTTTGTACTTCTCCAGAATAAACGCCTTCACTTCCGGGCTATGCAACGCAGCCGCCAGCTTCTTCATTGCCTCGCTGTCCTTGTCGTCCTCACGGGCCACCAGGATGTTCACGTAAGGCGAGTCGCTGCCCTCGATCTCCAGCGCATCCTTGGACGGATCCAGCTTGGCTTCCAGCGCGTAGTTGGTATTGATCAGCGCCAGGTCGACCTGGGTCAGCACGCGTGGAATGGTCGCGGCTTCCAGTTCACGGAATTTCAGGTCCTTCGTGTTCTCGGTGATGTCTTTGGTGGTCGACAGGATATTCTTCGGATCCTTCAGCTTGATCACCCCGGCCTTTGCCAGTAGCAACAGCGCACGGCCGCCGTTGGTGGCGTCGTTCGGGATCACTACGTTGGCGCCGCCAGGGAGTTCTTCGAGCTTCTTGTACTTGCTCGAATAAGCGCCCAGGGGTTCCAGGTGCACGCCAGTTACGGCTACCAGGTGGGTACCCTTGGCCTTGTTGAACTCATCCAGGTACGGCTGGTGCTGGAAGAAGTTGGCGTCCAGGCGCTTTTCGGCGACCTGTACGTTCGGCTGGATGTAGTCGGTGAAGACCTTGACCTTCAGGTCCACACCTTCCTTGGCCAGTGCCGGCTTGACGAATTCGAGGATTTCCGCGTGGGGCACCGGCGTTGCCGCGATGGTCAAGGTGTCGGCATGGGCGGAAAAGGCTGCGACGGCAGCGAAGGCAACCAGTAATTTCTTCATTCAGCTAACTCCTTGTGGGGCGCCCGCTCTCGGCGCCTGCCAGCGAATGGCTGGCTCATGGTTTATGGGCGCAAGGCCTTATTTTCTAGAAAAATGCACAACCAGTTTGTCGCCCACGGTTTGCAGGACCTGGACCAGCACCAGCAGCAATACCACGGTGACCACCATCACGTCGGTCTGGAAACGCTGGTAACCGAAACGGATCGCCAGGTCGCCCAAGCCACCGGCGCCGACCACACCGGCCATGGCCGTGTAGGACACCAGCGTAATCGCGGTCACCGTAATTGCGGCAAAGATGCCTGGGCGGGCTTCCGGCAGCAAGGCGTTGACGATGATCTGCCGGGTGGTCGCGCCCATGGCCTGGGTCGCTTCGATGATGCCACGGTCGACTTCGCGCAAGGCGGTTTCCACCAGACGGGCGAAGAACGGTGTGGCGCCGACCACCAGGGGTGGAATCGCCCCGGCTACGCCCAGCGAGGTGCCGGTGATCAACACCGTGAACGGGATCATCACGATCAACAGGATAATGAAAGGCAGCGAACGCAGGATGTTGACGATCAGCGACAGCAGCGCATAGACGCCCCGGGCTTCGAGCAACTGGCGCGGGCTGCACAGGAACAACAGCACCCCCAGTGGCAGGCCGAGCAGCACCGTGAACAACAGCGAACCGAACAGCATCAGGAAGGTGTCGCCGGTGGCCAGCCAGATCTCCAGCCAGTCGATGTTTGCAAAAAATTCCATCAGCGCAGCACCTCCATGTGGACATCGGCCGCGATGAAGCGGGCAAACGCCGCCTCCATGTCACCGCCGGTGATGGCGAGGGTCAGTTGCCCGTAGGGGGTGTCTTTGATGCGGTCGATACGACCGGCCAGGATGCTGTAGTCCACACCGGTTTCCCGGGCGACGGTGCCGAGCAGCGGCGCGTAGGTCGCATCGCCCTGGAATGTCAGACGCACGATGCGCCCCGGTACGTGGGCAAAATCGTCGCGCTGTTCGCTTTCGTCGATCTGCTCGTCTTCCTGGACGAAACGCTTGGTGGTCGGATGCTTGGGGTGCAGGAACACCTGGGCCACCGGGCCTTGTTCGACGATCACACCGGCATCCATCACACCGACTTCATCGCAGACCCGGCGGATCACGTCCATTTCATGGGTGATCAGCACGATGGTCAGCTTCAGCTCGCGGTTGATCTCTGCGAGCAGTTGCAGCACCGATGCGGTGGTCTGCGGGTCGAGGGCGCTGGTGGCCTCGTCGCACAGCAGAATCTTGGGCTTGGTCGCCAGGGCGCGGGCGATACCGACGCGCTGCTTCTGGCCGCCGGACAACTGCGCCGGGTACTTCCTGGCGTGGTCGGACAAGCCTACCCGTGCCAGCAACTCGGCCACTCGTTGGTCGATTTCGTTGCGGGACAATTCGCCCGCCAACGTCAGCGGCAAGGCGACGTTGTCGGCCACGGTCTTGGAGGCCAGCAGATTGAAGTGCTGGAAAATCATCCCGACCTGTTGACGGAAGCGTCGCAGGCCCGTGGCGTCCAGGGCGGTGACTTCTTCGCCGTCGACGATGATCTTGCCGCCGCTGGTGTCTTCCAGGCGATTGATCAGACGCAGCAGGGTACTTTTTCCTGCACCGGAATGGCCGATCAGACCGAAGACCTGACCGTTCTCGATCCTCAGACTGGTCGGGTGCAGCGCGGGGATATCCTTACCGGCGACGCGGTAGGTTTTATGGACGTTTTGAAACTCGATCACGTAGCGAACCTTGTGGGGCGCGTTGGAAAAGGGGCAGCGGTTAGCCGGGGGCGCATTTTAGCCTGTCTGTATAGAGGTCATTAGCATTTATTTCGCAATTTGGCCGCTATTTGGTAATAACGCGATCAAAGGCCGGTATGCCTGATTGTCCATTGCTGGGTACCCATCCGCGCCCCTTTCGGGGCAGCGGACGCCATGCAGCCGTCGCCAGGCCTGACAGGCAAAGGATCGTTCATCCGTCCTGCTCAAGAGCATTTAAAGTTAGCTGTTAAATATATCCACATACTCGGTTTCATTTCGAATAGTACTTTCGATTGTCCATGAACAAGTATCTGGTAGGTTACCGATCGTCGCTCGCTACAGCGAATTAAACCCGTCTCGTAACGGCGGGGAAACATTTAAAAGGAATGGAATGTGAAAAAGCATAAGGCTATTTTTGCAGGACTGTTTGCATTAAGCGTAATGGCAAATGCAGTGGCTGCAAGTTCGATGACCTCGGACACTTTAATGGTATTCGGAGAACTTCCTGAGGTGCAGATGTCGCTGCCTCAATATCAGGCTCTGTCGGTTGCTGCCATGCCCGAGGAAGAATTCAAGGCGCGACTCGCCGATGAAAAGTTTTCTTCCCTGGCCTATCTGGATATCGCCGCAGTCAAGGATGATGAAGCAGCCATCGAGAAGGTAACGGCGATTTTCCGCTCGGGGAAACCGGTGCTGTTGAAGATGGGCTACCAGACGACGGAACTGGCGAAAACAGTAAGTAGCATATTCGGAATTTCCAGCGCGTTTGACTATGCCTTGTTTCACCGGGTGAGCAATTCGGAGATCAATGTCTATCGCCTGGAAGGTTACCAGGATGAAGCTGTTCTGGAAGCGGTGGGGTTGTTGATCAAGGAACTGCAGGCACGGGCCGGGTACCCCCGGGAGGAAGGCGAGTTCATTGGCCTGCCGAAACTGACCTACAACATCAATCTTCAGAGCCCGAACCAGGAAATGACTTCGGTGGTGAATATCGATGTCGTCAGGAGTGCAGAGCGGAGCCAGGACAAGAAGTTCGTTTCCATAAAAACGTCGCCAACAACCGCGCGCTCCACGAAAAACGGCATCACCATCGGTGGGTTCGGACCGGGTGGCAGTGGAGAAAATCTCTGGGGCGCGTACTTGCCACATGCCTACCGGTTCACTCATCAACTGACCACTGAACAGATTGTTCCGATATTGGTCAATTCGGCGCCTGCTAGTGACACGAGGACAAATTTCAATTACAGCGAAACGAAAACCAATGGAATTTCCATTGGCGGAACATTAGGTAGCGAATTTGGTGGGACAAAAGCCGAAAATATTACCTATGCCGCTAAATCACCGTTCAATGTGAGTTTCGGTTTGAATTATTCACATTCCAAGACCATGAGTTACGCGTTCCAGGACTACTCGTTGATCGCATCGCGGAACGGTTCGAAGTTGACGTGGAACGCACCCATAGATCCCAAGCTGAAGGCGGTATTGGTTGAAAGGCTCACTGCCGGGCTGCCGGTTCTAACCGAAGCGCGTATGACGCCCATGATGCGCTCGGCATCGCTTGAGTCTTATACCTTGTGGGAGTTGCCCGGCAACTACACCGGTACGGCAACGGTGAGCATTGGCGGCGGCTATGACTTGAATCGGCGTGAATGGTGGTGGGATCGGAGCCAGGTCAAATCCCTTCACGTCACTGATACCTACGATGCCGCGGAACAATACATGCTGGACTTGAACAGTCCCTTCCTGACTCGCGAAATGACCGTGCTGATTCGTTCCGCCGACGGCGTCGGCAAGTGCATGGCCGAAAATGCCAACTCAAGTGTTTCCCTTGAATCCTGCGCGGCCTCGAACACCCATCAACTGTGGGGCCTGGATTCGGAGAATCGGTACGTCAACCGGGCCTCGAATCGATGCCTGAGTGTGCGCGAAACGGATGGCGCGCTGGTCACCGATAGCTGCGCCCTGGATAACCGGCAGCAGTGGGAGTGGCAAGCGGATCGGATTCATTCGCTGTACAACCGCGACTGGCGCCTTTATGCCGATGACAGCCGGTTGAAGGTCATTCCGGATGACTCCATGCACTTCCAGGACACGCCCAAGAACGTGTTCAACCCGCTGAACATTCCTTGGGCCAGCTATCCACGGGCACCGTCCATCCATGATGTGATGCCCAACCACTTGGGCCCATCGCCTCAGATCAGCCCGGAATGGGTCGACCGCTATCAAGGCGTGCATACGCGCCAGCGGTGGAGAATCGAGATCCTGCGCGATGGCATCTGACTGCTGAAGCTTCGCCAGCCCAACGGTGACACCCATCATCGCTGGGTTGGCGCTGGCCGGGAAAATCCAGGCGCGTTCCGAGGGAACGGCTCGAACCGTCATCAGTCACTACATAAGCCACTCCCAAATGCCTGGGCGCCACTGCCCGGCGCTTGTCCGCAAGCCCTGGGTGAAAAGGGATCGAAACGAGGAGTTTATGTCTGATGAATACCAAGCAGCCTGCAACCGGCAAGAGCCAACTGGCCGGGACCGACACCCTGGATCGCGGCAACACCAACGCCAAGCTTGAGAGCCTGGAGCCGTTTCGCTCCGATGCCACCGAGCAGGCCTTGCGCACCAATCAGGGTGTGAAGATCGCCGACAACCAGAACACCCTCCGCGCCGGTGCCCGTGGGCCCTCGCTGCTGGAAGATTTCATCATGCGTGAAAAGATCACGCATTTTGACCATGAGCGCATTCCTGAGCGCATCGTGCACGCCCGCGGTACCGGGGCCCATGGTTACTTTCAGAGCTATGAAGCGCATTCGGCACTGACCAAGGCTGGTTTTCTACAGGACCCGAGCAAAAAGACCCCGGTGTTCGTGCGTTTTTCCACCGTGCAGGGGCCACGAGGTTCCGGTGACACAGTGCGTGACGTGCGCGGTTTTGCAGTGAAGTTCTTCACCGACGAAGGCAACTTCGACTTGGTGGGCAACAACATGCCGGTTTTTTTCATACAGGATGCGGTGAAGTTTCCAGACTTCGTCCACGCGGTAAAACCCGAACCCCACAACGAGATTCCTACCGGCGGCTCAGCCCACGACACCTTCTGGGATTTTGTCTCGCTGGTGCCGGAGTCGGCGCATATGGTGATCTGGGCGATGTCCGATCGGGCCATTCCAAAAAGCCTGCGCAGCATGCAAGGCTTCGGCGTGCATACCTTCCGCATGATCAACGCCGAAGGCCGCAGCAGTTTCGTCAAATTCCATTGGCGACCCAAGGTCGGCACGTGTTCATTGGTGTGGGACGAAGCCCAGAAGCTGGCCGGTAAAGATACGGACTACCACCGTCGCGATCTGTGGGAGGCGATCGAGATGGGGGATTACCCGGAATGGGAATTCGGTGTGCAGATCGTCGCCGAGGAAGACGAGCACACATTCGATTTCGACCTGCTCGACCCGACCAAGATCATTCCTGAAGAACTCGTGCCCATCACGCCGCTGGGCAAGATGGTGCTGAACCGTAACCCGGACAACTTCTTCGCCGAAGTCGAGCAAGTCGCGTTCTGCCCCGGGCATATCGTGCCGGGCATCGACTTTTCCAACGACCCGTTGCTGCAAGGCCGGCTCTTTTCCTACACAGATACGCAAATCAGCCGACTCGGTGGGCCGAATTTTCATGAGCTGCCGATCAACCGGGCGATCACCCCGGTGCACAACGGCCAGCGCGATGCCATGCACCGCACCACCATCGACAAGGGGCGGACCTCCTACGAGCCCAACTCCATCGACGGTGGTTGGCCGAAGGAAACCCCGCCCGGTCCGCAAGACGGTGGTTTTGAAAGCTATCCGGAGCGTATCGACGCCTACAAGATCCGCCAGCGCAGTGACTCGTTCAGCGACCATTTTTCCCAGGCGCGGCTGTTCTACAAGAGCATGAGCGCCCATGAGCAGGAGCACATCATCGCGGCCTACAGTTTCGAATTGGGTAAGGTCGAGCGGGAATACATCAGGGCGCGGCAGGTTAACGAAATTCTCGCCAACATCGATTTGGAGCTGGCGGCGCGGGTGGCGAAAAACCTTGGATTGCCGGCGCCCACCGCATGCACCGTGGACGTACCGACGCCTTCGCTGGAGCAATCCCCAGCCTTGAGCCAGGCGAACTTGTTATCTGGAGATATCAAGACACGCAAGGTTGCGGTGCTGGTGGCGAACGGGGTGGACGGGGCGATTATCGATGTGCTCAAACAGGCCTTGAAGGCCGAGGGCGCTCACGCCAAGGTGCTCGGTCCGACTTCCGCGCCGGTGACCACGGTCGATGGGCAGACGTTGCCGGTGGATGCGTCCATGGAAGGCTTGCCATCGATTGCCTTCGATGCGGTGTTTGTTCCGGGCGGCCCAGAGTCGATCAAGGCCTTGAGTCGGGACGGCGTGGCGTTGCATTACGTGCTGGAGGCCTACAAACATCTGAAGGCCATTGGGCTTCATGGCGAAGCTCGGCAGTTGCTGGTTGAGTTGAAGCTGGAGGTGGATGCGGGGCTGATAGAGGATGCGGAGGCGAGCGGCTTTTCGCGGTTTTTTGCGGCGATTGCCCAGCATCGGGTTTGGGCGCGTGAGCCCAAGGCCAAGGCGGTTCCGGCTTGATGAGAGGCGACCGTTAGGACGCTATCGCGAGCAGGCTCGCTCCCACAGTGGAACTGGTGTGCATTCAGATTCTATGTCCGCCAAGGAACCCTGTGGGAGCGGGTTTACCCGCGAAGGCGGCGGTACATGCAACATTTTCTTGGCTGAC
The DNA here is from genome assembly GCF_007828255.1 of Pseudomonas sp. SJZ078. Classification (NCBI taxonomy): domain Bacteria; kingdom Pseudomonadati; phylum Pseudomonadota; class Gammaproteobacteria; order Pseudomonadales; family Pseudomonadaceae; genus Pseudomonas; species Pseudomonas sp. SJZ078. The sequence continues at coordinate 23,547 of NZ_VIUG01000026.1, read as the reverse complement.
CCACCGCTTTCGCGAGCAAGCCCGTTCCCACAGTGGATGTGTTGTGAATACACATGTTGTATCTGCCACAAAACCCTGTGGGAGCGAGCCTGCTCGCGATGCCTTTAAGATTTACGCGGAGTCAGCACCACCTGCGCCGGCACGTTGCGCAGGATCTGCTTGCGAAGCTTCAGATCAAACCCCGGATCCAGTTTCTTGACCCGCTTGGCCAGCAGGTTCGCCAGCCACGGATAATCGTCGATGCGCGGCACCTGAACTGTGACATCACACTGAAAATTCACCACATCAGTGGCAATAGCATCCAGTTGCCGACGCATTTGCTGGATATCGTTGATATTGAGCTGGAGCGTGGTGCTCTCGGCGCTCGGATCGATCAACTTGGCGGCCGGTTTGGTTTCGGCAGCCTGGAGAGCGGCCTCGGCTTTATCCAGCTCGATCTTACGGGCCTGGGCTATGGCGCCATTGAATTCACCGGTCAGTGCTGGCGCCTTGGGCATCAGGGCGCGGGCACGGCTCAGGGCCGTAGCGGCGGCGTTTACATCGCCTTTTTGCAGATCGATCTGGCTGCGGCGCAGATACGCCTCGGCCAGTTGCCGCTGATAGGGCTCCAACGCCGGATCGTTGGGCGTCTGGGCCTGCAGCGTGGCCAATTGATCTTCAGCGGTGGCCAGTTCATTGCTGGCCAGGCTTTGTTCCAGCTGCGCAATGGCCGGCCCCCGGGTGTCGGGTGCTTCGGTTACTGGCGGCGAACTCGTGCAAGCCCCCAGTAGCAAGGAAAATGCGACAAGGAGCAGATAACGGGAGGCGAACGGCTTCATTCCTGCGACTCTCTATTTGCGCAAAAAGCGAGCAAGTCTACACCCCTCGGCGGGGCAGGACAAAACTCAGCAGAAACAAGGCCGCGGCGCTGACCACGATCGACGGACCGGCCGGGGTGTCCTTGAACCACGACAAGGCCAGCCCGCCACACACCGCAAGCATGCCCAGCAGGCTCGCGCCCAGAGCCATCTGCTCCGGCGAACGGGCGTGACGTTGTGCCGCGGCGGCCGGGATGATCAGCAATGAGGTAATCAGCAATACTCCGACGATTTTCATCGCCACGGCAATGACCACGGCAATCAGCAGCATCAGCGCCAGCCGCAGACCCGTCACGGGCAGGCCTTCGACCCGGGCCAGTTCTTCGTGGACGGTGACGGCCAGCAAGGGTCGCCAGAGCGCCACCAGTAACAGCAGCACGGCGGCGCTGCCACCCAGGATCCACGCCAGGTCCGTCGGGCTGATGGCCAGCAAGTCTCCGAACAGGTAGGCCATCAAGTCGATCCGCACTTCACGCATGAAGCTCAGCACCACCAGCCCAAGGGACAGGGTACTGGGCGCGAGGATACCCAGCAGTGTGTCGGACGCCAGCGGCTGGCGCTGTTGCAAGGTCACCAGCACCACCGCCAGCAACAGGCAACCGACCGTCACCGCCACCGTCGGGCTGACGTCCAGCAGGAACCCCAGCGCTACACCCAGCAAGGCCGCGTGGGACAAGGTATCGCCAAAATAGGCCATGCGCCGCCAGACCACGAACGAGCCCAAGGGACCGGCCACCAGCGCGAGAGCCAAGCCTGCGAGCAGGGCATATACCAGAAAATCAGCCATGCTTGCAGCCATCTCCATGAACATGGGGGGTAACAGGGGCACCGATGACCACTGAACCGTGCAGGTCATGGGCGTGGTCATGGTGGTGGTGATAGATCGCCAGGCTGGGTGCGTTCTTGCCGAACAGCTCGACGAACGCCGGGTCGCCACTGACCTGCTCGGGATGCCCGGAACAGCAGACATGCCGATTGAGGCAGACCACCTGGTCGGTGGTACTCATGACCAGGTGAAGATCATGGGAGACCATCAGCACGCCGCAGCCATGACGGTCGCGCAGGCGGGTGATCAGGCTGTACAGCTCGGCCTGTCCCGCCACGTCGACCCCTTGTACCGGCTCGTCGAGCACCAGCAGTTCAGGCTCGCGCAGCAAGGCACGGGCCAGCAACACACGCTGCATTTCACCGCCGGAGATGCTTTGTACCGGGCTGTCGATCACATGCTCGGCGCCGACTTCGTTGAGTGCCGCCAGGGCCCGTCCGCGATCTACGCCAGGTACCAGGCGCAGGAAACGCAGGACCGACAGGGGCAGCGTCGGGTCTACATGGAGTTTCTGTGGCATGTAGCCGACCCGCAGCTTCGGTTTGCGCCAGACGCTGCCTCTGTCCGGTTTGAGCAAACCCAGCACGGCGCGCACCAGAGTGGTCTTGCCAGCGCCGTTGGGGCCGATCAGGGTGACGATCTGCCCAGGCTCGACGCTCAGGTGGATGTTATCCAGCACGTTCTGTCCGGCGAACGTCACGGCCACCTGCTCGAGGCGGATCAAGGCATTGCTCATCAGGCCCCCTGGCAACCGGAGCAGAGACCGACCACTTCGACGGTCTGGCTGTCGACCATGAAACCGACCTCCCTGGCGCTGGCGACGATGGCATCGCTGATGGACTTCTGTTCCAGCTCGATGGCCGCGTGGCAGTCGCGGCAGATCAGGAACTGGCCCTGGTGGGCGTGTTCGGGATGGTTGCAGCCGACGAAGGCGTTCAGGGAGGAAATACGATGCACCAGGCCGTTTTCCAGCAGGAAATCCAGCGCCCGATAGACCGTCGGCGGCGCAGCGCGGCGGCCATCCTGTTCGCTGAGCACCGCCAGGATGTCGTAGGCACCCAACGGCTTGTGGCTTTGCCAGACCAGTTCCAGCACGCGCCGCCGCAAGGCGGTCAGGCGCAGCCCCTGCCGGGCGCAGATGGCATCGGCCTCGGACAGCGCGCTGTGCACACAGTGGGAGTGATCGTGGGGGCGACTGGCGAGGGGCGTAATAGGCATGGGCAGCGACGAGTTCAGTGAGAGACGTTATTATGTTACCCGGTCTCGCCTCTTCGAGTGGTTATCGTGTCCCGATTTTTTTCGCTCTTTGTCGCTTTTGTCGCAACTTTTCTACTGATCGGTCCAACCCAGGCCGATGTCAAGGTCCTTACCAGCATCAAGCCGTTGCAGTTGATTGCCGCTGCGGTGCAGGACGGCGTGGCCGTTCCCGAGGTGCTGCTGCCTCCCGGTGCTTCGCCTCACCACTACGCTTTGCGCCCATCGGATGTACGCAAGGTGCAGTCGGTGGACCTGCTGTACTGGATCGGTCCGGACATGGAAGGTTTCCTGCCGAGGGTACTGAGCGGTCGTACGCTGCCTTCCGTCGCGGTACAGGATCTGCCGGGACTCAAGTTGCGGCATTTTACCGAGGACAGCCAATCCCATACCGACGAGGATGGCGACGAGCATGATCATGACCATCGTCCTGGCACGATCGATGCCCATTTGTGGCTTTCACCGATCAATGCGCGGGTGATTGCCGCCAAAATGGCCGCTGACCTGAGCGCTGCCGACCCGGCCAATGCCGAGCGCTATCAAAGCAATCTCAAGGGCTTCAACCAGCGTCTCGATGCGTTGGACGCGCGCCTGAAATCGCGTTTGGCCGGGGTCGCGGGCAAACCCTATTTCGTCTTCCACGAAGCATTCGATTATTTCGAAGACACCTACGGCCTCAAGCACGCCGGGGTCTTCGCCGTGGCTGCCGAAGTCCAGCCCGGCGCCCAGCATGTGGCGGCGATGCGCACGCGCTTGCAGGCGGTGGGCAAGACCTGCGTGTTCAGTGAACCGCCCCTGCGCCCACGCCTGGCCGAAACCCTGGTGGCCGGGTTGCCGGTGAAACTCGCGGAGCTGGATGCGCTAGGTGGCTACACCCCGGCGACGGCACAAGGGTATGAGCAGTTGCTGGAAAAGCTGGGCAATGATCTGGCGGGGTGCCTGGAGTCCCTATAACACCCGCGTGAAACCCGATTTCATCTGTGGCGAGGGGATTTATCCCCGCTGGGCTGCGAAGCAGCCCCCTGCTTTCCAGCTGACCCACCTGTTCTGTTGCAGCAGATATTTTTTGGGGACGCTTCGCGTCCCAGCGGGGATAAATCCCCTCGCCACAGGATTTTGTGTTCGGCAAGCAAGTTACAGGGCAAAAGGCAGCGGCGTATGAACGTCCTGCCGCTGCGCCAACCGCTGCTGGAACTCCATCGGATCGTGAATCAGCACATCCTGTCCGGCAAAGGATTCGGCGGCGATCAAGCGCGACAGCCAGAACCGCACGCACGCCACGCGCAGCATGGTCGGCCATAGCTCGGCCTCGGCGGCGGTGAAGGGTCGCAGGGCCGCATAAGCGCCCAGCAGCGCCCGCGCCCTCGGGCCGTCGAGCACACCATTGTCATCCGAACACCAGTCGTTCAGGGCAATGGCGACGTCATACAGCATTGGCCCGGAACAGGCGTTGTAGAAGTCGATCAACCCGGTCAGATGCGTGCCTTCGAACATGGCGTTATCACGAAACAGGTCCGCGTGGATGTTGGCGCGGGGCAGCGCGAGGATGCCGGTCTTCTGCAGCGAGATTTCATCCAGCGCCGCCTGCAGCAGCCGACGAGGTTCGGCTTCGAGGTGTGACAGCAGCTTTGCGCCCTCCTCTTGCATCCAGTCCAGGCCGCGATCGGTCTTGCGCTTGATCATGTTGTCCCGGGTGGCCAGGTGCAGGTGCGCCAGCAACTCGCCGACCTGGGCGCAGTGCTGGGCATTGGCCTGCTTGATATGTTTGCCGGCCAGGCGCGGTTGCAGCAACGCGGGTTTGCCGGCCAGCTCCCTGAGCGCAATGCCGTCGGTGGTGCGCAAGGCATAAGGCACCGGCAGATCGGCCTCGTGCAGCACGTCCAGCAGTTCGATGAAGAACGGCATTTCCTGCACCGGGCCGCGCTCCACCAGGGTCAGGACGAACTCGCCCTGCTCCAGGCTGATAAAGAAATTGGTGTTTTCGCTGCCAGCGGCGATCCCCTGGAAATCAAGCAGGCGGCCGAGCCCGTAAGGGGCAAGAAAGGTTTCCAGCTCGGGCCGAGCCAAGGGGGTGAACACAGACATGGTTAGAACTGCCATTGCGGGCGCCCTCGAGTGGGCGCCGGTTGAAATTAGGAAACTATTTCCACTCAAAGATCTTCCATGACGGGATCAGCATATCCGGTTGGTCCGAACGGATGAAGTTTGCATCAGTGCCATCGGCACGCACCAGGAAATAAGGCTTGCCGCCCTTGGGCGTGACCTTGATCGCATACAGGAAGCCGTTTTGCCGGTATTCCTGGATGGTTTTATCGCCTTCCGTGCGAATGGTGACGTCAGGGTCAGCTGAAGGTGCGTCGTCCGCCGCCATGACGGTCAGCGGGGTGATCGTAAACAAGCCAGCCAGTAACAGGCGATTTAGTGTACGCATGATAACCTTGTCCCTTTGTCGTCAACGGTCCCGCTATTCTAGCCCCGGACCCGCCGAAAAGGTTGATCCTGCTCATGAGCCAAGCCCCCCTCGTCCTGGTGGACGGTTCTTCTTATCTGTACCGTGCCTTTCACGCGCTGCCACCGCTGACCACGTCCAAAGGCCTGCCGACCGGCGCGGTCAAGGGCGTGCTGAACATGCTCAAGAGCCTGCGCAAGCAGTATCCGGACAGCCCGTTTGCCGTGGTGTTCGACGCCAAGGGTGGGACGTTTCGCGATGCACTGTACGCCGAGTACAAGGCCAACCGCCCGAGCATGCCCGATGACATGCGCGTGCAGATCGAGCCGCTGCACGCCAGCGTCAAGGCCCTGGGCTTCCCGCTGCTGTGCGTGGACAACGTCGAAGCCGACGACGTGATCGGCACCCTGGCCCGCAGCAGCGCCGCAGCCGACCGTCCGGTGGTGATCTCCACCGGTGACAAGGACATGGCTCAATTGGTCGACGGGCACATTACCTTGGTCAATACCATGACCGGTAGCTCGCTGGACGTGGCTGGCGTAAAGGAGAAATTTGGTGTCGCTCCGGAGCAGATCATCGATTATCTCGCACTGATGGGCGATTCTTCCGACAACATCCCGGGCGTTCCGGGGATCGGGCCAAAGACCGCCTCCGGCTTGTTGGTGGGGGTCAACGGCGGACTGACCGAGTTGTACGCGCAACTGGACATCGTCCCCACGTTGCCGATTCGCGGCGCCAAGACCCTGCCGGCCAAGCTCGAAGAACACAAGGAAATGGCGTTTCTTTCCTACGAACTGGCCACCATCAAGACTGACGTGCCGCTGGATATTGGCCTCGACGACCTGCAAATGGGCCCACCGGACCACGAGAAACTGGCCGAGCTGTACACCCTGCTGGAGTTCAAGAGCTGGTTCGAAGAAAACCAGCGGGACGCCAAGCGTGCCGGCCAAGAGATCGTCGAAGTGGCCGACGAACAACCCGGTGGCGCCGAGGCGAAGTACGAAGTCATCCTCGATCAGGCGCGCTTCGACACCTGGTTGGCCAAGCTCGAGCAAGCGCCGCTGTTTGCGTTCGTCACGGAAACCAGCGGTGACGATCCCCAGCATGCACAACTGGTCGGACTGTCGTTTGCCGTGGCGGCCCATGAAGCGGCCTACATCCCGCTAACCCATTCCTACATGGGGGTGCCGGAGCAGCTGGATCGCGACACGGTGCTCAAGGCCCTCAAGCCCCTGTTGGAAAATCCCGACAAACTCAAGGTTGGCCAGCATGCCAAGTTCGAGACCAACATCCTGGCCAACTGCGCCATTGGTGGTGATCAGGAGAACGGCATCCTGGTCCAGGGCATCGCCTTCGACACCATGCTCGAATCCTACGTGCTGGATTCCACCGCGACCCGTCACGACATGGACAGCCTGGCGCTCAAATACCTGGGGCAAAGCAAGACCGATTTCCAGGACATCGCGGGTAAAGGGGTCAAGCAACTGACCTTCGATCAGATCTCCCTGGAACTGGCCGGCCCGTACGCCGCTGAAGATGCCGACGTAACTTTCCGTCTGCACCAGGCCTTGCAGGAAAAACTGGCGACGGTCCCGAGCTTGAACAAGGTGCTCAATGAGATCGAGATGCCGCTGATGCCAGTGCTGGCGCGTATCGAGCGCCAGGGTGCATTGGTCGATGCCAACCTGTTGGGCGTGCAGAGCGTCGAGCTGGGCGAGAAGCTGGTGGCCTTGGAGCGTGAGGCGTTTGCCATCGCCGGAGAGGAATTCAACCTCGGCTCGCCGAAGCAATTGGGCGTGATCCTGTACGAAAAACTCGGTTTGCCAGTGCTCAGCAAAACCGCCAAGGGCCAGGCATCCACAGCCGAAGCGGTGCTCGCCGAACTGGCGGAGCAGGATTACCCGCTGCCCAAGGTGCTGATGCAGTACCGCTCGCTGAGCAAGCTCAAGAGTACCTACACCGATCGCCTGCCGGAGCAGATCAACAGCCGCACCGGCCGCGTTCACACCAATTACCAGCAAGCCGTTGCCGCGACCGGACGACTGTCGTCCATCGACCCGAACCTGCAGAACATTCCGATCCGTACCGCCGAAGGTCGACGGATCCGACAGGCGTTCGTGGCGCCGAAAGGCTACAAGCTGCTGGCGGCGGACTATTCGCAGATCGAGTTGAGGATCATGGCGCACCTGGCCAAGGATGAAGGTCTGCTCCACGCATTCCGCAACGACCTGGACGTGCACCGGGCCACCGCCGCCGAGGTTTTCGGCGTCGACCTGGAGGCCGTCAGCCATGATCAGCGCCGTAGCGCCAAGGCGATCAACTTCGGCCTGATCTACGGCATGAGTGCCTTTGGTCTCGCCAAACAGATCGGCGTCGACCGCAAGCAGTCCCAGGCCTACATCGACCGTTACTTCGCCCGCTACCCGGGTGTGCTGGAGTACATGGAGCGCACCCGCGCCCAGGCCGCCGAACAGGGGTTCGTCGAAACCATTTTCGGCCGCCGGCTGTACCTGCCGGACATCAATGCGAAGAATCCGGCACTGCGCAAGGGGGCTGAGCGCACGGCGATCAACGCACCGATGCAAGGCACCGCTGCCGACATCATCAAGAAAGCGATGGTGGCCGTGGATCGCTGGTTGTCGACCTCTGGGCTGGATGCCCGGGTCATCCTCCAGGTGCACGACGAACTGGTGCTGGAAGTTCGGGAGGATCTGGTCGAACAGGTCAGCAAGGACATTCGCCAGCACATGAGCGCCGCCGCCACGCTGGACGTGCCGCTGCTGGTGGAAGTGGGCGTGGGCAACAACTGGGATGAGGCGCACTGAGGCGTGACGACTTTCCGGGGGGCTGCTTTGCAGCCCAGCGGGGATAAATCCCCTCGCCACAGTGGAATCTCATTGGCCGCGAGGGGCGAGTCAGAAGTTTCCTAAGGGCATTTCAAAAAATAATCTGAACTAAACCCATGAAATGCCACTCAGAGATTCTGAATGGCTGGTGAAGCCCTTCAATGCTCCTATGTTGTGTTAAGTGTTGGCAGATATCTGGACCCCGCCCTAGCGGTCCGGAACTTGGACCCCGAACTTCCCCCTCCCCATACGAAGTCCGGGGTTTTTTTTGCCTGCGATTTGGTTTATTCGGCCTCTTCGCTGCCCTTGTCCGCCAGTTCCATCCAGTCGGCCAGGATCGTGTAGGCTTCTTCCAGGCCCATGCGCTTGGGGGCCGAGAACAACTGGATGGTGATCGCCTCGCCCCAGCCCTTGCGGATTTCCGATTGCACTTTGAGCAGCGTGTTCTTGGCCGCACCATAGGTGAGCTTGTCCGCCTTGGTCAGCAGAATGTGCATGGGCATGCCGCTGGCAACCGCCCAGTCGAGCATCAGCGTGTCGAAGTCGGTCATCGGATGGCGGATGTCCATCATCAGGATCAGCCCTTTCAAACTCTCGCGGCTACCCAGATAGGCTTCCAGGTGGCGCTGCCAGTGTTGCTTGAGCGGGATCGGCACCTTGGCGTAACCGTAGCCGGGCAGGTCGACCAAACGGCGTTCATCGTCTAGCTTGAAGAAGTTCAACAGCTGCGTGCGGCCCGGGGTTTTCGAGGTGCGTGCCAGGCTTGCGTGGGTCAAGGTGTTCAATGCGCTGGATTTACCGGCGTTGGAACGCCCGGCAAACGCCACTTCGTAGCCTTCGTCGTCGGGGCATTGATCGACTTTGGCGGCGCTGAGCATGAAGGTGGACTGTTGGCACAGGCCAAGGATGGGGTTCTTCAGTTGCATGGGATTTCCGATGTGGGCGGCGTCGGGAATGGACGCGGCAAGCTGTGTCGTTTCCGTTTCAGTGACGCCAGTATATAATGCCGCAGATTTTGTGTGCGCTTTGTCCCAGCGAAGGATGAGGCTCACGAGAGCGATCGACCTAAATTGCGCATCAGAACGCAGCTTGCTCTCAACCCTGAAAAGGTCGTTTTATGACGAAATGGCTGCTAGCTGCCGGCGTCCTGATGCCGCTTTACAGCGCTCAGGCTACACAGGATCCGGAAGCTGTGTACAACCGTGTTTGTGGTGCCTGTCATTCCGGCCAACTCCCAACGGCGCCCCGCAAGGGCGAACAGGAAGCTTGGACGCCGAGGTTGGCGAAAGGTATGGGGACGCTGGTGCAACACGTGACCCAGGGTTTCAAGGCGATGCCGCCGCGTGGTTTGTGCATGGACTGCAGTGCCGAGGATTACCAAGCCATCATCCAGTGGATGAGCGAGTGAACCCGGTCCATAACTCTTTAACCCTTAGCCGTAGTTGGATTAGCTGATGAACAAACTGATCGTGAGTCTGCTGTTGACCTTGGGGATATCCGGCGTAGCCCACGCCGCTGGCGATGCCGCCGCCGGCCAGGCGAAAGCCGCCGTATGCGGGGCCTGCCACGGCCCGGATGGCAACAGCGCAGCGCCAAACTTTCCGAAACTGGCGGGCCAGGGCGAACGCTACCTGACCAAGCAATTGCACGACATCAAGTCGGGCAAGCGTACCGTTCTGGAAATGACCGGCCTGCTGACCAACCTGAGCGATCAGGACCTGTCGGACATCGCCGCCTATTTCGCCAGCCAGAAGGGCAGCGTCGGCGCCGCCGACAAGAAACTCGTGGCTCGCGGCGAGAAGCTGTTCCGTGGTGGAGACCTGGACAAGGGCCTGCCGGCCTGCACCGGTTGCCATTCGCCGAACGGTGCCGGCAACGCCGCTGCCGGCTTCCCGCACTTGGGCGGCCAGCATGCCCAGTACGTGGCCAAGCAACTGACCGATTTCCGCAAAGAAGAAGGCGGTCGTGCCAATGACGGCGACGCGATGACCATGCGCACCATCGCTCGCAAGTTGAGCGACGAAGACATCGCCGCCGTCTCCAGCTACATCCAAGGCCTGCACTAAGGTCTTGAGCGGCGTTGCGAGAGGTGTACACCGCTTGTAACGTTAACGCTCGATTAATCTGTCGATGCAAGCATCAAAAGGGTGGCTTTGGCCGCCCTTTTTTGTGGCCGCTGCCGTTACACTAAGAACTTGAACCCGCCATGGTCTGTCTGAAGACACACCCGCGAGGCCACCTATTTGTCCAGGAGTAAAGCATGCGTAATCTGATCATCAGCGCCGCGCTCGTCGCCGCCAGCCTGTTCGGCATCGGCGCTCAAGCCAACGCCGAGGAATCGAAGGCCCCTTACGTCGAATTGAGCAACCCGGTTCCGGTGGCCGTGCCCGGCAAGATCGAAGTGGTGGAGTTGTTCTGGTATGGCTGCCCGCATTGCTACGCGTTCGAGCCGGTGATCAATCCATGGGTCGACAAGCTGCCTTCGGACGTGAACTTCGTCCGCATCCCTGCCATGTTCGGTGGCCCTTGGGATGCCCACGGCCAGATGTTCCTGACCCTCGAGGCCATGGGCGTCGAGCACAAGGTGCACGCGGCGGTATTCAACGCGATCCAGAAGGAAGGCAAGAAGTTGACCAAGAAAGAAGACATGGCCGACTTCCTCGCCACCCAGGGCGTTGATAAAGACAAGTTCCTGGCCACCTTCGACTCCTTCGCCATTCAAGGCCAGATAAAAAAGGCCCGCGATCTGGCGAAAAAGTACGATATCACTGGCGTACCGACCATGATCGTCAACGGCAAATACCGCTTTGATATCGGCTCTGCCGGCGGCGCGAACGAGGCGCTGCAACTGGCCGACAAGCTGATCGCCAAAGAGCGAGCGACCACCAAGGCTGCTGTCAACTAAGCGCCGCCCACGCCATGGCCCGCTGGAGCACCGAACGCATCGTTGGCCTGCATGAGCCGCGGGTCAACGAGCATCATGTCGCGTCCACGGGCCTGCCCGCCGACAGTCGCTTGCGATTGCTCAGTTTCAACATCCAGGTGGGCATCAGCACCGAACGCTACCGGCATTACCTGACCCGGGGTTGGCAACATCTGCTGCCCCACACCGGGCGTGCCGGCAACCTGAAGAAAATCGGTGAACTGCTGAAGGATTTCGATCTGGTGGCCTTGCAGGAGGCCGATGGCGGCAGCCTGAGGTCAGGCTACGTCAACCAGGTGGAGCATTTGGCCCAGCTGGGTGCATTCCCTTACTGGTATCAGCAACTCAATCGCAACCTCGGCCGTCTCGGCCAGCACAGCAATGGTGTGTTGAGTCGCCTGCGGCCCTGGGCGATAGAAGACCATCCGCTGCCAGGTCCCAAGGGGCGCGGGGCGATCCTGGCGCGCTTCGGCGAAGGCCCCGAGGCACTGGTTGTGGTCATGATGCACCTGGCTCTCGGGGCGCGTACCCGGACGATGCAACTGGCCTATATCCGTGAATTGATCGGCGGCTATAAACACCAGGTGCTGATGGGCGACATGAACACCCACGCCAACGACCTGCTGCAGACCTCGCCCCTGCGCGACCTCGGCCTGCTTGCGCCGCAACTCGAAGCGACATTCCCCAGCTGGCGCCCCCAGCGCTGCCTGGACCATATTCTGCTGAGCCCGACCCTGACCCTTGAGCGTGTCGAGGTCCTGGCCCAGCCCATTTCCGACCACCTGCCGGTTGCAGTCGAAATTCGTCTTCCGGGTTCGCTCACGGCGGATGCATTTCCTGCGCTGAGTTCTGCCCCTTGCGGACCCGATGAATGAGCGACGACGCCGAACGCTGGAGAGAGAAGTACCTCAAGAGCATTGAACAGCAGGAAAAGCTCGAGCGCCGCTGGGATGCGCGGCTCGACTTGCTGCGCCGTGGCCTGGTGCGTAGCACCCTGGCCGCCGAAGGCACGGACCGGGCTGTCGATCAATGCATGAAAGAGATGCGCGAAGTGGTGCGCACCGATGATATGGACGCCGCCCTCGCTGCGCTGTTGCCTCGCTTGGAAAAAGCCGTGCTGGATTCCGAGCAGCGCCGCGAGACCCGGGTCGAACAGATGAGCACCGCATTGACCGCGTTGGTCGCCCAGCTACAGACCTTGCCGCTGCCGAAAGAAGTCCGTCGGCCGCTGAAAAGGTTTGCCAAGCATCTGGAGACGCGGGTCGACCAGGCCCGGGAAATTCCTCTGCTACTCAGCGAGTTGAGCGATTTGCAGGGCAAGGCGCTGAGCGCACTGGAGACGCCTGCCGAAGCGAGTCGCCCCGGCCTGCTGCAACGGCTGTTTGGTGGCCATGGTCACGACGAGACCGCTCCTCAGCCCCACGACCCCGCTCCGAGCAATGTTGCGCCTGAGCTCCCGACGCCATCGACCGAAGCGCCACCGCCGGTACCGATGCAGGCGACAGCCATTTCCGACCCCGTCTTGCCGGTCACGGAGCAGGCCCGGCCTGTCGATGAAACGCTCGAACCGATTGCCTTCATTCCGCCCATGGTTGAATCCGCGCCGAAGTCACTGACCGACAGCCCGGCGCCGCTCCTCAAGCCCGAGGAAGCCGATGGGCCCGCCCCGACTGTTCCGGAACCTGCGGCCGCCGTCGCGCTGGAGAATCCCGACGAGCTGGTGCCCGAAGCGCCGTCACCCGTGCTGGAGCAAGCACCGTCTCTCGATATAGAACCTGATAAGCCTTCGACAACCGTCCAGCCACTGCCCGCCGATCCGGATGAGGCCCATTACGCCCTGCCCGACTCCCCGGAACCGTCCTACAGTTCGGTGGCGAAGCACATCGAAGACACTTTGCTGGGCCTGTTGGGTGACCTGACATTGCCTGAGCGGCATCGCCCCCAAGCCGAGGCCATGGGGGAGCGTCTGCGAAACGGTTTGAACTGGTACGAGTTACTGCCGATTCTCGATGACTTCGCGACGCTTATGTTGGCTATCACCGACAGTGGCCAGCTTGAATTCGAAGCGTATCTGCAACGCCTCAATGATCGGTTGGAGTCGTTCCAGAGCAGCTTGCGTGCTGCCAGTGAAGGCCACGCGGACCATCTTTCGGCCTCCAGGGAAATGGACACCCAGATTCGCGAGCAGGTCGATGGCCTGCAAAGCAGCGTGCAGGAAGCCGATGATCTGGAAGGTCTCAAGCAGGTGCTGGAGAACCATCTGGAAGGCCTGCTCGGTACGATGGACCAGCACCAGAAGCAGCGTGACCAGCGCGAGCAGGAGGTTTCGAGCCGCCTCAAGAGCCTGGCCGAGCGCGTCGCGGTGATGGAGCGGGAAGCCCAGGTCGTGCGTGAAAACCTCGAAGAGCAACGACAAAAGGCATTGATTGACCCGCTCACCGGGTTGCCCAACCGGGCTGCCTGGACCGAGCGGCTTGAACACGAGGTCGCTCAGTGGCAGCGACATGGCAACAGTTTGTTGATGGCGATGCTCGACCTCGATCACTTCAAGCGAATCAATGATAACTATGGCCACCTGGCCGGTGATCGGGTGCTGAAGATTATCGCCACCGTATTGCGCAAGCGTCTGCGCGGCAGCGACTTCATCGCTCGCTTTGGCGGCGAGGAGTTTGTCCTGCTGGTACCCGATACGCCCCTGGCCTCGGGCGCCAAATTGGCAGAGGGTCTGCGGGCGGCCATCGAAGCCTGTCCGTTTCACTTCAAGGGCGAGCCGGTGACGATTACCGTATCGGTGGGCATGACCGCATTCAAGCCGGGGGAATATAGCGATCTGGTGCTTAAAAGAGCCGATCAGGCGCTATATCGAGCCAAATCTGCCGGGCGCAACCGGGTGGAACTGGGCTGAGTCAATTGTTCCATTTTGTTTAGTATCGGAAGGCAAACCAGATCCATGCACAGTGATACGTTACACTGTTGCATTATTGGTCACCTTTAACGCGTTTGCGCCATGAAAATTATCTCCACCATTGTCTTTTTACTCGCCTTGGCCGGTTGCGCCAGCGGTCCCAGGCTCGATACCAGCCACCCCTCGGTCAATCAGGACAGCCGCATCCAGTTTGTCGTGGTGCATTACACCTCGGCGTCCCTGGAGCGCTCCCTGGCGCTGCTGACCCATGGCGAAGTCAGCGCCCATTACCTGATCGGCGACGACAAGGACGCTACTATCTACAAGCTGGTAGACGAAAGTCGGCGCGCTTGGCACGCCGGAGAAAGCGAATGGCTGGGTCGGACCTGGCTCAACTCCAGCTCCATTGGCATCGAGATCGTCAATCCGGGCTACGTCGACGGCCCTACCGGGCGTCTCTGGTACCCCTATAGCGAAGCCCAGGTCCAATCCTTGATCGCGTTGCTCAAGGACATCACCCGACGTAACGCGATCAACCCGATCAACATCATCGGACACAGCGACATTGCCCCCCTGCGCAAGCTTGATCCAGGGCCGTTGTTCCCCTGGAAGCGCCTGGCGGAGGCAGGCCTGGGCGTCTGGCCGGACGAACAGGCAGTGGCGCGCCAGCAGGCCTTATTCCTGGCGCAGCTGCCGAGTGCCACCTGGTTCCAGACTGAGTTGGCCCGCCTCGGCTACCCGACGCCCCGCACCGGCGAATGGGACGTGGCTACTCGCCATGTGCTGGCTGCCTTCCAGATGCGGTATCGACCGGCCCGGTTCGACGGTACGCCGGACGCGCAAAGTGCGGCCATCCTGCAAGTACTCAACCAGACAAAATAATGACGCCTGTCCGACGATAAAGGCTAAATCCAAATTTGCGGCTATAACTCATTGGTAACTTTCGGATTATCAATTGATGAAGGCTGCCCGAGAAACCCTGCATAGCTGGCTCCACCGCCCTCTATTCCTGGCGATGGTCGCGGCTGCCCTGAGTACGTTACTTCTGCTGGCGGGGAGCTTGTTCGTTGTCGTGCAACAGACCCAGCAGCGCGAAAGCGAGCAGATGAACGCCCAGGGTGAACGGTTCCTGCAGAGGCTGGAACAGCTTTTCGGGCAGTTGCGCGAAAGCCTCGATGATCTGCAGAACCAACCGCTGCGTGGATGCGACGAAGAGATGATCGCGACCTTGCAACAGGTCAGTTTAAACTACCGCTTCGTCTACGAAGCGGTGTATATCGACAGTCGCGGTACCTGCTCCAGCCGTCCACGCCAGAGCGGATTGTCCCTTGCCCGTGCGCCCGACTTACGGGGGCCAACCTACAGTTATTGGCTGAACACCACCACCGAGCCCGACGAAAACCGCGCTGCATTGATGTTGGGGCGTGGCAACTTTCGGGTCGCCACCTCCAGGGGGCATCTGACCGATGTGGTGGACCTGCCACCCGGCAGCAGCCTGCTGGTGATCCTGGACCATGGCGAGCGAGCCGTTCCCGTGCTGGGTACCGATCAATATTGGCCGCCCACCGAACCTTGGCCGCCGAACAACCGCAATGCCCTGCAAGTAACAGCGAACCGGCTGATCTATCGCATGCAGACCGACAGTCCGGAATATCAGCTGGTGCTGATTGCCCAGCGCAAAGGCTTTCATATTCCGGCCAATGCCTGGTGGATGTTGCCCACCAGCTTGATATTGGGCCTGGGAATCGGTTTTCTGGTGTTTCTCCTGGCGCGCCAGCGTCAATCCATGGATGTCGAGCTGCATGGGGCCATCCGGCGCGGCGAGTTCCAAGTGCTGTATCAACCCATTTTCGACCTGCGCAGCCGCAATTGTGTCGGTGCTGAAGCCTTGTTGCGCTGGCGGCGACCGGACGGCAGCTTGACCAGCCCGGAGCTGTTCATTCCGATGGCAGAAGATACCGGACAGATCCGCCAGATCACCGACTTCGTCTTACAGCGGTTGTTTGACCAGCTGGGCCAGCTGTTGCGGGCCAATCCGCAGCTTTATATTTCGGTGAACCTGGCGGCATGCGACGTGATGGTACCGCGCATCGGCGAAGTCATCGCCCGCTTGCTGGCGCGGCACCGGGTTTCGGCGCGGCAGATTGCTTTTGAGGTGACGGAGCGCGGGCTGATCGATGTATTGGTCGCCAGGGATAACCTGCAATCATTACGCGATGTGGGTCATCAGGTGCTGATTGACGACTTTGGCACCGGTTATTGCAGCCTGGCTTACCTGCAGACCCTGCCGGTGGACTGCCTTAAAATCGACAAGGCCTTTATCGATGCCCTCGGCCACGACGCCGCCAGCAGTGGCGTGGCACCGCACATCATTCGCATGGCCCATGCGTTGGAGCTCAAGGTGATTGCCGAAGGTATCGAGCACGAGGCCCAGGCATCATACCTGCGTAGCGAAGGCGTAACGTTCGGCCAGGGCTGGCTGTTTGCCCATGCCCTCAGTGCCGTGCAGTTCATCGAGCTGATTACCCGCGGGCGACGACGGCTTGGGCGGCGCCTGGACGACGAGGCTTAGACAATACCGCCTCAAACCGTCAGCGCCATGTAGAACTGGGTGCCCTGCCCTGGCCTTGAGTAGACACCCATGCGCCCTCCGTGGAGTTGAACGATTTCCTTGCACAGCGCCAACCCCAGGCCTGCGCCACCTTTCTTGCGTCCGACCTGGACGAAAGGTTCGAAGATCCGCCCCTGTTGGCCATAGGCGATACCTTCGCCGTTGTCTTCGACGCTGATGATCACCCGTTCGCCGTGGCGCCGGCCTTGCAGGCGGATCTGACCGTTGTCGCCGGTGTGGCGCATGGCATTGTCGATCAGGTTATCCAGCACCCGCTCCAGCTGCGCCGCATCGGCGTGCAGGCGTGGCAGCGGGCCCTGGATCGCCACGAGCAACTCGATGCCCTTGGCTTGGGCCTGGGCGGCGAATCGCAGGCGGGCCGCTTCCAGCAAGTCTTCGATGGAGCAAGGGGCCAGGATCAGCTTCTGCAAACCGTTCTGGTAGCGCGAGAAGTTCAGCAGGTCATTGATGAGCTGCATCAACCGCTGCATTTCTTCATTGACGGTGTCGAGCAGGTCCGCTTCGCGGGATTCTTCAGGAAAATGGACGCGTTCGCGCAGCAGGCCGAACGCCATGTGCATGCCGGTCACCGGTGTGCGCAACTCATGGGAAGCCCGCAGCACGAACTCACTGCGTACCCGTTCGAAGGCGCGCTGTTCGGTGACGTCGTGCAGCACCATCACTGCCCCGAGGATATGCCCCTGGGTATGGCTGACAGGCGTAAGGCTGTAGGTCAGCAACCGGGATTCGCCATCCACCTCGATGCTCAGATCGTCCGGTGCCCGCTCCAACGTTCCGCCGCGCAGCACCAGGTGCAATTCCTCATCCAGATCGGGGCGTCCAAGCGCCTCTCCCAATCCCTGGCCCAAGCGTTCCTCGTCCCAGCCCAGTTGCCGTTGGGCGACTGGATTCAGGTGCTCCAGCCGGCCCTGGCGGTCGATCATCAGCAAGCCATCGTCGATGCTGTCGAGTACCGCTTGCAAGCGCTGCTGGCCGGCCAGCAACTCGTCGACATTGGTGGCCTGATGCTCACGCAGGGCCTGGGCCATGATTCCGAAACGACGCGTCAGCAAGTTCAGTTCAGGAGAAGTGGAAACCGGCAACGTCACTTCGAAATTACCCTGGCCGATGTCGTCCGCGGCTGAAACCAGTGCCTCTATGGGTGTCCCGAAGCGCCGCGCGATACCATGGGCCGTGACGAAACCGATGACCAGCACGGCCACTCCCACCAGGCCCAGCAGGCCGGAGATCAGCAACGCCCGGTCACGGGAGCGGGTCTGGGTGTCGCTGATGTTATTCAAGGCGTGCCGATACCCTTCGATCAGCCCGTTACGCAATACATTGAATTTCTCGGTGAGGTCCTGGATGCCCGTGAGTTGGGACGGCTGCTGGCGAGAAGCTGCAAAGGCCTCGAGGAATCCAAGGTAGTCGGCCTTGGCCTGGGTGAAGTTAGTCGCAGGCTCTTCCAGGCCCTGTTCGTGGGCAATGCCCTCCTCCAGCAGACCGAAATATTGCCGCTTGGAATCTTCCAGCGCAGCCAGGTCGGGCTTGTCATCGAGCATGATCATCAACTGGTCGCCCAGGGTCTGGCGCAGTTTGAGGCCCAGGTCCAGCAAGATGAAGTTGTCGCGCACCGATTGTTCCTGGGTATTGGCCATTTGCATCACGCTGACCAAGCCAAGCAGCAATCCCAGCAAAGCCACTGTGATCAGGGCCGAAATACTGAGAAACAGTCGAGTGCGCAGCTTCATCGCCAGTTTCATAAGGTGCCGCTCACAGGTTGTATTGCTTGCGTTTGCGATACAGCGTGGAGGCATCGATGCCCAGGGTCTTGGCCGCCTGGTCCAGTGTATCGGCCGTAGCCAGTACGGCGCCGATATGGGCCTTCTCCAGTTCGTCGAGGCTCAGCGCGGCGCCGATGCGCGGTGCGTTGTTGACCGGTTGCTCGGCCATGCCCAAATGACTGATCTCGACTTTTTCCTGGGGACAAATGATGCTGGCACGCTCCACCACGTTACGCAGCTCCCGGATGTTGCCCGGCCAGCGATAGCCTAGCAGCGCTTCACGGGCTTCATCACTGAATCCCCGGGCCGGACGTGCATACTCCTTGACGAAGCGGGCCAGGAAACGGTCCGCCAGGGTCAGGATGTCTTCGGCGCGCTCGCGCAGCGGTGGCAAGTGCAGGGTAATGACATTCAAGCGGTACAGCAGGTCCTCCCGAAAACGTCCGTCGCGGACCATGTCTTCAAGATTCAGGTTGGTCGCTGCGAGGATTCGCACATCGGCCCGGCGGGTGACCGGATCGCCGACCCGTTCGTATTCCTTGTCCTGGATGAAGCGCAACAACTTCGGCTGTAATGTCAGCGGAAAGTCGCCGATCTCGTCGAGAAAAAGCGTTCCGCCGTCCGCCTGGTTGACCCGTCCCAGCGTGCTTTCGCTGGCACCGGTGAACGCGCCACGACTGTGACCAAACAGCTCGCTTTCCATCAGCTCGGTAGTGAGGGATGGACAATTGATGGTGACACAGGATTTTTTCGCACGTTTGCTCCAGCCATGGATCGCCCGCGCGAGTTCTCCTTTACCGGTGCCGGACTCGCCAAGAATCAGGATATTGGCGTCGGTGCTGGCCACTTGACGGGCTGTTTCCAGTACCACCTTCATCGCCGGACTGTGGGAGTCGAGGCCGTCCTTGGGTTTGCGCATCTCGCCTTCCAGCGCCTCCAGCCTTGCCGATAACTGGCGGACTTCCAATTGCTTGGCGGTCGCCAGGCGCAACTGATCAGGGCTGCATGGCTTGACCAGATAGTCGGCGGCACCGGCCTGGATTGCGTCCACCGCAGTGTCGACAGCCGAATGGGCGGTGACGATCACCACGCGCATCCACGGCGCCTGGATGCGCATCTGTGCCAGCACATCAAGGCCGTTATCCTCCCCCAGGCGAAGGTCGAGAAAGCACAGGTCGAATACCTGGCGCTGCAACAAGGCATCGGCCTGGGCGGCGCTGTTGGCAGTGGCAACGGTATAGCCTTCGTCTTCCAGGCAATAGCGGAACGTACGCAGAATGGCGGACTCATCGTCTACCAGCAGAATGCGGCCTTGATGCTCCGTGGCTGATTCCATTTTTCCTACGCTCCTTTAATGAATGATGTTGGTTAGTGTCAGAAAAATCGGGCAAGTTGCATGGTCGATTCTGAGCGAATATTACCTATAGAAAGCGCCGCGGTGAGTTGTAGAGACCTAAAGAGCTGATTTACGTAAATTTTTTTCAGTTCATTCGCGATGAGCGGTCAGCCTGCTCATTCCGACCGCCGTTTTCCAACAGCAATTCAAAAAGAATCTGCTCGCCTTTCTCCCCCTCATTCGTGCAATACGCACGACCGCGTTCAGGGCCATCGTGCAGGATGCGATTTCGCTGTTTGATTGGGTGTATTTAACTGACTGATTATTAACGGTTTTTTATCCTGAAATTTCTGGCATGCCGTCTGCAATAGTCTGGTCATCGTGGCGTTTAGAGCGCCTAACCAGATCACCACCCGGGGTGGGGAGGAATTCCAGGATGAATTTGCAACGTGCCGCCCGATTACCTATCACTTCCCTGCACATTCAGCAGGGTTTGTGGGCTGTCCTGGCATTGCTGGTGACCCTCGTGGTGGGTCAGCAACTGCTCCTTTGGCATTACAGCCAGCAGCCCGAGCCAGCGCCGGTGTCGATTCATCGCGCTACCCAAACCCACTTCAGTGCCGTAAGCAGCGTAGCGGAAGCGTCCGCCTCCATGCGGATGATGGATGTCGATCAGGCTCAGCCGCTGACCGACGTGCCCCGCCAGGAGCGCTGGGTGTTTTAAAGCACTGACCGTGCGTCCGACGCGCTCGGAACCATTCCAACCAGTCCCTAACTAAATAGAAAAGCGTAAGGAGAATCACCATGTTGAGCTGGGCAATTACCTTCCTGATCATTGCCATCATCGCTGCAGTCCTGGGCTTCGGTGGTATCGCCGGCACCGCCACGGGCATCGCCAAGATTCTCTTTGTCGTGTTCCTGGTGATGTTCATTGCCTCCTTCTTCTTTGGCCGTCGCGGCCGAGGCTGACCATGAACGCTGCACTAAAAGGACTGGCCGCCGCCCTGCTACTGGGCGGCTGCACCACGGCAATGGCTGCCAATGACGGTCAGATGCGCGTTAATCAATTGCTTCAGGCTGACGCGCAATACCGTGAAACCTGGCAGCACGTCGTCAAGAAAGAAGAGCGTCTGCCGGAATGGGTCATGAATCTGACGGGTGATTCGGAACAGATGAACGCCGTCGAGGAAGATGGCGACAAATATCTGGTAGGCCCGCTGTGCGAAACCCATGCGACGTGCCGCAACGAGCGCCTGTTCGTCGCTTTCAGTTTTGACAAGGACGAGGCCTACGCGTTGCTGGTCGAGGTGCCCGCCGGGTTGCCCGCCGACAAGTCGCCGACCCGTCATGCCAATTACCGCTTCCTCGGCAATCCCGATGAAGGTATGCAAGAACTGTTAATGGAACAACTCAAGAAAGATCCCAACTGGTACTGAATCTGGATAACGGGAAAGACAACCCTGTTTTTCCCTTTGCACAGCCCGAGGAGGGCCGATGCATGACCAGGGGGCCGGGACGTTCTGACCATTCAGGGTCGGAGTGACCTACGGGCACAAGGGGTGCCTGCGAAAGGGCCGGGTCAGGAAAAAGCTGCGACGCAGGTTCGCGAAACCGCAAGGGCTTGGCGAACCTGCGTAGAGCTTGTTAAGCAAGAAGCCCATTCCAGAGCGGCTGGTTATTCAGGTTTGATGATCGCAGTCCCAATGCGGCATTTTGTCCTGTCTTGTCCTGTCACTTCGATTTTTTCCCTGACGTCTGACCGTATATCGGAGAGCTTTCCAGCCATCGCCGTTGCCTTCGGCTACCCGTTTCATCGGTTTCCCCGGCAGAAGACATTAAGCCAGGCTACGCTGAAACCGCCGGTTTACGGCATTTATGCCTGCTTAAATCCCGCATCTGAACGATTTGGAACGCGGGTTTTGTTTTGAAAATTTCATGCCGATTCGGCATAGGGTAGGCGTTTACGGCATTAGACGGTCCCCCCTCGCATCGCAATAGTTGCGCCTTTTTTCGCCCGCCAGTAAGCCGCCAGCGCGCGTTCGGGTGACCTTATACGGGGCGGGAGCACGATTCGCATCGCCATGAGCGGTCGGATTTGCGCTTCTGTCCGAGTCCAATCGAAGTAAGGGTAACGATATGAAGAAGGCAAGATTAAGCCTCGCCTGGCAGATCCTCATCGGTCTCGTGCTCGGTATTGCACTGGGCGCGCTGCTTAACCATTTCAGTGCCGAGAAAGCCTGGTGGATCAGCAACGTGCTGCAACCGGCAGGCGATATCTTTATTCGTCTGATCAAGATGATCGTGATCCCGATCGTGATTTCCTCGCTGATCGTCGGCATTGCCGGGGTCGGTGACGCGAAGAAGCTCGGGCGTATCGGCCTCAAGACGATCCTCTACTTTGAAATCGTCACCACCATCGCCATTGTCGTCGGTCTGCTGTTGGCGAATTTCTTCCATCCAGGCAGCGGCATCGACATGAGCACCCTGGGCACGGTGGATATCTCCAAGTACCAGGCCACGGCCGCCGAAGTGCAGCACGAGCATGCCTTTGTCCAGACCATTCTCAACCTGATTCCGTCGAATATCTTCGCGGCGTTGACCCGCGGCGAGATGCTGCCGATCATTTTCTTCTCCGTACTGTTCGGCCTGGGTCTCTCCAGCCTGCAATCGGACCTGCGCGAGCCGCTGGTGAAGATGTTCCAGGGCGTGTCCGAAAGCATGTTCAAAGTCACCCATATGATCATGCAGTACGCCCCGATTGGCGTTTTCGCGTTGATTGCGGTGACCGTGGCCAACTTCGGCTTCGCTTCCCTGCTGCCGCTGGCGAAACTGGTGATCCTGGTTTATGTCGCCATCGCTTTCTTCGCTTTCGTGGTCCTGGGCCTGATCGCTCGTCTGTTCGGCTTCTCGGTGATCAAGCTGATGCGCATCTTCAAGGACGAACTGGTGCTGGCCTATTCCACCGCCAGCTCCGAAACCGTGTTGCCACGCGTGATCGAGAAGATGGAAGCCTACGGTGCGCCGAAAGCCATCTGCAGCTTCGTGGTGCCGACCGGTTACTCGTTCAACCTCGACGGTTCGACGCTGTACCAGAGCATCGCGGCGATTTTCATCGCCCAGTTGTATGGCATCGACCTGTCCATCAGTCAGCAATTGCTACTGGTGCTGACGTTGATGGTTACTTCCAAAGGCATCGCCGGCGTGCCGGGCGTGTCCTTCGTGGTATTGCTGGCGACCCTGGGCAGTGTCGGTATCCCACTGGAAGGCCTGGCCTTCATCGCCGGTGTCGACCGTGTCATGGACATGGCACGTACCGCATTGAACGTGATCGGCAACGCCCTGGCCGTACTGGTAATCGCTCGCTGGGAAGGCATGTACGATGACGCCAAGGGCCAGCGCTACTGGAATTCTCTGCCGCACTGGCGCAGCAAGGAGCCGCTGCCGGCGGGGGAAACTTCCAGCCGTTGAGGCAGGCTTGAGACCGCTATCGCGAGCAGGCTCGCTCCCACAATGGATCTGAGTGATCGCGGCATTTGCGAATGATGCATGACCCCTGTGGGAGCCTGCTCGCGATGACGGAGTGTCAGCCGACGGTAATGCTGACTAATCCGACGCCATCGCGAGCAAGCTCGGGTCCCACAAGACAAACCCCTGGATAAATCCGTAATGCTGTTCACTTAAGCATTTGAGTCCAAGCCGGGCTTTCTAGAAAATCCGATACCAGTCCTCTGGTATCGGATTTTTTATGCCCATTCA
>NZ_VIUG01000025.1:0-101817 GCF_007828255.1 Pseudomonas sp. SJZ078 | reverse complement strand
CTCGCGGAGTAACTTGTGATGCTGATAATCTGTTGACTAGCAGTCTGACTCCACAAGCACCCACACGAATTGCTTGATTCAGTTGTTAAAGAGCGGTGGGTTGAGCCTTTCGTCTCAACCGAGGCGCGCATTCTACAGCGCCCCGTGTATCTGTCAAGCGGTTATTTTCAGAAATTTTCAAAGTTTCGCTTCGGAAACCTCAACAACTTCAACCACTTGCGCTTTCGATCTCTCGTTAGCGGGAGGCGAATTCTACAGCGTTACTCGCTGCTGTCAACACCTCTTTTTTACCGCTTTCGACCGAGAAGATCGAACCGTCAAACCGGGCCAAACCACCTGCCCTGCCGACTTCTTCCGGACTTCGATGAACTGAAGCCCTGCGCTGCCAGAAAACATCTAACTCATTGAAACTCAAAGAGTTTTCCGTTTCGACTGCGCCGGAAGTGGGGCGAATTATAGAGACTCAGAATCTGCCGTCAACCCTTAATTACGCTTTTGTTGCAGAAGATACTCTCTTGCCCACCAAACGCGGAATCCGGCGCGTAATCGAGGGAATCCTCAGCACCATCAGGACACCTCCGATGAAGGCATAGATTGCCCATTCCTTCAGATCCGCCCGCACGATCCACAGCATATGCAACAACCCAAGTCCGAGAATGAGGTAAACCAGGCGATGCAGCTTCTTCCAACGCACACCCAGGCGTCGCTGGCTATAACGGTTGGACGTGACGGCCAGGACCAACAAACCGAGAAACCCAAGCACCCCGACGATGATGTATGGCCGCTTGCTCAATTCGACGCCCAACTGCGACCAATCGAATCCCAAGATGAAGGCCAAGTAGCTACTCAAGTGCAACACCACATAAGTGAAGCACCAGAGTCCGAGCTGGCGCCTGACCGCGATCCACCCCGCCCACCCCGTCAACCTCTGCAAAGGGGTCATGCTCAAGGTGATGAGGAGCAGGATCAGCGTACCCAATCCCAACCGGTCCACCAGTACTTTGCCGGGATCGGGGCCCAACGCATTCATCAACGCCTCGTAGAGCCAGAGCAACGGCCAGATCGCCGCCGCGACGAAGACGCCAACCCGCCACATTGGAAAACGCATCAGTAGTCCTTCCTCAGGTCCATCCCTGCATATAAAGAAGCAACTTCATCCTGATAGCCGTTGAACATCAATGTATCGCGCACATTGGGACTGAACAGTCCGCTCGGCAGACGACGCTCATGCGCCTGGGTCCAGCGCGGGTGATCGACCGTCGGGTTGACGTTGGCATAGAAGCCGTACTCGTCCGACGCAATGCTTTGCCAGGTCGTCTTGGGTTGTTCGCTGACCAGACTGATACGCACAATGGATTTCACACTTTTAAAGCCATACTTCCATGGCACCACCAACCGCAGTGGTGCGCCGTTCTGGTTCGGCAACTCCCGCCCATACATGCCAACCGCGAGGATGGCCAGTGGATTCATCGCCTCATCCAGTCGCAAGCCCTCTACATAAGGCCAGTCGATCAAGGCGAAGCCCGAGCGCTGGCCGGGCATGGTCTTCGGATCCTGCAACGTTTCAAAACGGATGAACTTGGCCTTGGAGGTCGGTTCAACCTGCTTGAGCAGCGCAGAGACAGGGAAGCCGATCCACGGAATGACCATCGACCAGGCCTCCACGCAGCGCAGTCGATAGATCCGCTCCTCCAACTGATAGGGCTTCATGAAGTCTTCCAGAGCATAGCGCCCTGGCTTGCCCACCTCTCCATCCACCACCACGCTCCAGGGCTCGGTTTTCAAAGACCCGGCATTGGCCGCTGGATCGCCTTTGTCGGTTCCGAACTCATAGAAGTTGTTGTAATGGGTCGCATCCTTGAACGGCGTGATCGGTTCATTCTTGGCCGTCACCGCGCCCCATTGGGTTGAGGGTAGTTTCTCGGCAAACCAGGACGGCGCCTTGCCCGGCTCCACGTCGGGATAGCGCGCCGCATCGGCAGCGCTCGCCCAGCGCGGCAAGCTGCTCACGGCAAGGCCAGCCATGGTTGCTCCCAGCATCTGACGACGGGATAAATAGAGGGATTCGGGGGTGACGTCCGATTCACGACAGTCGGACGATCTGGAGATCTTGATCAACATGACAACTCCGCAGTATTGGAGGGCAGATGCACCAATAGACTGCGGAGTATGGGGGAAATTACATCACTCGGCGCTTTTGTGACGACGCAGGCGCAACAGGTACTGAACCGGGCCGGACGCAGCGTAAGCAAGGAATACCAGCAGCAGGATACGCGGCGGATCGCTGAAGACCACTGCGAACACCAGCACCACCGCCAGGATTGCCACGAACGGCACACGCCCCTTCAGATCCAGCTCCTTGAAGCTGTTGTACTTGATATTGCTGACCATCAGCATACCGGCCGCCGCCACCAGCAGCGCCACCAGGAAGGACATCTTCGAACCCTGGATGCCATAGTCGCTGAACGCCCAGACCACACCCGCCACGACACCTGCCGCAGCCGGACTCGCCAGGCCGATGAAATAGCGTTTGTCAGCCTTGCCGACCTGGGTGTTGAAACGCGCCAGACGCAACGCGGCGCCCGCCACATAAATGAAGGCGACCATCCAGCCCACCTTACCCATGTCTCCCAGCGCCCAACCGAACGCCAGCAAGGCTGGAGCCACGCCGAAAGCGACCATGTCCGACAGGGAATCGTACTCGGCACCAAATGCGCTCTGGGTATTGGTCATACGAGCCACCCGCCCGTCCAGGCCATCGAGCACCATGGCGACAAAGATCGCGATGGCGGCGAAAGCAAAATAGCGGCTCGCCCCCGCGCTATCGCCGGCGCTCAGGGCGGCCTGGGCGCTCATGGAACTGATGATGGAATAGAAACCGGCAAACAGATTGGCGGTGGTGAACAGGTTCGGCAGCAGATAGATGCCACGATGCCGGACCTTACGGCCTTCAGCGTCATGACCTTCTTCGACGTGTTCATCGATGGGCAGCATGCTTTCGGCGTCAGGAGCCTGGTTTGGCTCGTCGGGACGTTCGCTCATGGACAGTACCTTGCAACGGTGTGAAAAAATTCGACAGGCGTCTGGGACGACGGTTCGGCCGCAAACGATGCAGCTTTATACCAGAAGCCATCGTCCAAACGAAAAAACGCGGCCGAGGCCGCGTTTTTCGATCAAGTCCGCGACTCAGTTCTTGGCTTTGTCGACGATCTTGTTGGCGCTGATCCAAGGCATCATCGAGCGCAGTTGCTCGCCGATGATCTCGATGCCGTGGGCAGCGTTGTTGCGACGCTTGGCGGTCATCGAAGGATAGCCGGTGGCGCCTTCGCTGATGAACATCTTGGCGTATTCGCCATCCTGAATACGTTTCAGGGCGTTGCGCATGGCCTGACGAGACTCGGCGTTGATCACTTCCGGACCGGTCACGTACTCGCCGTATTCGGCGTTGTTGGAGATCGAGTAGTTCATGTTGGCGATGCCGCCTTCGTACATGAGGTCAACGATCAACTTCAGTTCGTGCAGGCACTCGAAGTAGGCCATTTCCGGCGCGTAGCCAGCTTCGACCAGGGTTTCGAAACCGGCTTTCACCAGCTCGACGGTACCGCCGCACAGAACGGCCTGCTCGCCGAACAGGTCGGTTTCAGTTTCGTCCTTGAAGGTGGTTTCGATGATGCCGGTACGACCGCCGCCAACACCGGCGGCGTAGGACAGGGCTACGTTCTTGGCGTTGCCCGATGCGTCCTGGTAGATCGCGATCAGGTCAGGGATACCGCCGCCCTTGACGAATTCGGAACGCACGGTGTGGCCCGGAGCCTTCGGCGCGATCATGATCACGTCGAGGTCAGCGCGCGGCACGACCTGGTTGTAATGGATCGAGAAACCATGGGAGAAGGCCAGGGTAGCGCCCTTCTTGATGTTCGGCTCGATTTCATCGCGGTACAGCGCGCCCTGGAACTCGTCCGGGGTCAGGATCATGACCAGGTCGGCGGCGGCAACGGCGGAAGCCACGTCAGCCACTTTCAGGCCATGGGCTTCTGCCTTGGCAACGGTGGCCGAGCCCTTGCGCAGGCCAACAGTCACGTCAACGCCGGAGTCCTTCAGGTTGCACGCCTGGGCGTGACCCTGGGAACCGTAGCCGATGATGGCGACTTTCTTGCCCTGGATGATCGACAGGTCGCAATCTTTATCGTAGAAAACTTTCATGAATTTCCCCTATATCCGGCCATTCAGGCCATTCGCTAATTTGATTTAGATGCTCAGTACTTTGTCGCCACGGGCAATCCCGGTGACGCCACTGCGTACGGTTTCCAGAATCGAGGCAGTGCCGATCGATTGGATGAAGCTGTCGAGCTTGTCGCTGGTACCGGTCAACTGAACGGTATAGACGCTGGCGCTGACATCGACGATCTGCCCACGATAAATATCGGTAGTGCGTTTGATCTCGGCGCGCTGGGCACCGGTGGCCTTGACCTTGACCAGCATCAGTTCGCGCTCGATGTGAGCACTTTCCGACAGGTCCACGAGCTTGACCACCTCGATCAGCTTGTTTAGGTTCTTGGTGATCTGCTCGATGATTTCATCGTGGCCTACGGTGGTCAGCGTCAGACGCGACAGGGTCGGGTCCTCGGTTGGCGCCACCGTCAGGCTTTCGATGTTGTAGTTGCGCTGCGAGAACAGGCCCACTACGCGAGACAGAGCACCCGGTTCGTTTTCCAGAAGCAGGGAAATAATATGCCGCATGATTAGGTACGCTCCGTCTTGCTCAGCCACATATCGCGCATGGAACCGTCTTTGATCTGCATCGGGTAGACGTGTTCGCTGGTGTCGACCGCAATATCGATGAGCACCAGGCGATCCTTCATGGCGAACGCCTCCTCCATCTTCGACTTCAGGTCCTTCGATTCGGTGATGCGCACACCGACGTGACCATAGGCCTCGGCCAACTTGACGAAATCAGGCAACGATTCCATGTAGGAGTGCGAGTGACGGCTGCCGTAGCTCATGTCCTGCCATTGGCGGACCATACCCAGCACACCGTTGTTCAGGATCACGATCTTCACCGGCAAACCGTATTGCAGGCAGGTGGACAGTTCCTGGATGTTCATCTGGATGCTGCCCTCACCGGTAACGCAGGCGACGTCGACATCCGGGAAGCTCAACTTGATACCCATGGCCGCCGGGAAACCGAAGCCCATGGTGCCCAGGCCACCGGAGTTGATCCAGCGGTTGGGCTTGTTGAACTTGTAGTATTGCGCGGCGAACATCTGGTGCTGGCCCACGTCGGAGGTCACGAAGGCATCGCCTTTGGTCACTTCGCAGAGGGTTTCGATCACGGTCTGCGGCTTGATCACGCTGCCGTCGCCCTTGTCGTAGGGAAACAGGCCACGATCGCCACGCCACTCATCGACCTGCTTCCACCAATTGGCCACGGCCTCCTTGTTCGGGGTCTCGCCGATTTCCTTGAGGATCGCGACCATTTCGGTCAGGACGCTCTCCACGGGACCGACAATCGGCACGTCTGCCTTGATGGTCTTGGAAATGGACGCAGGATCGATGTCGATGTGGATGATCTTGGCGTTCGGGCAGAACTTCGCCGCACCGTTGATGACCCGGTCATCGAAACGTGCGCCGACGGCCAGGATCACATCGGCATGGTGCATCGCCAGGTTGGCGGTGTAGCTGCCGTGCATGCCGAGCATACCGATGAACTGACGGTCGGTGCCCGGGAAGGCGCCCAGGCCCATCAGCGTATTGGTGACCGGTAGGTTGAGCATCTTCGCCAATTCGGTCAGCGGCGCGGAGCCACCTCCGAGGATCACGCCACCACCCGAATACAGCACGGGACGCTTGGCCGCCAGGAGCATTTCGGCTGCCTTGCGGATCTGCCCGGAGTGACCGCGTACGGCCGGGCTGTACGAGCGCAGCTTGGCTTTCTTCGGGAAAATGTATTCGAATTTCTCGGCCGGATTGGTCATGTCTTTCGGGACATCGACCACCACCGGGCCCGGACGACCGGACTCGGCCAGGTAGAAGGCTTTCTTCATGACTTCCGGGATTTCCGACGGATGCTTGATCATGAAGCTGTGCTTCACGATCGGTCGGGAGATACCGATCATGTCGGTTTCCTGGAACGCATCGGTGCCGACCATGGTGCTGGGCACCTGGCCGGAGATGATCACCATCGGGATGGAGTCCATGTAGGCCGTGGCGATGCCGGTGATGGCGTTCGTGGCGCCAGGACCGGAAGTCACCAACACCACGCCGGCCTTGCCGGTGGCGCGGGCGTAGCCGTCAGCCATGTGGGTTGCCGCCTGCTCGTGACGAACCAGGATGTGGGTCACTTCCGGTTCTTTGAACAGGGCATCATAGACATGAAGAAGAGCACCACCCGGGTACCCGTAGATATATTTGACGCCTTCGTCACGCAAGAAGCGGACGAGCATCTCACCGCCAGATAAAAGCTCCACGTTGTTCACCTCTAAAACGCCAGAATACCGCCCCTCAAAAGGGGACGGGTCTTAATAGGTTTACTTCTCGGCAGAGCATGAGCGACGGTGGTCGCCGACTACGTCAGCACTGACTGAGCAAGTATTGGGATCGTCCCAAGTGTTGCGGGCCTTTCCCACCCAGCGCGAGGTAACGCGTTGCGGGTGTAACAGGTCGACGCGGATATGCGCCTCATGATCTGCCGAGTGGGCCTGCTTCTGGCAGTCCCTCTACAGCGGACTTTGGATTCTTCTGTTTCGCCCTCTGCAAGTCAAGTCGTCTATGTGGTTTATTCGAAGTAAGCGCATGAGAACGCAAGAAAAAACCTTTAAACGACAACTGTGTTAGCTTCAATTGCGCAATCCATGACAAGGAAACAGCATGCGAATGTTCCTACTGACGGCCAGCCTGCTGGTTGGCCTGAGCCCGATATGCATGGCCGGTCAGATCTACAAATGGGTAGACGCCCAAGGGGTGACCCATTTCAGCGCCCAGCCGCCCGAAGGCACAGGGGCCGCGACCGTTATCCAATCCTCACCGCCTGTCGGCAAACCGCCCGCGCGCGCGCCCGCCGGCATCATTGGCGACCAAAAGGCCATTGACGAACAGGTCAAGCAGCAAGTGGCTGACCAGGAAGCCCAGCTCAAGGTGTTCTGCGAGCAGGCCCGGACGAACCTCGCGCAATTGAAGAACAACCCGCGGGTTCGTGAAGACGTGGAAGGGGAAATGCGCCGCCTTACTGACGAGGAACGACGCCAGCGAATCGACGAGACGAGCAAACAGATCGAGGAGCACTGCCAGTGACGGCAGTCAGCTAGCGTCGCTGATCAACCGGTCGAACTGCGACAGCAGTCGCTGCAACTCGATGCCCTGCCCCGGTCGCTGGGCATAGACCATTTCCGCCATGGCAAGGATGCCCGAGGCGTTGGGCAGCGGCAGGTCATTTTCCAGGATGGCTTTCATCCGCGGCAGGAAAATCCACTGCAGCCATTGCTCGAAGTCCAGGGTGTCGACCGCAAACGGCTCGACACTGGCCAGCGCTTCGACCGAAGGCGAAACGCTGCTCCACCAGCCCTGGACCCGCAACTCCCGCTCGATCAGCAGCAGCTGATCGGCGATCTGGGGAAAACGCGTATCCATCAGAGCGAAACCTTGGCCTTCTGACGGGCCAGCGCCGCGCCGGCCGAATCACCTTGTTTCTCACGCGCCTGGGCTATCAGCTCCCACAGGCTGGCCTGAAGGGCCGGACGACCGCTGGTGAACGTCAGGCCACGACGGGCCAGTTGCTCGGCTTGCGGCGCGTCGCCCTGGGCCATGCGCACCTGGGCCAGGCGATAAAGAACCTGGGGTTCACGCGGGGCTACGCGCTGGGCGCGCTCCAGACTGGAGGAGGCACCATTGAGGTCGCCGCCAGCCTGTTGCTGTTGGGCGGTGGTCAGCAGCGCTAGCACCGGGCCATCCAGTTGCTCATCGGCGGACAGGCCACCGGAGCTGGCCGAAGGAATGCTGCCGGGCGACGTCGGCATGCTGTAGCTGCCCTGATTGATCGGCGCGGTCTCGATAGGACCCGGCGTGATGGGGCCGGGCGTGATCGGCGTGGTACTGATCGGTGCCGAGGTCGTGGCACCGCCACCGGGCACCATCACGACCACACCGGTGTCGCCTTGCGGAATCGCCTGGACCTGGCCTTGCACCGGCCGTTTCACCGTCGTTTGACGGAAACCGCCGTTGGCCGACACCCGCTCACTATTGGAGACAGCAGTGCCGGAGTCGACAACCGGAATCGAACCGCGCTGTACGGTCGAGCAACCACTGAGCAAAGCCACGGCAGTTACCGCTGGAATCAACCACTTGTTCACGTGAAACCCTCTTTGCTTAATTCATCCAGTCCTTGACCCAATCCATCACCGACTCGGCTGGATTCTGTCCGCCGCAGGCGGCACCGGGTGGTGGTTCGCTACCGCGAATATACGGCATCTGCACCGCACCCGGGCAATTGGCATCGGAGCCTTGGCCAGTGCGCGAATCGACCCAGGCCTGAACGACGTTGTCCGGCTGCGGCATGTCCAGCGGCAACGGGTCGGCCTTGCGCATGAAGCTGGTCCAGACCTGCAACGCACCGGTGGCGCCGGTGAACGGCGTCTTGCCATTGTCATCACGACCGAGCCAGACCACAGCCAGCAGGTCCTGGCTGAAACCGGCGAACCAGCTGTCACGGGAATCGTTACTGGTACCGGTCTTGCCCGCCAGCGTCAGGGTCCGGGGCAGCACGTTATAGACCGAGCTACCGGTACCCTCACGCATAACTCGTTGCATGGCGCTCTGGATCAGGTAGATGGAACCCGGATCGAAACGTTGCTGGATCTGGAACGGATAACGCTTGAGTGGCTCGCCGTCGGCGGTGAGCACGCTGCGGATCCCGCGCATCGGTGTATTGAAGCCGCCGTTGGCCAGGGTCTGGTACATCGCCGCGACTTCGATCGGTGTGAGACCACCGGCCCCCAGCAGCATTGACGGGAACGCCGGCAACTCGCGGCTGACGCCCAGGCGCGCCAGCGTCTTGAGCACGTTCGGCACACCGACTTCCAGCCCCAGGCGAGCCGTGGACAAGTTGTAGGAATGCGCCAGCCCCTGATACAGGAAAACCGTACCGTGGGAACGCCGGTCATAGTTCTGCGGCTTCCACACCTGGCCATCCGCGCCCTTGACCGAGAACACCTCGTCCGACAGCCAACTGGTCAGCGTGTACTGGCTTGGTTTTTCCAGGGCGGTAAGGTAAACCGCCGGCTTGATCAGCGAGCCGATCGGGCGCACGGCATCCAGGGCCCGGTTGAAACCGGCAAAACTGGCCTGGCGACTGCCGATCATGGCCTGGACTTCACCGGTTTCCGGGTTGGTCACCACCATGGCGGCCTCCACGTCCTCGGCGCCCTTGCGCGCGCCCAGGCGCTTGAAGGTGTCCTCGACCGACGCTTCGGCTTTCATCTGCAGGATCGGGTCGAAACTGGTGAAAATCCGCAGGCCTTCTTCGGTCAAGTCTTCGTCGCGATAGTCTTCACGCAGTTGCCGCTTGACCAGGTCGAGGAAACCGGGGAACGAGCTGTCCGCCAGGCTGCCGCGCTTGGTCACGCCCAATGGCATCTTCTTCGCCGCTTCGACCTGCTCGGCCGTCGCCACGCCTTGTTGTTGCAGCAAGTCGAGCACCAGATTGCGACGCTCGAGGGCCCGCTCCGGATTACGCCGCGGATTGTAGGAAGACGGCCCCTTGACCATGCCTACCAGCAGCGCCACCTGATGCAGCTTGAGCTCGGACAATGGCTGGCTGAAAAAGAACTGGCTGGCGAGGCCGAAACCGTGCACCGCCCGCTGGCCGTCCTGGCCAATGAAGACCTCGTTGAGGTACGCCTCGAGAATCTCCTGCTTGTCGTAATGCAACTCCAGCAACAGCGCCATCATGGCTTCGGTGAGCTTGCGGGTGAGGCTGCGCTCGTTGGTCAGGTAGAAGTTCTTGACCAGCTGTTGGGTCAGGGTGCTACCGCCCTGGCGCATATGCCCCGAGGAGGTGTTGACCCAGACGGCCCGGGCAATCGACTTGGGCGAGACGCCGAAGTGATGATAGAAATCCCGGTCTTCAACGGCGACCAGCGTATCGATCAGGAACGGCGGAACCTGGTCGATCTTGATCAGGATCCGGTCTTCGAGGTTCTTAGGATACAGGCCGCCGATAAGCAACGGCTCGAGGCGTACCACCGACAGACTGGCATTGTTGGCCCCCGTCAGCGCAGCCACGTAATCGCCGGAAAACCGCACGCGCACCGCTTGCGCCTGTTCCATGCCTTCATAGAACTGGAAGCCACGGGTATTGAGATCGACAGTGTTGCCATTGACGGAAGCTTCGCCCGGACCGTTGGCCACGCTTTCACGGCGATAGCCCAGGGCATCGAGCTCAGTGAGGAAGTCGTCTTTGCTCAGCTTCTGTCCGACGAACAGTTCCAGCGGCCGCGCGTAGACCTTGGCCGGGATTGTCCAGCGCTTGCCGGAGAATTTTTCCTGGACCACCGCGTCGAGATAGACGGCAAAGCCGGCAAGCACGACGAGGCCTACCAGGCCGAGTTTAAGGGCCCAGCCCAACCAGGGCCGCAGGCGGCTGGCGGGTGGTTTCTTGGGGGTACGAGGGGATCGGGTACGAGTCATGGCGGCGGATTATACGCACTTTGCGAGGGTTCAACATGAGCCCGATAAGCTGCGTGATGTACAGGCCATCCGGTTTGCGTTAACTCAGCTTGCCGCCATAATGACGGCCTTGAATTTTCCAGACTCTGAAGGATCGCCTGTGAGCCAGTCACTGATCGCTGCCCTGCAAAACCCGGCCCTCTACCCACACCCCGTCGAAGGGTTCCAGGTTATCGAAACCCACATTTCCTGGGTCTTGCTCACCGGTCCTTATGCCTACAAGTTCAAGAAACCGGTCAATTTCGGCTTCCTCGACTTCACTGACCTGAACGCTCGCAAGCACTTCTGTGGCGAAGAGCTGCGCCTGAACCAGCGCTTGACCCGGGACCTGTACCTGGAAGTGCTGCCGATCACCGGCAGCGCCGAAGCGCCACAGCTGAACGGTGACGGGCCGGCGATCGAATACGCCCTGAAGATGCGTCAGTTCCCGCAAAGCCAACTGCTCAGCACGTTGCAAGCCAACGGCGAATTGACCACCGCCCACGTCGACGAAATGGCTGAACAGATCGCCCGGTTCCACCTCTCCACGCCCAAGGTCCCCGCCGAAAACCCGGCCGGCACTCCAGATAGCGTAATGGCACCGGTGCGGCAGAACTTCGAACAGATCCGCCCGTTCCTCAGCGACAAGGCTGACCTGGCGCAGCTCGAAGCCTTGCAAGCCTGGGCTGAAAGCAGTTTCGAACGCCTCAAGCCACTATTCATCCAGCGCAAGGCCGAAGGCTTCATCCGCGAATGCCACGGCGACATTCACCTGGGAAATGCCACCGTGATCGATGGCAACGTGGTGATTTTCGACTGCATCGAGTTCAACGAACCGTTCCGTTTCACCGACGTCTACGCCGACACCGGCTTCCTCGCGATGGACCTCGAGGACCGTGGTCTCAAGTCCCTGGCGCGCCGTTTCGTCAGCCAGTACCTGGAATTGACCGGCGACTACCAGGGACTGGAACTGCTGAACTTCTACAAAGCCTACCGGGCCCTGGTTCGGGCCAAGATCGCACTGTTCAGCATGCCGGCCGAAGCCGACCCGGTGCAACGCGCCACCACCCTGCGCCAATACCGTAACTACGCCAACCTGGCTGAAAGCTACAGCACCATTCCATCGCCGTTCCTGGCCATTACCCATGGTGTTTCGGCGGTGGGCAAAAGCCACGTCGCGATGCGCCTGGTGGAAGCGCTGGGGGCCATTCGCCTGCGTTCGGACGTGGAGCGCAAGCGCCTGTTCGGTGAGCAACAGGTGCCGAACGATCCCCAGGCCGGCATCTATAGCAGCGATGCCAGCAGCACCACATATGCCCGCCTGCATGAAATCGCCGATGGGATCCTGCGCGCCGGGTTCCCGGTGGTCATCGATGCGACTTACCTCAAGCGCGATCAGCGTGAAGCCGCAGCGAAAATCGCCGAATCAACGGGCACGCCGTTCCTGATCCTCGATTGCAATGCACCGCAAGCGGTCGTCGAAAGCAGGCTCGCGCAGCGTCAGGCCGATCAGAAAGACCCTTCCGACGCGACGCTGGCCGTCATCGCCGCACAGCAGGCCAATCGCGAAGCCCTGACGCCGGAAGAAATTCTCTGCAGCAAACCGGTCCAGACCAATGAAAGCGGCACGCTCGACAACGTGGTCGCGCAGATCCGCCAGCGCCTGCCAGGCCTGTAGGCAACTATTTCGACCGTGAAGCGACACCCGGCTTCACGGCCGCCAAGTAGTGGCACTATACTGGCGCCATAAAACCAACAGGTGACCCGACATGAACCGCCCGAAGATCCTCAACACTCCGCTGTACGCCTTGCTGCGCAAAGATGACATCGCAGGCTTCAACAAGGAACGCCCCCAAGGCCCGGTCGATCTTTGCGGTGGTGACTTCCGCGGGCTCGACCTGCGCGAACTGAACGTGGACGACGTCGACTTCACGGACGCTTACTTCCGTTCCGCCGATCTGCGTGGCGTCGATTTCCGCAAGTCGAAGCTGGAAGGCGCGAGCCTGGCCCATGCGCAAATTTCCGGCGCCTATTTCCCTCCCGAGCTGTCGGCTGACGAAATTCTGATGTCGATGAACTTCGGCACCCGGTTGCGCTACCGCACCCGCTGATTCACCAGACACAGGCAAGCCCACACGACCTCCAGCGCCCCTGCCCGCGCTGGATGGGCATGCGGTGCCACGGCTGCCTTCATCGTGCGTTATGCCTTAGAAGTTTTTGCGACAATCCTGCCAAAGAATCACGCTTTTCCTACTGAGCGCTACACTCCTGAGAAACTTGCCCACTGAACAGTCGGCCGTCGCAAGGAGGCTCGATGAATGATGAACTGCAGCACCTGAAAAATCTGGGCAAGACGTCGGCCCAATGGCTACACGCCGTGGGGATCCACAGCGCCTCGGATCTGCGTCGACTCGGAGCGGTCGATGCCTATCGTGCTGTGCGCACCCGTGGTTTTCGAGCCTCCAAGGTGCTTCTGTATGCGATTGAAGGCGCGCTGATGGACATGCACTGGAACGACATCCCGGCCGAGCGCAAGGAAGCGTTGAACAAGCAGTTGGACGCCATTTCCGCACGCCACAAGGCCTGATGCTATTCGCCACGGTCATGCCCACAGCAGTTATTTGGACTGATTGGAAAACAACGTTTGACATGGTAATGAGAATCGCTATGATTACCACATCCGGTCGCGAGACTGGTCGATATTTGAAAAGCCCTTGGTTCGGACTCTCAGATATCTCCTCATCAGGCTAATCACGGTTATTTGACCCGGCTTTTGCCGGGTCTTTTTTTGTCCGCGAAATGCCTAAGGCTGTCCGCGCATTTGCGCGCAATAGTCCACGGGCGGCGTGGCCGGTGTGTACCAGACGTAATCCGCCATCGCCGAGGTGACCTCGCTGCCTTCCTCGGCCAGCATCAGAACCACCGGCGCCTCTGCGGTCCCGAGGTCCAACGTATGCAGCGGCACGCCGACATCCTTGCGTCCGTGCCAAGCGCCTGCAAACAAAAGTGCGGGGGTTGGCGCAGTCAATAATCGCTCGGCCATGCGCCGATCCCGCTGTTGCTGGACGGCCACCATTGCCGGCAACTGCGATTCCGGTAGCAAGCCGCAGTGGGAGTCGCGAATCTGCCCCAGCAATTCGTTCTTTACCGCCGCCCTATTGGAGCGAACACCGCTCAAGTCTGGCGCTCGCCGGTAGAAGCGCTGAATCTCGACAGCGTCCAGATTGGCGGACAACAACGGGTAATGTTGCGCCAAGGCGTATTCGACGACAGGCCCATACAGTCTCCAATCCCAACCCGCTGACCAATCCAGCGCGCCGGGCAGGTTTTCCGGCATGGCCGGTAACTGGCGAACCCCATCGACCCGTGACTGCTGGCCGGGCGTAAGCATTTCCAGCAGCAGGCTGCCTTGCGCCCGCTGCTCGGCCAGGGCCTGGAGCAGCCATAATTCCAGCGCGTGGTGATCCGGATTGTCATGCTGCTCACCCACGATGACCCGAGGTGCCTTCGCCAGCCGTTCGATCAGCGCCCCGGGCGCAACGGCCTCCCCGTTGTGCAGGTCACGGACCCGCCCGTTGATGGGTGGCGGTGCGATGCTCTGGCAAGCGACCAGGGCACTCAAGACCAGAATCAGAATCAGGCGCATCGGGCGGCGTTCTCGATAAAGGTATTCACGAATGGGCATGGAGTCGTCAGGCCGAGTACTCTCGACCCGACATTTGATGAATACTTTGTCCGGACCGTCAACTGTGGAATCCCCCACGGGGAGGCATTCAACATCAGCATCGAGACACACATGAAATTTCTGTGCAGCAACGCCGAACTGGCCGACAACGACAGTCGCGGTTTCGACATCGAGGGGCACAAGGTGCTGGCGGTACGGCGTGCCGGTAAGGTCCATGTGTATCTCAACCGCTGTCCGCACCGCGGCGTACCGCTGGAGTGGCAACCCGACCAATTTCTCGACACCAGCGCCAGCCTGATCCAGTGCGCCACCCACGGCGCGCTGTTTCTGATCGAAAGCGGTGAATGCGTGGCCGGTCCTTGTGCCGGTCAATTCCTGGTGGCGCTAGACAGCCGGGAGGACGCGCATGGCATCTGGGTCAAGCTGTAACGGCTCAAGGAGCACCGGCAACGCACGATCCACCCACATCTGTTCGGGCGTCAGCGTGACCCCATAAGCCAGTACCTGCACCCCCGCCGCTGCCGCTTCGCGCAAGGCTGCCGCGTACCCCGGGTCGATTTCCACGGCCGGACGCACTGCGTCGATGCCGCTCAGATTCACGCAATACAGCTGCACCGCACGCACACCTTCGCGTGCCAGGCAAGCCAGTTCCCTCAGGTGTTTGGCACCGCGCTGGGTCACGGCGTCGGGAAATGCAGCGACGTTCGTGCCATCGAAACCCAGCGTAACGCTCTTGACTTCGACCCAGGCCGAGCCGTGCTCGTAATCCAGGCGAAAGTCGATACGACTGTTCTCCACGCCGTAGGCCACTTCCCGCTTCAACCCGATGAAGCCATTGAGCTCGCTGATCACCCCAGCCCGCAACGCCTCCTCGATCAGGCCGTTGGCCCGCGCGGTATTGATGCAGGCCAGCCGCCCCTGCGGGGTTTCGCCAACTTCCCAGGTCCCGGGCAGCTTGCGCTTGGGATCGCTGGAACGACTGAACCAGACCCGTGCGCCTTCGGCCATGCAATTGAGCATCGAACCGGTATTGGGACAGTGGATGGTCAGCTGTTCACCATCGAGGGTTTCGATATCGGCAAGGAAACGCTTGTAGCGCCGGATCAGTCGGCCCTCTTCCAGCGCAGGAGAAAAGCGCATCAGCCTTGCCAGCTCCGCAGTCCGCGCGCTATTCGCTCCACCGCTTCCTGTAGCCGCGGCAGGCTCTGGGTATAGGCGAAGCGCACATGGTGTCCGGCCTGGTGGCGGCCGAAGTCCAGCCCGGGGGTGAACGCCACGTGTTCGGTTTCCAGGAAGTGCTGGCAAAAAGCAAAGGCATCGCCACCGAATGCACGGATATCGGCATAGAGGTAGAACGCGCCCTCCGGCTCGACCGCAATGCCGAAACCCAGCTCGCGCAAGGCCGGCAGCAGAAAATCGCGACGTAGCGCGAATTCGGCCCGACGCTGCTCGAAAATCTCGATGGTCGCCGGCTCGAAACAGGCCAGGGCCGCGTACTGGGCCATGCTCGGCGCACTGATGTAGAGGTTCTGCGCAAGTTTTTCCAACTCGCTGACGGCGGCCGAAGGCGCCACCAGCCAGCCCAGTCGCCAACCGGTCA
Source organism: Pseudomonas sp. SJZ078 (assembly GCF_007828255.1). NCBI lineage: Bacteria > Pseudomonadati > Pseudomonadota > Gammaproteobacteria > Pseudomonadales > Pseudomonadaceae > Pseudomonas > Pseudomonas sp. SJZ078. The sequence goes on along the minus strand of NZ_VIUG01000025.1, from coordinate 85,834 downwards.
TGCCGAAATACTTGGAAAAACTATTCAGGACGAAGGCATCGTCGTCGACTTCCAGCACGCTGGCGGCCTCGGTGCCATAGGTCAGGCCGTGATAGATCTCATCCACCACCAGATGGCCATTGCGGGCCTTGATCGCTTTCGACAGGCCAGCCAGCTCGTCCCGGGAGAGCAGCGTCCCGGTCGGGTTGGCCGGCGACGCCACCAGTGCACCGACGCTGTCCTGGTCCCAATGCCGGTTCACCAGCTCGGGGGTCAACTGGTAACGCACCTCCGGCCCCACCGGCACCAGTTGCGCCGCGCCCTCCACCAAGCGCAGGAAGTGACGGTTGCAGGGGTAGCCTGGGTCAGCCAGCAACCAGTGTTTACCTGGATCTACCAGCAACGCGCTGGCCAGCAGCAATGCACCGGACCCGCCCGGCGTAATAAGGATACGTCGAGGATCGATGCTCACGCCGTAACGTTGCCCATAGAAGCCAGCGATGGCCTCACGCAGCTCGGGGATGCCGCGAGCCGCGGTGTAACGGGTCTTGCCCGCCGCGAGCGCGGCCTGGCCGGCCTGGATGATCGGCTCGGCCGTGGTGAAATCCGGCTCGCCGATCTCCAGATGGATGACGTCGTGTCCGGCGGCCTGCAGTTCATTGGCACGGGCCAGCAACGCCATCACGTGGAAAGGTTCGATGGCGCGACTGCGCGCACTGTAGGGCTGAGCCATTAGCCTTCCTTCGCATGAAAAAGAACCGATTCTACCCAACTCTCTGCCCAAGTCAGAAACAACTGCGGGAACGAGCGCAAGCCTGAAGGGGTCATAGCCCCCGGATCGCAGGAAATGACTCCGGCGATTGGCCCAGGCTTGACTAGAATCAAGCATTGAGCAGGATGACCTCTTCACCGGACCGAACCCGGCCATGCTTTGCGAAGCCCCGCCCGCCGCAGGCTCGACAACCGGGAGTGGCGCGGCCCGATTCGATCTGGTAAGTTCGCCCGCTTGCAGCCGCAGGGCCGGCAGGTGTCGGTGATGGAGCAATCCTGCGTAGTGGATTACAAGAGTAGAGGCGGTCCATTCATGCCCACCCAAGCAAAGCAAAATCAAAATCAGTCGCTCAGCGGGTTTGAGCCTTATGTCCCCAAAGAGGGCGAAGAGTACATGGGCGCCCCCATGCGCGCGCACTTCACCAAGATCCTGAACAAGTGGAAACAGGACTTGATGCAGGAAGTCGACCGCACCGTGGACCACATGAAAGACGAAGCGGCCAACTTCCCCGACCCGGCCGACCGTGCCAGTCAGGAAGAAGAATTCAGCCTGGAACTGCGTGCACGTGACCGTGAGCGCAAGCTGATCAAGAAAATCGACAAGACGTTGCAACTGATCGAAGACGAAGAGTATGGCTGGTGTGAGTCCTGCGGCATCGAGATCGGCATCCGCCGCCTGGAAGCCCGCCCTACTGCCGACTTGTGCATCGACTGCAAGACCCTGGCGGAAATCAAGGAAAAACAGGTCGGCAAGTAATTTGCCTGAGCTGTTACCGAAAACGGAGCGTTCATACGCTCCGTTTTTTGTTTGCATAAGCTCATTTAGCCCATGAACCCCTTGTGGGCGCGAGCCTGCTCGCTCCCTCCACTATTATTTCCCTATGACTGCCACCTCCTCTTACATCGGCCGCTTCGCCCCCACCCCCAGCGGCCATCTGCATTTCGGCTCGCTGGTCGCTGCCCTGGCGTCGTACCTGGATGCCCGGGCCGTCGGTGGGCGCTGGCTGCTGCGCATGGAAGACCTCGATCCACCCCGGGAAGAACCTGGCGCGCAAATGGCGATCCTCAAGGCCTTGGAAAGCTACGGTTTCGAATGGGACGGCGAGATGGTCCGCCAGAGCGAGCGCCATGCGGCCTACGATCAGGTCATCAACCGCCTGTTCAGCCAAGGCCTGGCTTATGCCTGCACCTGTTCACGCAAGCAACTGGAGGCGTACCAGGGTATTTATCCGGGGTTGTGCCGCAACGCCGGGCACGGTACCAAAGACGCCGCCATTCGTCTGCGCGTCCCCGAGCTCGAATATCACTTCATCGACCGGGTACAAGGCGAGTTCCGCCAGCATCTGGGCCGCGAGGCCGGCGATTTCGTCATCCGTCGCCGCGATGGGCTTTATGCCTATCAACTGGCCGTGGTGCTGGATGACGCCTGGCAAGGGGTGACCGATATCGTGCGCGGCGCCGACCTGCTGGACTCCACGCCGCGCCAACTCTATCTGCAAGAGCTGCTCGGATTGCCACAACCGCGTTACCTGCATGTACCGTTGATCACCCAACCGGACGGACACAAGCTGGGCAAATCCTACCGTTCGCCGCCGTTGGCGGCCGACCAGGCCACGCCGTTGCTGTGCAGGGCCCTGCGGGCGCTGGGCCAGGAGCCGGGTGTCGAACTGGTCGATGCCACCCCTCGGGAGCTGCTGGCCTGGGGCGTTCGCCACTGGGATGCGGCAAGGATCCCGCGCACAATGACCCTGCCCGAGGCGCAAATACGTTGACGGCCCTTGCAGCTTGGCGCCCATCCGTTACCATCGCCGCACGTTTTCGGGCACGCGCGTAAAAAGAGAGGCCGGGATGTACATCTATCGCTTGGTCCTGCTCCTGGTAGTGGGGATTTATCTGTTCTCCCCGGCCATCATGGATTGGTGGATCGATGCCACGGGTGCCTGGTATCGGCCGTATCTGCTCTGGCTGATCCTGATTGTCGTGACCTTCATCCTGCAGAGCCAAAAAGATGCCGATGAGCTTTAGCCTGACCCAGATGATCCTGATCAGCGCCGCCTACCTGGCAGTGCTGTTCGGCGTGGCCTGGATCAGCGAACGGGGCATGATTCCCCGGGCGATCATCCGCCACCCGCTGACCTACACCCTGTCGCTGGGCGTCTATGCCAGTGCGTGGGCGTTCTACGGCACGGTCGGGCTGGCCTACCAGTATGGCTATGGCTTCCTGTCCAGTTACCTGGGTGTGTCGGGGGCCTTCCTGCTGGCCCCGGTGTTGCTCTACCCGATCCTGAAAATCACCCGCACCTACCAGCTGTCATCCCTGGCCGACCTGTTCGCCTTTCGTTTCCGCAGCACGTGGGCCGGCGCCCTGACCACGATCTTCATGCTGGTCGGGGTGTTACCGCTCCTGGCCCTGCAAATGCAGGCCGTGGCCGACTCCATCAGCATCCTGACCCACGAGCCGGTGCAGCACCGGGTGGCCCTGAGTTTCTGCGTCCTGATCATCCTGTTCACGATTTTCTTCGGTTCCCGGCACATCGCCACCCGGGAAAAACACGAAGGCCTGGTGTTCGCCATCGCCTTCGAGTCGGTGATCAAGCTGATCGCCATCGGTGGCGTCGGCCTCTATGCACTCTATGGCGTATTCAACGGCCCGCAACAGCTTGAACTATGGCTGCTGCAGAACCAGACCGCCCTCGCAGCCCTGCACACACCATTGCAGGAAGGCCCGTGGCGTACGCTGCTGCTGGTGTTCTTCGCTTCGGCGATCGTGATGCCACACATGTACCACATGACTTTTACCGAGAACCTCAACCCGCGCTCGCTGGTGAGCGCGAGCTGGGGCCTGCCGCTGTTTCTGCTGCTGATGAGCCTGGCCGTGCCGCTGATCCTGTGGGCCGGGTTGAAGCTGGGGGCAAGTACCAATCCGGAATACTTCACCCTCGGCATCGGTATCGCCGCCAACAACCAGGCCTTGGCGCTGCTGGCCTATATCGGTGGCCTGTCGGCGGCCAGCGGCCTGATCATCGTCACCACTCTGGCGCTGTCGGGCATGGCCCTCAACCACCTGGTGCTGCCGCTCTACCAGCCACCGGCCGAAGGCAACATCTACCGCTGGCTGAAATGGACCCGGCGGGCACTGATCGTCGCAATCATCATGGCCGGCTACGGTTTCTACCTGATGCTGGGCGACGGGCAGGACCTGGCCAACCTGGGTATCGTCGCCTTCGTCGCCACTTTGCAGTTCCTGCCCGGCGTGCTGTCGGTGCTGTACTGGCCGACCGCCAACCGCCGTGGCTTCATCGCCGGCCTGCTGGCGGGTATCCTGGTCTGGCTGGTTGCGATGCTGCTGCCACTGTTGGGCAACCTGCAGGGCTTCTATATCCCGTTGCTGAACATGATCTATGTGCTCGACGACACCAGTTGGCACATGGCCGCCATCGCCTCCCTGGCGGCGAACGTGCTGATGTTTACCCTGATATCGCTGTTCACCAATGCCAGCAGCGAAGAAGCCAGCGCCGCCGAAGCCTGTGCCGTAGACAATGTTCGCCGCCCGCAACGCCGTGAATTGCACGCGGCCTCGCCCCAGGAGTTCGCTACGCAACTGGCCAAGCCCCTGGGTGCGAAGGCCGCGCAAAAGGAAGTCGAACAGGCCCTGCGGGACCTTTACCTGCCTTTCGATGAGCGCCGCCCCTATGCCTTGCGTCGCCTGCGGGACCGGATCGAAGCCAACCTGTCCGGGCTGATGGGCCCCAGCGTGGCCCAGGACATGGTCGAGACATTCCTGCCCTACAAGGCCGGCGGCGAAAACTACGTCACCGAGGACATCCATTTCATTGAAAGCCGCCTCGAGGATTACCACTCGCGCCTCACCGGCCTGGCTGCCGAGCTGGATGCCCTGCGCCGCTATCACCGCCAGACCCTGCAGGAACTGCCAATGGGCGTGTGTTCCCTGGCCAAGGACCAGGAAATCCTGATGTGGAACAAGGCCATGGAAGAACTGACCGGAATCGCCGCCCAGCGCGTGGTCGGTTCACGCCTGAGCACCCTGGGCGAGCCATGGAAAGGCTTGTTGCAAGGCTTCATCGACCTGCCGGACGAGCATTTGCACAAGCAGCACCTGGCCCTCGATGGCCAGACCCGCTGGCTGAACCTGCACAAGGCAGCTATCGACGAGCCGCTCGCACCGGGCAACAGCGGCCTGGTGCTGCTGGTGGAAGACCTGACCGACACCCAGATGCTCGAAGACAAGCTGGTCCACTCCGAGCGCCTGGCAAGCATCGGCCGGCTGGCAGCCGGGGTGGCCCACGAGATCGGCAACCCGATCACCGGTATCGCCTGCCTGGCGCAGAACCTTCGCGAAGAGCGCGAGGAGGATGGCGAACTGACGGAGATCAGCAGCCAGATTCTCGAGCAGACCCGACGCGTGTCGCGTATCGTGCAGTCACTGATGAGCTTCGCCCATGCCGGCGGGCACCAGCATAACGACGAGCCCGTCTGCCTGGCCGAAGTGGCCCAGGATGCCATTGGTCTGCTGGCCCTTAACCGGCGCAATTTCGAAGTGCAATTCTTCAACCTGTGCGATCCGGACCATTGGGTCGACGGAGATCCCCAGCGGCTCGCCCAGGTGCTGATCAACCTGCTCTCAAATGCCCGCGACGCCTCACCGGCCGGCAGCGCCGTGCGGGTCAAGAGCGAAGCCAGCGAACACACGATCGATCTGATCGTCGAAGACGAAGGCAGCGGTATTCCACAGAACATCATGGATCGGTTGTTCGAACCCTTCTTCACCACCAAGGATCCTGGCGAAGGCACCGGACTGGGCCTTGCACTGGTCTATTCCATCGTTGAAGAGCATTATGGACAAATCACCATCGACAGCCCGGCCGATGTACAAGGCCAACGCGGCACCCGTATACGGGTGACCTTGCCGCGTCATGTCGAAGCGACGTCCGCTGTGAACTGAGACCGTCGAGAGAATCGAATCAATGCCGCACATTTTGATCGTCGAAGACGAAACAATTATCCGCTCCGCCTTGCGCCGCCTGCTGGAACGCAACCAGTACCAGGTCAGCGAAGCCGGTTCCGTGCAGGAAGCACAAGAGCGATTCAGCATCCCAACATTTGACCTCATCGTGAGCGACTTGCGCCTGCCCGGCGCGCCCGGTACCGAGCTGATCAAGCTCGGCCAGGGCACGCCGGTGCTGATCATGACCAGCTACGCCAGCCTGCGCTCGGCGGTCGACTCCATGAAAATGGGCGCCGTGGACTACATTGCCAAGCCGTTCGACCACGACGAGATGCTCCAGGCCGTGGCCCGTATCCTGCGTGACCGACAGACGGCGACCGGTAATCCGGCAGAGCCGACGAACGGTAAAGCTACCGCTACGAAAGGCGCTGCCGGCAACAATAACGGCGAAATCGGCATCATCGGCTCCTGTCCTCCCATGCAGGATCTGTACGTCAAGATCCGCAAGGTGGCGCCAACCGACTCCAACGTGCTGATCCAGGGCGAATCCGGGACCGGCAAGGAACTGGTAGCCCGAGCCCTGCACAACCTGTCCCGTCGGGCCAAGGCGCCGATGATCTCGGTGAACTGCGCGGCAATTCCGGAAAGCCTGATCGAATCCGAGCTGTTCGGTCACGAGAAAGGCGCCTTCACCGGGGCCAGCGCCGGGCGCGCCGGGCTGGTAGAAGCCGCGGACGGTGGCACGCTGTTCCTCGACGAAATCGGCGAACTGCCGCTGGAGGCCCAGGCACGGCTGCTGCGGGTTCTTCAGGAAGGCGAAATCCGTCGGGTCGGGTCGGTGCAGTCGCAGAAAGTCGACGTACGTCTGATCGCCGCGACCCACCGCGACCTCAAGAGCCTGGCGAAAATCGGCCAGTTCCGTGAAGACCTGTATTACCGTCTGCACGTCACTGCACTGAAACTGCCTGCCCTGCGCGAACGGGGTGCGGACGTCAACGAAATCGCCAATGCCTTCCTCGCCCGCCAGAGCGCGCGGGTCAACCGCACCGACCTGAAGTTTGCCCCCGACGCAGAACAGGCCATTCGTCATTACGCCTGGCCGGGTAACGTCCGGGAGTTGGAAAACGCAGTGGAGCGGGCGGTGATCCTGTGCGAGAGCCCGGAAATCTCCGCCGACCTGCTGGGAATCGACGTCGAGCTCAGTGATCTGGACGATGAAGAATTCATCGGCCTGGCCCCTCAACAAGGGGGCGCCGCCAACAACACCAGCCACGAGCCTACCGAGGATCTGTCCCTGGAAGACTACTTCCAGCATTTCGTCCTGGAACACCAGGACCACATGACCGAGACCGAACTGGCACGCAAGCTGGGGGTGAGCCGCAAGTGCCTGTGGGAACGTCGCCAGCGCCTGGGGATTCCGCGTCGCAAGACCGGGGTAGCCAGCGAAAGCTGAGATCAAGGTGGGAGCGAGCCTGCTCGCGATGACGGTGCATCAGCTTGCATTCAGGCGACTGGCACACCGCAATCGCGAGCAGGCTCGCTCCCACAGGGGTACAAGGTCGTAACGCAATAAATGTGAAAAAACTGTTACCCCAGCTTTTTCACGTAACAGAAGCCGGGGTTTACGGTAACGAAATCCCGGCTTTTTTTCGCTTCAAGAAAAACGGCATAACCTTAGAACCCCCGATTTTTCTGGGTCTCGCAAAAGTTGGCACGCACCCTGCTATAGCTTTGGTACAAGAACAATAACAAGCAATGCACAAGACAATAAAAATAAGACGAATCGACTCACGCACAATAAAAACAAGACGGCGAGAGGCGCAGCTAACTGATTCTTTTGGAGAGGCGTTGTATTTGGGGCTTGCCCCACAACCAGGCCGAGAACAATAAAAACTGTCTCAAGACAGATGCCTGAACTGGTTGGATCGATCGATCACTGCAACACAGCGACCAAAGCAATCCGTTTGCTCTTGGCTCCCGATTGGGAGGGTCACGCAGGGAAAACCTCGTGGCGCGGGCACTCAACAAAAACAAGAAGCCCGAAACCAATAATAAAAACAGAGCACGCAACTAATTCTGGGGGAGCTTCGGCTCCCCTTGTGGTTTCTGTCGTTCCCATTTCCAACAGCCTACAAGGCTCGTCGCTTTAAGCTTGCAGCGCAAATCTGCTGCGTCCTACACGATCCCCTGACTAAATGCTAGAATCCCCGCCCATCATGCGGTCATTCTTCGTTTTGGCCGAACATTCCTTCAAACAGTGCATCCCATGCTGAAGAAGCTGTTCCAGTCACTCCGTTCTCCCTTGCGTCGTACGCAACACATCCGCAGCACGCCTGAAGTGCTCAACAGCGGTCAGCACTCATTGCAGAAGGCCCAGTTCAGCCGTTATGCGGTGAATATCGTCGAACGGCTGCAGAACGCCGGCTACCAGGCTTACCTGGTCGGTGGTTGCGTGCGCGACATGCTGCTCAACATCACTCCCAAGGATTTCGACGTGGCCACCAGCGCTACGCCGGAACAGGTCCGGGCCGAGTTCCGTAACGCGCGGATCATTGGCCGGCGCTTCAAGCTCGTCCACATCCACTTCGGCCGCGAAATCATCGAAGTGGCGACGTTCCGCGCCAACCATCCGCAAAACGATGAAGAAGAGGACAGCAACCAGTCTTCTCGCAACGAGAGCGGGCGCATCCTGCGGGATAACGTCTACGGCACGCTGGAAGAAGACGCGCAACGTCGCGACTTCACCATCAACGCCCTGTATTACGATCCGGTCAGCGAACGTATCCTCGATTACGCCAACGGCGTACACGACATCCGCAATCACCTGATCCGCTTGATCGGCGATCCCAAGCAGCGTTATCAGGAAGACCCGGTACGGATGCTGCGAGCCGTGCGTTTCGCCGCCAAGCTGAACTTCGGCATCGAAAAACACAGCGCCGCGCCAATCCGCGACCTGGCACCGATGCTGCGGGAAATCCCTTCGGCGCGGCTGTTCGAGGAAGTGCTCAAGCTGTTCCTGTCGGGCAACGCGGCGGACACCTTCGAAATGCTGGTGGACCTGCAACTGTTCGATCCGCTGTTCCCGGCCAGTGCCGAGGCGCTGGAGCATAACCCGACCTACACCCACACCCTGATCAGTGAAGCGCTGATCAACACGGACCTGCGCATCAAGCAGAACAAGCCGGTGACCCCGGCCTTCCTGTTTGCCGCCCTGCTCTGGCCGGCCCTGCCAGCCCGGGTACTGCGCCTCCAGGACCGCGGCATGCCGCCGATCCCGGCCATGCAGGAAGCCGCCCACGAGTTGATCGCCGAACAGTGCCAGCGCATCGCGATTCCGAAGCGCTTCACGATGCCGATCCGCGAGATCTGGGATATGCAGGAACGCCTGCCCCGTCGCAGCGGCAAGCGCGCCGACCTGCTGCTGGACAACCCGCGTTTCCGCGCCGGCTACGACTTCCTGCTGCTGCGTGAAAGCGCCGGAGAGCAGACCGATGGCCTGGGTGAATGGTGGACCGACTACCAGGATGCCAATGACAGCGAGCGCCGCGAAATGATTCGCGAGCTCAGCGGCAAGGAAGACGGCGCCAGTGGCCCACGCAAGCGTCGTCGCAGCAGCGGCGCCAAGCGTAAGCGTGCCGGTGTACCGAGCGCGTCGGGCGAGTAAGCGATGGAACGCATCTACATCGGCATGGGTAGCAACCTGGCTGAACCCGCGGCACAACTGCGCAACGCTCTGCAGGCGCTGGCAAACCTGCCTGACAGCCGATTCGTCGACGTCTCGGCGTTCTATCAAAGCGATTCACTGCTGCCCGGCCAACCGCGCTACACCAATGCAGTGGCGGCGCTGGATAGTCAGCTGGCGCCACTGGACCTGCTCGATGCGCTGCAAGCCATCGAAACCGGCCAGGGCCGCGAACGCTTGGAACGCTGGGGCCCGCGCACCCTGGACCTGGATATTCTGCTATACGGCGATCGGCTGATCGACGAGCCTCGGCTCAAGGTTCCTCATTACCACATGCACGCCCGGGCTTTCGTGCTGTACCCACTGGCGGAACTGGCCCCTGCCGACCTGCGCCTGGCCGACGGGCGCCTGCTTCAGGACCTGCTGGCCGCCTGTCCATTCGTCGGCCTGGAACGCGTGCCCTCCACCTGACGAAGACCATCCCCTGTGGGAGCGAGCCTGCTCGCGATAGCGGTGGCCAATCAATGTAGATGTTGACTGACACACCGCTATCGCGAGCAGGCTCGCTCCCACAGGGATCCGGTACGAGGCAGTCAGATCCGATACGCTCCCCACGGCTGAAACGCATCAGTAACCTCGGTAACACCCGCCGGTAACACATCCAATTGACTTCCCCGGTGCTCCTCACGACTATAGGCGTCCCGTTGCCGCCAACGCGGCATTGAAGGGCGCAATCCAGGCCTTATAAGCACCACGCATAGAAGGTGCGCCTGTATATATGACGAATCATGCGCGTTACTCGCAGTAGTTCACGAGCGCCTAATGAGGACTTTTTCATGCCAGCTATTACCCTGACCACGCTGCAAGGTCTCAAGCAGAAAGGCGAAAAGATCGCCATGCTGACCTGCTATGACGCAACCTTCGCTCACGCCTGCAACGAGGCCGGTGTCGAAGTGTTGCTGGTGGGCGATTCCCTCGGCATGGTGTTGCAAGGCCATGACAGCACGCTGCCGGCGACCACTGCTGAGATGGCCTACCACGTAGCCTGCGTCAAACGCGGTAACACCGATGCGCTGATCCTCGCCGACCTACCGTTCATGGCCTACGCCACCCTCGAACAGGCCATGACCAACAGCGCCGTGCTGATGCAGGCCGGTGCCCACATGGTAAAAGTCGAAGGTGCGTTGTGGCTGGCCGAGTCGATCCACTTGTTGGCCGAGCGTGGCATCCCGGTGTGCGCACACCTGGGCCTGACACCCCAGGCGGTCAACGTGCTCGGCGGCTACAAGGTCCAGGGCCGCAATGAAAACCAGGCGCGGCAGATGCGCGCCGATGCCATCGCGCTGGAGCAGGCCGGGGCGGCGATGCTGTTGCTCGAATGCGTGCCCAGCGAACTGGCCGAAGAAATCACCCAGGCGGTGAAGATTCCGGTCATCGGGATTGGCGCCGGCAATGCCACCGATGGTCAGGTACTGGTACTGCACGACATGCTCGGGCTATCGCTCACGGGGCGCGCGCCGAAGTTCGTGAAGAACTTCATGACCGGACAACCCAGCATCCAGGCCGCCCTGAGCGCCTACGTGGCTGAAGTCAAAGCGGCCAGCTTTCCTGGCGCCGAACACGGATTCTCCGCATGAACACCGTCAAGACCGTACGTGAACTGCGGGCCGCCGTGGCCCGCGCCCGCAGCGAAGGCAAACGCATCGCCTTCGTGCCGACCATGGGCAACCTGCACAGCGGCCACGTGGCACTGGTCACCAAAGCGGCGCAACGAGCCGACTTCGTGGTGACGAGTATTTTCGTCAACCCGCTGCAGTTCGGCGCCGGCGAAGACCTGGACAAGTATCCGCGCACCCTCGCGGCGGACCAGGAAAAACTGCTCCAGGCCGGCTGCCATCTGCTGTTCGCCCCGTCCGTCGAGGAAATGTACCCCGATGGCATGGCCGGGCAAACCCGGGTCAGTGTGCCGCAATTGTCCGAAGGCCTGTGCGGCGCGAGCCGGCCCGGGCATTTCGAGGGCGTGGCGACGGTGGTCAGCAAGTTGTTCAATATGGTCCAGCCCGACCTGGCGGTGTTCGGCCAGAAAGACTTCCAGCAACTGGCGGTGATCCGCGCGCTGGTCCACGACCTGAACATGCCGATCCAGATCATTGGCGAACCGACCGTCCGTGCCGAAGACGGCCTGGCGCTGTCGTCGCGCAACGGTTTCCTCAGCCCTGAACAACGCGCCGTGGCACCGCAGGTCTACCGCAGCCTCAGCAGCATTGCCGAGGCGATCCGACAAGGACAGCGGGACTTCCCGGCCCTGATTGCCGAGCAGCTCAAGCAACTCGAAGCCGCCGGTATGCGCCCCGATTACCTGGAGATTCGCCACGCCCGGACCTTGCGCCCGGCCATGCCTGAAGACCGCGACCTGGTGATCCTGGTCGCCGCGTTCCTCGGCTCCACGCGGCTGATCGACAATCTGCACCTTGACCTCGACGCCCCCGCCTGAACACCATGATTCCCTGTGGGAGCGGGCTTGCTCGCGAAGGCGGTGTGTCAGTAACCATTGATGTTTCTGGCACATCGCCTTCGCGAGCAAGCCCGCTCCCACGGAGGGCGGAGGCGTTATTGCCGCCCTGGCAGCCTTCGGGCAAACTGCCCGCCGTTCGGACCCGACCAGAGGAGAAACCCATGCACGCCATCATGCTCAAGGCCAAGCTGCACCGCGCCGAAGTCACTCACGCCGTGCTCGACTACGAAGGCTCCTGTGCCATTGATGGTGAGTGGCTGGACCTGTCGGGGATCCGTGAATACGAGCAGATCCAGATCTACAACGTCGACAACGGCGAGCGCTTCACCACCTATGCCATCCGCGGCGAAGAAGGTTCGCGGATGATCTCGGTCAACGGTGCCGCGGCCCACAAGGCCAAGGTGGGTGACCGCGTCATCATTTGCGCTTACGCCCACTACAGCGAAGCCGAGCTGGTCAATTTCAAGCCCCGCATGCTGTACATGGCGCCGGGCAACGAACTGAGCCACACCAGCAATGCCATTCCGGTGCAGGTCGCCTGATCTGTGCCATGCCCTTGTGGGAGCGGGCTTGCTCGCGAAGGCGTCGGCACATTAAACATTGATGTGACGGATACCCCCGCCTTCGCGAGCAAGCCCGCTCCCACAGTGAGTAATTCTTGTCCAAAAGAATGCTTCGCCCTCCCGTCTGTCGGCCCCTTCCCAGCCCCGTTGTATAAAAAAGTACCGGGAACCGGTCTGACAAAGCCAAGACAGATCGCAACGCGAGGTTTACTGTAGTCGCCCTGCGCCCGCAGATCGTGTCGACGCAGGTGTCCGGACGCCCTCTACGGGCCATGCCGGAATTTTTAGTGTACAAAAGGTCGTTCAAGTAAAAGGAAACCCGCAGCGATGGCGTACTACCGAAACCCTCATGATGTGACCGCCCTGCCCGCCTGGCAGGCGCTGAATGACCACCGCAAGGCCATGCAGGATTTCAGCATGCGCGAAGCGTTCAATGCCGATCCGCAGCGTTTCAACCAATTCACCCTGTCGAGCTGCGGCCTGTTTCTCGATTATTCAAAGAACCTGATCACCGCCCAGACCCGCGACCTGCTGGTGGGCCTGGCCAATGAAGTCGACCTCAAGGGCGCGATCAAGGCGCTGTTCGAAGGCGAAATCATCAACGCCTCGGAAAACCGCCCGGCCCTGCACACTGCCCTGCGTCGGCCAGTGGGCGACCGGTTGCTGGTAAACGGCGTCAACGTGATGCCGGATGTGCACAAGGTGCTGAACCAGATCACCGACCTGGTGGGCCGAATCCACGACGGTCTGTGGCGCGGCTACACCGAGAAGCCGATCACCGACGTGGTGAACATCGGTATCGGTGGCTCGTTCCTCGGCCCGGAACTGGTGTCCGAAGCCCTGTTGTCCTACGCGCAAAAAGGCGTTCGCTGCCACTACCTGGCGAACATCGACGGCAGCGAGTTCCACGAGCTGACCATGAAGCTGCGCGCCGAGACCACGTTGTTCATCGTCTCGTCGAAATCCTTCAACACCCTCGAAACCCTGAAGAACGCCCAGGCCGCCCGCGCCTGGTACCTCGCCCAGGGCGGCTCCGAAGCGGAACTGTATCGCCACTTCATCGCCGTATCGAGCAACAACGCGGCGGCCGTGGCCTTCGGCATCCGCGAAGAAAACATCTTCCCGATGTGGGACTGGGTCGGCGGGCGCTACTCGCTGTGGTCGGCCATCGGCCTGCCAATCGCCCTCGCCATCGGCATGTCGAACTTCAAGGAACTGCTGTCCGGTGCCTATTCCATGGACCAGCATTTCCAGAGCGCGCCGTTCGAACAGAACATGCCGGTGCTGCTGGCCCTGCTGGGCGTGTGGTACGGCAATTTCTGGGGCGCGCAAAGCCACGCGATCCTGCCGTACGACCATTACCTGCGCAACATCACCAAGCACTTGCAGCAACTGGACATGGAGTCCAACGGCAAGAGCGTGCGCCAGGACGGCACACCGGTGTCCACTGACACCGGTCCGGTGATCTGGGGCGGCGTCGGCTGCAACGGCCAGCACGCCTATCATCAGTTGCTGCACCAGGGCACCCAATTGATCCCGGCCGACTTCATCGTGCCGGTCGTCAGCTTCAACCCGGTTTCCGATCATCACCAGTGGCTGTACGCCAACTGCCTGTCACAAAGCCAGGCCCTGATGCTCGGCAAGACCCGCGCCGAGGCCGAAGCCGAGCTACGGGACAAGGGCGCCAGCGAAGCGGACGTGCAGAAACTCGCCTCTCACAAGGTCATCCCGGGCAACCGCCCGAGCAACACCCTGGTGGTTGAACGCATCAGCCCACGGCGTCTTGGCGCATTGGTGGCGCTGTACGAACATAAAGTGTTCGTACAAAGCGTGGTCTGGGGCATCAACGCTTTCGACCAGTGGGGCGTGGAACTGGGCAAGGAGCTGGGCAAGGGTGTCTACAACCGTCTGGTGGGCAGCGAAGAAAGCGCCGCCGAAGACGCGTCGACCCAGGGCCTGATCAACTACTTCCGTGGACGTCATCGCGGCTGATCAAACGCACACAGACCTGTGGGAGCGGGCTTGCTCGCGAAGACGGAGTGTCAGTCAACATCCATGTTGCTGACCCGACGCCTTCGCGAGCAAGCCCGCTCCCACATTGGCTCCATGTACAACTTGAACTCGATATTCACTGGGCGCATCTTTATGACTTGTCGCAAAAACAAGAATAAGGAACCGTCATGTTCGATATCAGCCAGTACCCCCAAGCCGATGCCGTCCGCCGGGCTGCGCAACTGAGTCAGGACGAATACCAGCGCCTCTACAAAGAATCCATAGAACACCCCAGCACCTTCTGGGCGGAACAGGCCACCCGGTTTCTCGATTGGATGACGCCCTGGCAAACGGTCCAGCGCTATGACCTCAAGAACGGCGACGCCACCTGGTTCGCGGGCGGCAAACTGAACGTCAGCGCCAATTGCATCGACCGCCATCTCGAAAAACGCGGCGACCAGACGGCAATCATCTGGGAAGGCGACGACCCCGCCGAATCGGCGCAAATCACCTATAGAAAACTCCACCACCATGTGTGCCGCCTGGCCAACGTGCTGAAAAGCCGTGGCGTGAAGAAAGGTGACCGGGTGTGCATCTACATGCCGATGATTCCTGAAGCGGCCTACGCCATGCTCGCCTGCACCCGTATTGGCGCGGTGCATTCGGTGGTGTTCGGCGGGTTTTCGCCGGACTCGCTGCGTGACCGAATCCTCGATGCCGACTGCCGCACCGTGATCACCGCCGACGAAGGCGTGCGCGGCGGGCGCTTTGTCCCGCTCAAGCGTAACGTCGACAAAGCCCTGGAAAGCTGTCCGAACGTCAGCACGGTCCTGGTGGTCGAGCGTACCCAGGCCGAAGTGAGCTGGGTCGAAGGCCGCGACCTCTGGTACCACCAGGCCATGCACGACGCCAGCGATGACTGCCCGCCTGAACCGATGGACGCCGAAGATCCGCTGTTCATCCTCTACACCTCCGGCAGCACCGGCAAACCCAAAGGCGTGCTGCACACCACCGGCGGCTATCTACTGCAGGCGGCCATGACGTTCAAGTACGTGCTGGACTATCGCGACAACGAAGTGTTCTGGTGCACCGCCGATGTCGGCTGGGTCACCGGCCACAGCTACATCGTCTACGGCCCGTTGGCCAATGGCGCTACCACGCTGATTTTCGAAGGCGTCCCCAGCCATCCCGACAGCTCGCGGTTCTGGCGGGTGATCGACAAGCACCAGGTCAACATCTTCTATACCGCCCCCACCGCCCTGCGCGCATTGATGCGCGAAGGGGCCGGGCCATTGCAGGCCACCTCGCGCAAAAGCCTGCGCTTGCTCGGCAGCGTCGGTGAGCCGATCAACCCGGAAGCCTGGGAATGGTATTTCAACGCAGTGGGCGAGCAGCGCTGCCCGATTGTCGATACCTGGTGGCAGACCGAAACCGGCGGCATCATGCTCAGCCCGCTGGTGAGTGCCCCGCGACTCAAGCCGGGCTGCGCCACCCGCCCGATGTTCGGCGTGCAACCGGTCCTGCTGGATGAAACGGGCAAGGAAATCAATGGCCCCGGCAGCGGCGTATTGGCAATCAAATCCAGCTGGCCGGGACAGATCCGCAGTGTCTATGGCGATCATCAACGCATGGTCGACACTTACTTCAAGCCCTACCCCGGCTATTACTTCACCGGCGACGGCGCCCGCCGTGACGAGGACGGCGATTACTGGATCACCGGGCGCATCGATGACGTGATCAACGTCTCCGGTCACCGCATCGGCACCGCCGAGGTGGAAAGCGCCCTGGTGTTGCACGACAGCATCGCTGAAGCTGCGGTGGTCGGTTATCCCCATGACCTCAAGGGCCAGGGCATCTATGCGTTTGTCACGCCGATGAACGGGGTGGAGGCCAACGATGAATTGAAGAAAGAATTGCTGGCTCATGTCAGCAAGGAAATCGGCAGCTTCGCCAAGCCGGAACTGATCCAGTGGGCCCCGGCGCTGCCCAAGACCCGCTCGGGCAAGATCATGCGGCGCATCCTGCGCAAGATCGCCTGCAACGAACTCGACAGCCTCGGCGACACTTCGACCCTGGCCGATCCAAGCGTGGTGGAGGGGCTGATCGACAAGCGCCTGAATCGCTAAACAACCACCGTACTGATCGTTCCCACGCTCTGCGTGGGAATGCAGCCAGGGAGGCTCCGCGTCCCCAAAAGCCGAACGCGGAGCGTCCGTTGCGGCGTTCCCACGCCGAGCGTGGGAACGATCCCTCCCGAAGCTGCTAAACTCCCGCGCCTCATTTCCTTAAGGCGCGCTTGGCATGTCTTCCTTGAATCAGGCGCTGCGCGCCGCCCTCGACCAGCGTCAAGACCTGCTCAGCCAATTGCACCAGCAAGGCACCGATTGCTATCGCCTGTTCCATGGCAGCCAGGAAGGCGCACCCGGCCTGACCGTCGACCGCTACGGCCCGCAGTTGCTGGTGCAGAGCTTTCATCAGTCGCTGGAACGCGATGCCTTGTTGCAACTGCACGGCATCGTCAACGAAACCTTGGGCCTCGACACTCTGCTGGTCTACAACGACCGTGCCCGGGGCAACTCGCGGATCGATCGCCAGGACACGGTCTATCAGGCCGAAGAAGCTGCTCTGCAAGACTTGGTCGGCCATGAATGGGGCCTGAACTATCGAGTGCGTGGACGCCATGCCGGGCAGGATCCGCTACTGTTTCTCGACTTGCGCAATGCCCGGGGCTGGGTCAAGGCGCACAGCCTCGGCAAAAGCGTGCTGAACCTGTTCGCCTATACCTGCGGCGTTGGTCTGAGTGCCGCGGCCGGGGGCGCGCGGGAGGTGTGTAACCTGGACTTTGCCGAAGGCAACCTGGCGGTGGGTCGCGAGAACGGCCTGCTCAACCCCGCGTTACTGCCCATGGAGTTCGTACAGTCGGACTACTTCCCGGCGATCCGCCAGCTGGCAGGCTTGCCCATCAGCCAACGGCGCGGACAGAAACTCCCTAATTATGTCCGCCTGGAACAACGCCAGTACGACCTGGTACTGCTCGACCCGCCGGCCTGGGCCAAGAGTGCCTTCGGCACCGTGGACCTGCTGCGGGACTACCAGAGCCTGCTCAAGCCGGCACTGCTCGCCACCGCCGATAATGGCGTGCTGATCTGTTGCAACAACCTGGCGAAGGTGTCCATGGACGACTGGCGCGAACAGGTCCTGCGCTGTGCAGACAAGACCGGCCGGCCGGTGCGCGAATGGAGCGTGCTGACGCCCGGTGAGGACTTTCCTTCCATGGACCGTAATCCCCCGCTCAAGACACTGATCCTGCAGTTCTGAGCCAATCTCAGGACTCCTACGGAAAAAACGGACAATTCTCATAAATACCAGTGGCTTCGGAACCGTAAACGCATGCCATACTCCAAGGCACTCCGATTCCACCAGATGAAGCCACACATGCCCAAAGGATTGCTGCGCGCCCTCGGCGCCCTGTTCACCGCACTGGCCCTCTACAGCCTGCTGGGTTTCCTGATACTGCCAGGCATCGCCCTGCGAATCGCCAATCAGCAACTGGCCAATCATGCGACAGTGCCGGCTCAGATCCAGCGCATCGAACTCAATCCTTTCAGCCTTGAAGTTACCGTCTGGGGCCTGAATATCGGTGAGCCGGGCAAGGAGCAGCTGGGCTTCGAAAGGCTGTACGCCAACCTGCAGATCGACAGTCTGTGGTCCGGCGCGCTGCACCTGGCCGACATCGAGCTGGACAAGCCCAGGACCGAGGTGGTGTTCGCCAAGGACGGCCAGTTGAACCTCCTGAGCCTGTTCAAGTTACCACCCAGCGAGCCGACCCCAGCCGATCCCGAGGCCAAGCCGTTTCCCCTGCGGGTCGACCGGATCAAGCTGGCCACCGGTTATATCCATTTCCAGGACCTTCGCCCCAGCGAACCCATTGAATTCCTGTACGACACCCTGGATTTCGAGCTGAAGAACCTCAGCACCCTGCCCGACGACAGTGCCGATATGACCCTGGTGGCTGCCGGCCCCGAAGGTGGGAAGATCGACTGGACCGGTCATTTCAGCCTTTCGCC
This sequence comes from Pseudomonas sp. SJZ078, assembly GCF_007828255.1. NCBI lineage: Bacteria > Pseudomonadati > Pseudomonadota > Gammaproteobacteria > Pseudomonadales > Pseudomonadaceae > Pseudomonas > Pseudomonas sp. SJZ078. Next base: position 67,299 of record NZ_VIUG01000025.1, on the reverse strand, counting down.
GATCGCGTCCGAGGGCAAACTCAAGGTCACCGATGGCCAGATGAAATTCTGGTGGCCGTACGTCCGCGATGCGGTACCGCTGGTGCTGGAGAACGGCATCCTCAACCTGAGCACCGATTACAAGCTCAACCTGGCCAAGGGCACCGAGCTGCTGCTCAACAACGTGGCCGTCAGTGTCGCGCCTTTCGCCATCAAGGCCCCCGATGGTCGTCCCCTGGCAAGACTCGAACGCCTGGAGGTCAGCGAAACCACGGTGGACCTGGCGAAACAACAGGTGGTCGTAGGCAAGATCCGCAGCCAGAAGCTCGAAACCTGGGCGGCACGCGAGGCCGATGGCCAACTGGACTGGCAGAAACTCTTCGCCAGCCAGCCGACCAAACCGCAGGTCAAGGTCGAGCCGGCATCCGCCCCGGCAGCGGCCGATTCCCCCAAACCCGAACCAAAGGCACCCGGCAAGCCGTGGCAGGTGCTGTTGAAGGATGTGCAACTGCGCGATTACCGGGTACATCTGGCCGACCGCCAGGCGCAACCTGCCGTGGCACTGGACGTCGGCCCGCTGAACCTCGACCTGCAGAACTACGATACCCTCAACGGCTCGCCTTTTACCCTCAAGCTGGATACCGGGGTGGGTAAACAGGGCAAGCTCCTGGCAGACGGCGAAGTCAACCTGAACCCGATTACCGCCAGGCTCAAGGTCAAGACCCAGGATATCGATCTGCGGGTCGCCCAGGCCTATATCACCCCGTTCATTCGCCTGGAGCTACGCTCAGGGATGCTCGGTAGCGATCTGGCGGTCGACCTCAAGGGCACCGCGCCGCTGGCCTTCGCGGTCACCGGTCGCGCCCAGGTCGACCAACTGCATACCCTCGATACCCTCAAGACCCGTGACTTCGTCAAATGGCAGAGCCTGGTGCTCGAAGGCCTCAACTATCAGCATGGCGACAGCCTGTCCATCGACAAAGTCAGCCTGTTCCAGCCTTATGCCCGCTTCATGATCAACGACGATCGCACCACCAACGTCGATGACTTGCTGGTCCCGCAGCCGCCGGACAGCGGCACGAAGAACGCTTCAGCGAAACCGGCCTCCCAGGAGAAACCTCTGGGTATCCACGTCGGCGCGATTGCCATCAACGACGGTTCGGCCAACTTCGCCGACTTCAGCCTGACGCCGAATTTCGCCACCGCCATCCAGCAGCTCAACGGTCAGATCGGCACCATCGACAGCCGCCAGGCCAAACCGGCCAGCGTGGACGTCAAGGGCAAGGTCGACCGCTATGCGCCGGTAACGATCAAGGGCGCACTCAACCCTTTCAACCCGATGGAAAGCCTCGATATCGCCACCAGCTTCAAGCGGGTCGAGCTGACGACGCTGACGCCCTATTCCGGTAAATTCGCCGGTTATCGCATCCGCAAGGGTCGGCTCAATCTCGACCTGCATTACCGGATCACCAAGGGTCAGCTCCAGGCCGAAAACAAGGTGGTGGTCGAGCAACTGCAACTGGGGGAAAAGGTCGACAGCCCGGACGCCGTGAGCCTGCCGTTGAAATTGGCCGTCGCGCTGCTGAAGGATTCCGAGGGCAGGATCTCCATCGAACTGCCGGTGTCCGGCAACCTCAACGACCCGCAGTTCAGCGTGATGCCGATTGTCTGGCAGACCCTGCGCAACCTGGTGGTGCGAGCGGCCCAGGCGCCGTTCAAACTTATCGGCGGACTGGTAGCCGGCGGTGGCTCGGAAGACCTGGGCAGTGTCGCCTTCGCACCAGGCTCCAGCGACCTGAGCCCGGAGAACGAAGGCGTACTGCTCAAGCTTTCCGAGGCACTGGCCAAGCGTCCGGAATTGCGCCTGGAAATCGAAGGCACCGCCGCCGAAAGCAGCGACGGGCCGCTGCTTGCCGGCCAGCGCCTGGAACGCGAATACCAGTACAACTATTACAAGATGCTGCAACGCCGAGGCGACAAGGTTCCAGCCAAGGCTGCGCTGCTGCAGGTACCGGAAGATGAAAAGGCCCCGTTGCTGGAAGGCATCTACCGAACCCGTCTCAAGACCCAGCCACCAGCCGAATGGGCCCAACTGGATAAAAAGGCCCGCATCGAGAAACTGCGTGAAGGCGTCATCAAGTTCTGGAGCGGCAGCGACGTATTGCTCCGCGAGCTGGGCCAGGAACGGGCCAGCAGCATCAAGGACTTCCTGGTGGACAAGGGTCAGTTGGCCGATGACCGTGTCTATTTCATCGACGCCAGCCTCGGCCAGGCCGAAAGCGACGGGCGCGTGATCACTCCTCTGCATCTGGATGCCGAATAGGATGAAGCGTCTCTACTGGCTCGGCCTGGGCTTACTGCTCATCACCCCTTACGCATCGGCTGCCGACACATTGCGTTGCGGCAGCCAGTTGATCAGCGTTGGCGATCGCTCCAGTGAAGTGCTGCAAAAGTGCGGGCAACCGGTTGCGCGGGACGATCTGGGCTACAAACGCAGTGTCAATCGCCGGGAGGAATACCCGGTGGAAGAATGGACATACGGTCCCAACAGCGGCATGTACCAGTTCCTGCGCTTCGAGGGTAATCGGCTGGTGCAGATCACCAGTCGGCGTGGGCATTGAGGCTGGCAATGACACCACTATCGCGAGCAGGCTCGCTCCCACAGGGGATCGGTGCCGAGCGTACTTTTTTGGAACAACCCAGTACCAATGTGGGAGCGAGCCTGCTCGCGATGGCGGTAGACGGGCCAACACAAGTGTCGGCTGACTTACATCCAAAATAGAACAGGCCCCCGGCAAAATGCCGAGGGCCTGTGGCGGCCACGTCCCTGTGGCCTTTCGCATGAACTCCAAAGCAACGGCAAACGTATGACACAGCCCGTTTGCCGCGCCCTCTCCCAGTCCAGGCGAGAAGTCTTGGCCTTATTCGGCCTTCAAGCCATCAGCCGATACGGCCTTGACGCCTTTGATTTTCTTGGCAATCGCGATGGCAGAGTCTTTCTGAGTTTTGGTTAAGGCAACGGTCGAAGACAGGGATACAACACCTTTGTTGGTTTCAACCTTGATGTCGGAGCCTGGAATACCTTTTTCGGTAACCAGATCGGCCTTGACCTTGGTGGTGATCCAGGTGTCCTTGGTTTCTTCCTTGGCTTTAGTCACTTCACCAGCAGCCAACATCATCGGAGCCTGGGTCGCTTGAGCAGTCTCGGCAAATGCATTAGCCATGGTCAAGGTCAGCGCGGCAGCAGTAGCGGCAGTGATAGCGAACTTCTTCATACGAGTTACTCCTGTTTTTCTCAGAAACTGCCGGAGGTAACTCCCGGCAGGGTTATCAGGAGTAGTGCGAAGGGTGTGCCAGTTTTGACGAACAAAATAACTTCTTATAAATCAACTGGTTAAGCGAAGCGCTGATTTACTGGATCATGCAAAATGCATGAGCGACTGATTCCGTACATGCAAGTTGCGGTTTTTTCCGCTTCTTAAACAACTGAATTAACGAGCTTTTTTCACTGGCAAGAGAACGTAAAAAACCCCGCAGTCAAAGCGGGGTTCTTCGCAAGGCCATGCCCTCAACCACCGGCAGCGGCACCGGTGCATCCAGCCGGCAGGTATTCCTGGGCCGCCGTCGAAGCACAGGTCCAGACACCTGCTGCCGAGCGGGACATTGTAATGGTCTTGCCAAGTACCGGAGAGGGCGCATTCAACAAGGCGCACGATATCGTGCCCGTACCGTCCGAAGCGGTACCTGAAGCACTCATCGTGCAATTACTGGTGGGCGTTGTACCGCCAATGTTGGCTAACGTAGGGTTGGTCCCCTGATTCATGACGTCTTCGAACGGCACTTTTAATGCGGATACTTCCGCCAACCCTGCCGTTGCCTTTGCCCGCGCCTGGTACTTGGAATATTGCGGCAACGCAAACGTCGCCAGAATGCCGATGATCGCCACGACGATCAGCAGCTCGATCAAGGTAAAACCATTCTGCTTGCTCATAGACCTCTCCATTTGCATGAGGCGAAATCTCATGGTTGAGAGGGTATTGCACGGCACATGCCAACCCTTGCGACCCTGCTCGCAAAGGGTTCCAGGCGACGAAATGGCAACGTCCTACCCCAACAACCGCACTATCTGACGTTTTTTGTCACCCAGCCCCGCTGGTTTGGCGTCGATGCTTGACTAGGCTATAAGTCATGAACTGTCAGCAGTCGGTATTTCCATGAATGACATCGCCCTCAGCGGCCTGACCAAGCAACTGGTGCTGGCCGAGCTGATCACCGAGCAGAGCGCGCAGCAGGCGCAGCAACAAGCCCAACGCAACCGCATGCCCCTGGTCAGCTACCTGGTGCAGAACAAACTGGTCCAGAGTCGCCAGGTTGCGGAAATCGCTTCGGAGCATTTCGGCGTTGCACTGCTGGACCTCAACAGCCTGGACAAGGAAAGCCAGCCCACCGGGCTTGTCAGTGAAAAACTGGTCCGGCAACACCATGCCCTGCCGCTGTGGCGGCGCGGCAACAAGCTGTTCGTGGGGATCTCCGATCCTACCAACCACCAGGCCATCAACGACATCCAGTTCAGTACCGGCCTGACCACCGAAGCCATCCTGGTGGAAGACGACAAACTCAGCGACGCCATCGAGAAATTTTTCGAATCCAGCACTACGGGCCTGGAAGGCATGGGTGATGTTGATCTCGATGGCCTGGACATCGAATCGGATGACGATCGCAAGCAGGACGCCATCACCGGCCAGGACGCCGACGACGCGCCGGTGGTGCGGTTCGTCAACAAGATGCTGCTGGACGCGATCAAGGGCGGCTCTTCCGACCTGCACTTCGAACCCTATGAAAAATCCTACCGGGTGCGGGTGCGCACCGACGGCATGTTGCGGGAAGTGGCCAGGCCGCCGACCCAACTGGCCAGCCGCATCGCCGCGCGCCTGAAAGTCATGGCCAGCCTGGATATTTCCGAGCGACGCAAGCCGCAGGACGGCCGGCTGAAAATGCGCCTGTCGAAAAGCAAGTCCATCGACTTCCGGGTCAATACCCTGCCCACGCTCTGGGGCGAAAAAGTGGTGATCCGGATCCTCGACCCGTCCAGTGCGCAAATGGGTATCGATGCCCTGGGCTACGAACCGGATCAGAAGGAGCTCTACCTCGCAGCCCTCAAGCAACCCCAAGGGCTGATCCTGGTCACCGGGCCGACCGGCTCGGGCAAGACTGTCTCGCTCTACACCGGCTTGAATATCCTAAATACCGTGGACATCAACATTTCCACCGCCGAAGACCCGGTGGAAATCAACATGGAAGGCATCAACCAGGTCAACGTGAACCCACGCCAGGGGCTGGATTTTGCCCAGGCCCTGCGCTCCTTCCTGCGCCAGGATCCGGACGTGATCATGGTGGGTGAGATCCGCGACCTGGAAACGGCCGAAATCGCCATCAAGGCCGCCCAGACCGGGCACATGGTGCTCTCTACCCTGCACACCAACAGCGCCGCCGAAACCCTGATCCGCTTGCAGAACATGGGCATTCCCGGCTTTAACATCGCCACGGCGGTCCACCTGATCATCGCCCAGCGCCTGGCGCGAAAACTGTGCAACCAATGCAAGAAAGCCACGGAGATTCCCGAAGAAACCCTGCTCAAGGAAGGTTTCCCCAAGGAACGCATCGGCTCATTCACGATCTATGAGCCGGTCGGTTGCGAACAGTGCAACAACGGCTACAAGGGGCGCGTGGGGGTTTACGAAGTAGTGAAAAATACGCCCGAGCTGCAACGGTTGATCATGGCCGAGGGAAATTCCCTGGAAATCGACCTGCAAATGCGCAAGAACGGTTTCAATGACCTGCGCACTTCGGGGCTGCTCAAAGTGATGCAAGGCGTGACCAGCCTAGAAGAAATCAACCGGGTCACCAAGGACTGAACATGGCGGTCAAGGCAGTAAAAACCGATACCTACACCTGGGAAGGCAAAGACCGCAAAGGCACCAGGATGTCCGGAGAGCTGACCGGCCAGAGCCCGGCCCTGGTCAAGGCGCAATTGCGCAAACAAGGCATCAACCCGGAAAAGGTACGCAAGAAATCCACTTCGATATTCAGCAAGGGCAAACGCATCAAGCCACTGGATATCGCCCTCTTCACCCGCCAGATGGCGACGATGCTCAAGGCCGGTGTCCCGCTGCTGCAAGCCTTCGACATCATTGGCGAAGGTTTCGACAATGCCAACATGCGCAAGCTGGTGGACGAGGTGAAACAGGAGGTCGCCGCCGGCAACAGTTTCGCCGCGTCGTTGCGCAAGTGCCCGCAATACTTCGATGAGTTGTATTGCAACCTGGTGGACGCCGGTGAACAGGCCGGCGCCCTGGACACCCTGCTGGACCGGGTCGCGACCTACAAGGAAAAGAGCGAGGCCCTCAAGGCCAAGATCAAGAAAGCCATGACCTATCCGGCAGCTGTTGTGGTCGTCGCGGCAGTGGTCACCGGCATTCTGCTGGTCAAGGTGGTGCCGCAATTCGAATCGGTGTTCGCCGGGTTCGGCGCGAAACTGCCTGCGTTCACCGTGATGGTCATCGGCCTGTCGGAGTTCATGCAAGACTCATGGTGGCTGCTGCTGGGCGGGGCGGTGGGCGCGTTTTTTGGCGTGAGGTATGCGCTCAGGCGCTCCCAGGGCTTTCGTGACTGGCGCGATAAATGGCTGCTCAAGCTGCCGCTGGTGGGCGCCCTGATGTACAAATCCGCAGTAGCCCGCTACGCCCGGACACTGTCCACCACCTTCGCCGCCGGCGTGCCACTGGTAGAGGCGTTGGACTCGGTCTCCGGCGCCACCGGCAACGTGGTGTTCAAACGTGCGGTCCAGCGCATCCGGCAGGATGTCTCGACCGGCATGCAGTTGAATTTTTCCATGCGCGCCTCAGGCATATTCCCGAACCTGGCGATTCAGATGACCGCCATCGGCGAGGAATCCGGGGCGCTGGACGACATGCTCGACAAGGTGGCAAGTTTCTATGAGGCCGAGGTCGACAACCTGGTGGACAACCTCACCAGCCTGATGGAACCGTTCATCATGGTGGTCCTGGGGGTGGTCGTCGGCGGTCTGGTGGTTGCCATGTACCTGCCCATCTTTCAACTCGGCTCTGCGATCTGACATGCCCCTGAGCGAATTTTTCGTGCTTTATCCCATGGCCTTCGTGCTGACAGCGCTTTTGCTCGGGCTGATCGTCGGCAGCTTCCTCAATGTCCTGGTGTGGCGCCTGCCCAAGATGCTCACCCGGGAATGGCGGCTGCAGGCCCACGATCTGCTGGGCCTGCCTGCCGAAACACCCGGCCCGGTCTACAATCTGATGCTGCCCCACTCCCAATGCCCCCACTGCGGCCACCGTATCCGGGCCTGGGAAAATATCCCGTTGTTCAGCTACCTCGCATTGCATGGCCGCTGTTCCAGTTGCACCACCCCCATTGGGCGCCGCTACCCTCTTACCGAGCTGGCCTGCGGTGCACTGTCGGCGTTCGTCGCCTGGCATTTCGGCTTCGGTTGGCAAGCCGCGCTGGTGATGGTCTTGAGCTGGGGCCTGCTGGGCATGAGCCTGATCGATGCCGAGCATCAATTGCTGCCCGATACACTGGTGCTGCCGTTATTGTGGCTGGGGCTGATCGTCAACAGCTTCGGGCTGTTCGTCTCGCTGAACCAGGCGATGTGGGGCGCGGTGGCCGGCTACCTGGCATTGTGGTCGGTGTTCTGGATCTTCAAGTTGATCACCGGCAAGGAAGGCATGGGCTATGGCGACTTCAAGCTGCTGGCGATGCTCGGGGCCTGGGGTGGCTGGCAGATCCTGCCGCTGACCTTGCTGCTGTCGTCGCTGGTGGGCGCCGTGGTCGGGGTCATCGTGCTGCGCATGCGCAATGCCCCGGCTTCGACACAGATCCCCTTCGGGCCCTATTTGGCCATTGCTGGCTGGATTGCCTTGCTCTGGGGTGGTCAAATAACCGACTTCTATTGGCACTCTGTCGGTTTCTAACGATTTCCTTATGAACAATCCCGTGGAAAAACCCTGGATTCTCGGCCTGACCGGCGGCATCGGCAGCGGCAAAAGCGCCGCGGCCCAGCATTTCATCGACCTGGGCGTGCATGTGATCGACGCCGATCATGCGGCGCGCTGGGTGGTCGAACCGGGACGTCCGGCGCTGGCGAAAATTGCCGAACACTTCGGCCCGGGCGTGCTTCAGGCCGACGGCACACTGGACCGCGCAGCCCTGCGCAAGCTGATTTTCGAGAACGCCGATGAGCGCCGCTGGCTCGAGGCGCTGCTGCATCCGTTGATCGCCGACGAAATTGCCCATCACCTGGCCCAGGCCCGGTCAACATACGCAATCCTGGTGTCACCTCTGTTGATCGAGTCAGGGCAGTACGCGATGACCCAACGCATCCTGGTGATCGACGCGCCTGAACAACTTCAGATTGAACGGACCTTGCAACGCGACCGGATCAGCGAGCAACAGGTTCAGGCGATCCTCCAGGCACAATCCAGCCGTCAGGATCGCCTGGCCCATGCCGACGACGTGGTGGTCAACGACCGCGACCTCGCCTGGCTGCACAGCGAGGTCGAACGCTTGCATCATTTTTACCTTACATTACGTGGAGGCCAAACATGAGCCAGATCCCAACCGTTGATTGCCCGACCTGCGGCGCCCCTGTCGAATGGACTCCGGAGAGCAAGTTCCGGCCATTCTGTTCCGATCGCTGCAAACTCATCGACCTCGGTGCCTGGGCGTCGGAAGAACACAAGATCCCCGTCAGCCCCGATGCCGAGGACGAGCTGTTCAGCGAAGACTTCAACCCCCGCTCACACCACTAAGGCCGCATGAAACCGTAGTCCTGTTTATCGTCGAGATTTTCCGCCAGGAAGTTCAACTCATCGGCCAGGTCCTCGGCGCTGCGCACTGTCTTGCTCTGCTGCACGATCGCACTGAGCAAGGCTCGCAGACTCAGGCCTGGATCAAAACCGATTTCCATGGCGGCATCGTGGCTACGCCTGATCTCTTGTCTGGCCCATTCATAAACACTCATCGCTGTGCTCCTGGAAGTTTTCCAGAGCATGAGCGGAACCAGCCTGCAAGACCTTGATATGCATCAAGATTTATCGTCATCCTTCCAGGGTGCCGACAGATAGCGCGTGCGGTTGAAAGTCTCCAGCCATTCAGGGCTGAACACCACCAGTGCACTGATCACCATGCCGTTGATGAACGCTTCGGGAAAAATGATCAACCAGAGGTAGCCGATGAAATCGCTCAGCCAGTAAGGCATGGCGAACACCCCGTCGTACCACAACAGCCCCAGCCCCAGCAGCAGGCACAGCAATGCCGACAGCGCCGCGGCGAGGAACCCCGAGCAGAATATATACACGAACAGATTACGCGGCTGGGCACGCTCCACGAGGATCGCACAGCATTCGGTAACCAGCACCGGCAGCAGGACCAATAGCACCCCATTGACGCCCAGCGCCACCATGTCCTGGCGCCCCAGCAGCACCAGTGCAAGCTGGGCGATGAGGCCGCCAAGCATCGCCAGCGGCCAGTCCAGCAGCAGTGTCACAGCGGTCATGCCGATGAAGTGATAGGACACACCGGTGTCGAAATCCCGGCGCACCAGCCACAGCATGAACAGCGCCAGCACCGTGCCGAACAGCAGGTGCTGGCGACGGCTGTCGGTAAACAGCTCCACCCACGGCGCCCGCCACGCCGCCCAGGCCAGCACCGGCACATAAATCAGCCAGCCGACCACGAGGGTCTGTGGTGAGAGCAGTTCGGCTCCGATCATGGGATTACACCTTACCAACAGCCGCCCAGACTCTGTGGCGAAGGGATTTATCCTCGTTGGGCTGCAGTGCAGCCCCAAGAATCAGCGACCGCGATATATCAGACAGGCCAGGCGCGGCCACTATGGGCGTGCTGCGCACGCCAACGGGGATAAACCCCCTCGCCACAAGGGTTTGTGCAAAGCTTTTTTTCTTTGATTGGGTGACAGAGTCTACACCCCAACCAAGCTCCATTAATCAACGCAACGCTTCCAGCTTGTCGCAATTGAACGCTAAGCTTGAGCTCATGGATGATTCCGATTACTTACGCCTGCTGACCATCGCGGCCGAGCAAGCCAACGCGTTTCTCTCCAATGCCCGCAAATGGGAGCGTGAGCGTTGGGTCTGCCAGCGACTGCTGCAAGGGCTGAACGTGCCCTACCGCGCCGACGAATTCGCCCCCGCCGGGGAGCCACCGGACGTGTTGTTCCGTGATGCCAACTTCGAGGTGTTCTTCGTCCTCGACGAGGGCCGGCGGCTCAATGATGAATGGCGTGACGAACTGCAACGCCGCCGCAGTGCATTCTCCCTGAGCCAACTGGTGCGCCGTGAAGCCAAGCCCAGGCGGATTCCGGCCAATGAATTCCTGCTGAGGCTGGCGCCGACCCTGCGCAAGAAAGCCCACAACTACACCGAACGCGGCATGGACCTGGGAGAGCTGGATATCATTGCCTTCGCCAGCCTGAAGCGCGAAGTGCTGGACCTCAACAGCCACTTCCCGCCGCCTACCGAATACTTGCGCCAGGGCTGGCGCTCGCTGTCGCTGGTGGGGCCGACCTTCGCCCGGGTGCTGTTCGCCCATCCCGATGCCCCGGACTTCCTGCGGGGCAACCTGGGGCGCAGCATCGTGTTCGATGTGGGGATCAGCCTGTGAATCGTCACCGCGTCCGACACCTGGCGGCTATGCTGTTCGCAGCCGCAGGCAATCCCCTGTAACGTACACACACTTCGCAACGTCTACCTGACGAGGCCTTTATGACCAGCCGCCTGAACCCTGACGACCAGAAGCATGTCGAAGAGTACCTGCAATTGTCCCAGCACCGAGTCGAGCGCCGGCCTTTCCGGCCGTGGATGCTCCTGGTGGTGGTGCTGGCCGTGACGATCGGCCTGGGCCTGTTGAGCCGACTGATCAGTTACCTGACGCTATGAGCTGCCTGCTATCGAGGGATACGACACTGGCGCTCGCGAGGGTAACGGCACCGATTTCCTTTAGCCTTGCGAGATATCCCCATGACTCATCGTATTGTCATCGTTGGCGGCGGCGCCGGCGGCCTGGAGTTGGCTACCCGTCTGGGTAAGACTCTGGGCAAGCGTGGCACGGCCAGTGTGATGCTGGTCGACGCGAACCTGACCCATATCTGGAAACCCCTGCTGCACGAAGTGGCGGCCGGCTCCCTGAACTCCTCCGAAGACGAACTCAACTACGTCGCCCAGGCGAAATGGAACCACTTCGAGTTCCAGCTCGGGCGCATGAGCGGCCTGGACCGCGAACGCAAAAGTATCCAGCTGGCTGCCACCTACGACGAAGCCGGCGTGGAACTGTTGCCGGCCCGCGTGCTGGGCTACGACACCCTGGTCATTGCCGTCGGCAGCACCACCAACGACTTCGGCACCGAGGGCGCGGCGCAGCATTGCCTGTTCCTCGATACCCGCAAACAGGCCGAGCGCTTCCACCAGCAACTGCTCAATCATTACCTGCGCGCCCACGCCGGCCAGGACGATGCCGTGGAGCGGATCAGCGTTGCCATCGTCGGTGCCGGTGCCACCGGCGTCGAACTGGCGGCCGAGCTGCATAACGCCGCCCATGAGCTGGCGGCCTATGGGCTGGACCGGATCAAGCCGGAAAACATGCACATCACCCTGATCGAAGCCGGGCCACGGGTGCTACCGGCCTTGCCGGAGCGTATCGGCGGGCCTGTGCACAAGACCCTGGAAAAACTCGGGGTCAATGTCATGACCAACGCCGCGGTCGGCCAGGTGACGGCCGACAGTCTGATCACCGTCGATGGCAAGGTGATCGATGCCAGCCTGAAAGTCTGGGCCGCCGGGATTCGCGCTCCGGACTTCCTCAAGGATATCGACGGGCTTGAAACCAACCGGATCAACCAGCTGCACGTATTGCCAACCCTGCAGACCACCCGCGACGAAAACATCTTCGCCTTCGGCGACTGCGCCGCCTGCCCGCAACCAGACAGCGACCGCAACGTACCGCCCCGCGCCCAGGCGGCGCACCAGCAGGCATCGCTGCTGGCCAAGTCCTTGAAGCTGCGGATCGAAGGCAAGGCGTTGCCGCATTACAAGTACACCGACTATGGCTCGCTGATCTCGCTGTCGAAGTTTTCTGCGGTGGGCAACCTGATGGGCAATCTCACCGGCAGCGTGATGCTCGAAGGCTGGCTGGCGCGAATGTTCTACGTATCGCTGTACCGCATGCACCAGATGGCGCTGTATGGGATGTTCCGTACGGCCATGTTGATGCTGGGCAGCAAGATCGGGCGCGGGACCGAGCCGCGGCTCAAGTTGCACTGAACCTGACACACCGCTATCGCGAGCAGGCTCGCTCCCACAGCGATCGCATTCCCCTGTGGATACTCAGTCCACAGGGGGAGCGAACCTGCTCGCGAAGACGGCAGTGCCATCAGCGCGGGTCTACAACCCCGCACTCAAACCTGAAACCGCTGCACCATCGTACGCAACGAGTTTGCCAGTTGCGACAGTTCATGGCTGGACGCACTGGTCTGGTCTGCGCCAGTGGCCGAGCGCACCGACAGATCACGGATGCTCACCAGGTTGCGATCAACCTCGCGGGCCACCTGGGCCTGCTCTTCGGCCGCGCTGGCGATCACCAGGTTGCGCTCGTGGATTTCACTGACCGACGCGGTGATGGTCTGCAACGCCTCCCCCGCCCGCTCGGCCATCGCCAGGGTGCTTGCGGCGCGCGTCGAGCTGGCCTGCATGGAATCCAGGGCCTGGGTGGCACCGTTGCGCATGCCCTGGACCATCTGTTCGATTTCCTGGGTCGATTGCTGCGTGCGATAAGCCAGCGCTCGCACCTCATCAGCCACCACTGCAAACCCTCGACCGCTTTCGCCGGCCCGGGCCGCTTCAATGGCCGCGTTGAGAGCCAGCAAATTGGTTTGCTCGGCAATGGCCCGGATCACGTCCAGGACCTTACCAATATCCTGCGACTGGTTGGCCAGGGACTGCACCAGCCCACCCGTCACCTGCACGTCGCTGGCGAGGGCGCCAATCGCCTCAACTGTGTCGCTGACCCGTTGTTGCCCAAGGGATGCCGACTCGCTGGACTGACGCGTGGCGTCGGAGGTGGAGACCGCGTTACGCGCCACTTCCTCCACGGCAGTGGTCATTTCGGTAACGGCCGTGGCGGCCTGTTCAATTTCGTTGTTCTGCTGCTGCAGGCTCTGGGTGCTGTCGAGGGTGACGGCGTTCAGCTCATCGGCTGCCGTTGCCAGCTGCGCCGCCGAACCGCTGATGCTCTGCAATGTATCGCGCAGGTTTTTCTGCATGGTCGCCAGGGCCTTGAGCAAACGGCTCACTTCGTCGTTACCATGGGTTTCGATTGGCCGGGTCAGGTCACCGTCAGCCACGCTTTCTGCGGCGCCCAGCGCCTCACCCAGGGGCTTGACGATACTGCGTGTCAGCAACATCGCCAGGGCCACCGTAGCCAGGGCGGCCAGCACGATGAAAAGACTGACGATCATGCGGGATTTGGCGTAGTGTTCCTGGGACTTCTGGCTCTCGATGGACACCTGTTTGGAAAACAGTTCTGCCAGATCGTTGAGCTGCTTGCCGGAGCCGTCCACGACGGTTTTCATATCCACCAGCAGCAGTTTGATCAACTCGTCGCGGCGCCCCTGTTCCGCGAGGATGAAGGATTGCGCGATACCCGCGCGGTAGGCAGCAAAAGTCTGCTTGAACTGATCGTAAAGCGCTTTGCCTTCAGGGGTCACGACAAGTTTTTCGTAACTGGCGATTTTTTCGCTCAGTTCCTTGTCACGGACGTCCATTTGCCCACGGTAGACCGAGGTGTTCTTAGGATCCTGGTCCAAGGCCATGCGCAGGGAAATGGTGCGAATGCGCAGCATCCATTCACGAATCTCGTCACCGCCACGAATGCTCGGTAGCCACTGGGTTTCCACCGCGACCTCACTGTCGCGAATGCTCGACATCTGCCCCAGCGCAAACATCCCGAGCAGTGCCACCAGCACGGCGATCAGGGCAAAACCCAGCGCCGCGCGAGGGGCGATATTCAGTTGACGAAGAAACATAACGGGCGCCCTTTCTTGTTATTGGCCTGAGATGGGGCCACGCCCCTGTCGGTGGGTTATCGGCAGGTTGTACGACAACTTAAGACTTACATCCGCTTTTCGCGCAGGCAAAAAAAATCCCCGTATCTTTCGATACGAGGACTCTTAATATGGTCGGGGTAAGGGGATTCGAACTCCTGACATCCTGCTCCCAAAGCAGGCGCGCTACCGGACTGCGCTATACCCCGGTAATAAAAAGGCGACCTTTTCAAGTCGCCTTCCTCGATCAGCGCTTTTGGCCTCTGATCTTAAGATTCGATTCCAGCGAACTGGTCTCAAAAATGGTGGGTCGTGTGGGATTCGAACCTACGACCAATTGGTTAAAAGCCAACTGCTCTACCAACTGAGCTAACGACCCAAATATGGTCGGGGTAAGGGGATTCGAACTCCTGACATCCTGCTCCCAAAGCAGGCGCGCTACCGGACTGCGCTATACCCCGATTGAAATGGCTCCGTGACCAGGACTCGAACCTGGGACCCAATGATTAACAGTCATTTGCTCTACCGACTGAGCTATCACGGAACTGATATTTCAAGTTGCAACCTTGAAGCTTGATTGAAGCCAGCTTCAACCTCTTCTACCCGTCAGCATCGCTGCGTTCGTGTGTCTGAGGCGCGCTATTCTACAATCTTAAAAACCTCTGTCAACCCCTTAAATTGCTTTCAAGACAATGATTTGCAACTTATTTTGGATTCCTTCTCAGGGAGAAGTGACCCTTGGGGGTGACTGACTGCGGGGCGCACTTTACAAGCCTTTTCCTTTGAGTTCAACGGCCTGATGAAAAAAATGGCCTCGCAATGCGAGGCCATTCGGTCAACGACGATGCAGCCTGTCAGTTGAAAACGATTTCGTCGTTCTCCACCGTTCCGGTTACGGTTTCACCCGGCATGAAGCGACCAGACAGGATCAACTGCGCCAACGGGTTTTCGATCCAGCGCTGGATCGCCCGTTTCAACGGCCGCGCCCCATAGACCGGGTCGTAACCCACGGCAATCAACTTATCCAGGGCCTCGTCGCTCAGTTGCAACTTCAACTCGCGCTCGGTAAGGCGGCTGCGCAGGCGCCCCAGCTGGATCTCGGTGATGCCGGCAATCTGATCGCGGGCCAGGGGCTCGAAGATCACCACTTCGTCGACCCGGTTGATGAACTCGGGCCGGAAATGGGTAGAGATCGCGTCCATCACCGCAGCCCGTTGCGCCTCGCGATCCCCCACCAGTTCCTGGATCTGCGCCGACCCCAGGTTAGAGGTCATCACGATCACGGTGTTGCGGAAATCCACCGTGCGCCCATGGCTGTCGGTCAGACGTCCATCTTCCAGCACCTGCAGCAGGATGTTGAACACATCCGGATGGGCCTTCTCGACCTCATCGAGCAGGATCACCGAGTATGGCTTGCGGCGCACGGCTTCGGTCAGGTAACCGCCCTCTTCATAGCCGACATAACCTGGCGGTGCGCCGATCAGCCGAGCCACGGAGTGCTTCTCCATGAACTCGGACATGTCGATGCGCACCATCGCCTCCTCGGTGTCGAAGAGGAACTCGGCCAGCGCCTTGCACAGCTCGGTTTTACCGACACCGGTCGGGCCGAGGAACATGAACGAACCACTCGGCCGGTTCGGGTCCGACAACCCGGCACGGGACCGACGCACCGCATTGGCGACCGCCACGACCGCTTCTTCCTGGCCGATCACACGCTGATGCAGCAGGCTTTCCATCTTCAGCAACTTGTCGCGTTCGCCTTCGAGCATCTTCGACACCGGAATACCGGTCCACTTGGAGACCACTTCAGCGATTTCTTCCTCAGTGACCTTGCTGCGCAGCAACTGGTTTTCACTCTTGCCGTGCTGGTCGACCATCTGCAGGCTGCGCTCCAGGTCCGGGATCACCCCATACTGCAGCTCGGCCATGCGGTTGAGGTCGCCCTTGCGCCGGGCCGCTTCCAGTTCCTGGCGAGACTGTTCGATCTTTTGCTGGATCTGCGCCGAACCCTGGACTTCGGCCTTTTCCGAATTCCAGATTTCCTCGAGATCGGAATACTCGCGCTCGTGACGAACGATTTCTTCCTGCAATTTCTCCAAGCGCTTCTTCGCCGCTTCGTCGCTTTCCTTCTTCAGGGCCTGGGATTCGACCTTGAGCTGGATCAGGCGCCGCTCCAGGCGATCCAGCACTTCCGGCTTGGAGTCGATTTCCATGCGGATGCGGCTGGCCGCCTCGTCGATCAGGTCGATGGCCTTGTCCGGCAACTGACGATCGGTGATATAGCGGTGGCTGAGCTTGGCTGCCGCGATGATCGCGCCGTCAGTGATCGCCACTTTGTGGTGGACTTCATAGCGTTCCTTGAGGCCACGCAGGATGGCGATGGTGTCCTCCTCGCTCGGCTCGTCGACCAGCACTTTCTGGAAGCGCCGCTCGAGGGCCGCGTCCTTTTCTATGTACTGGCGGTACTCGTTGAGCGTAGTCGCGCCGACGCAATGCAACTCGCCACGGGCCAGCGCGGGCTTGAGCATGTTGCCGGCGTCCATCGAGCCTTCGCCCTTGCCGGCACCGACCATGGTGTGCAATTCGTCGATGAACAGAATGATCTGCCCTTCCTGCTTCGACAGCTCATTGAGCAGAGCCTTGAGCCGCTCTTCGAATTCGCCTCGATACTTGGCACCGGCGATCAGCGCCCCCATGTCCAGAGACAACAAGCGCTTGCCCTTGAGGCCGTCCGGCACTTCACCGTTGATGATCCGTTGGGCTAGGCCCTCGGCGATGGCGGTCTTGCCCACGCCAGGCTCACCGATCAAAACCGGGTTGTTCTTGGTGCGACGTTGCAGCACCTGGATCGTGCGACGGATCTCGTCGTCGCGGCCAATCACCGGGTCGAGCTTGCCTTCCTCGGCACGCTTGGTCAGGTCAACGGTGTATTTGTCCAGCGCCTGACGGGATTCTTCGTGGTTGGCATCGTTGACGGCCTCGCCACCACGCAGGTTATTGATGGCATTCTCCAGGGCTTTTTTGCTCACGCCCTGGCCGAGCAGCAGCTTGCCCAGTTTGCTGTTCTCGTCCATGGCGGCGAGCAGCACCAGTTCGCTGGAAATGAACTGGTCGCCCTTCTGCTGGGCCAGGCGGTCGGCCTGGTTAAGCAGCCGCGCCAGATCCTGGGACATGTTCACGTCGCCAGTCGGGTTCTGGATCTTGGGCAACTGGTCGAGTTCTTTCGTCAGCTCTTTTCGCAAGCTGTTGACGTCGAAGCCCACCTGCATCAGCAGAGGCTTGATGGAGCCGCCCTGCTGTTCGAGCATGGCCTGCATCAGATGCGCCGGTTCGATACCCGGATGATCCAGGCCGACGGCCAGGGACTGGGCGTCGGACAGCGCCAATTGCAATTTGCTGGTTAAACGGTCAATACGCATAAGGTCACCTTCCTTTTGAGCAGGCCGGACCGAAAAACATCCTGAATGAAGAAACCTGCCAGATACCGTTATAGATGTGGACGATTCTGGAAGATTCAAGCAGTGCGCTATTGATGCAGATCAGACAAGTCTAGCGTTCGATCCAGACCAGGGAGGCGAAGCGACCGGTGCGCGGGCTGCGACGGTAGGAAAAGAAGCGAGGATCGGTCACGGTGCACAGCCCGCCGCCATAGACCGCCGAGACACCCCGCGCGGCCAGCCGCAGGCGCGCCAGCGCATAGATGTCGGCCAGGAACTTGCCGGCGTTGTGGCTCGGCACAAAGGCTTGTACCGCCTGGGGCAGGTGCGCGATGAATGCTTCACGCACTTCCGGCCCGACTTCGAAGGCCTGTGGGCCGATGGCCGGGCCGAGCCAGGCGAGAATCTCATCCGCGGGCGTTGCGAGGCTGTCGAGGGTGGCTTCCAGCACGCCGTTCGCCAGCCCGCGCCAGCCGGCATGGGCGGCCGCGACACGAGTACCGG
This sequence comes from Pseudomonas sp. SJZ078, assembly GCF_007828255.1. Taxonomy (NCBI): domain Bacteria; kingdom Pseudomonadati; phylum Pseudomonadota; class Gammaproteobacteria; order Pseudomonadales; family Pseudomonadaceae; genus Pseudomonas; species Pseudomonas sp. SJZ078. The sequence goes on along the minus strand of NZ_VIUG01000025.1, from coordinate 49,230 downwards.
CGCGATTACAGAACAGCACGGGCAGGCAGTCTGCCGTCATCGCCGTGCAGGCGATACCCGGCGTGGCGGTCCAGCTGGCATCGGCGGTCGCTACCTGGGTCGGGTCGGCCTCGACCACGGCAATCCCATGGACCTGCCGCAGCCAGGCCGGACGGATGGCGAATCGATCGGTGAGACGACGCCGATTTTCGGTGACGGCCCCTGGGTCGTCATCGACATGGTCGCCGAGGTTGAGGCTGTCGAACGGCTCCACGCTGACGCCGCCCGCACGGGTGGTGACGCAGGCCTTGACCCGGGCCGGCGCGGGCCAGTCGGGTATCAGCCAGTCACTCATCCGACGAACGCCTCGCGGTCCTGCTTGAGCAATGTCAGCAGCCAGACGAAGTCATCCGGCAACGGCGACTCCCAGCTCATGCGCTTACCGGTGGTCGGATGATCCAGTTCCAGGAAACGCGCATGCAGCGCCTGACGCGGGAAGTGTTTCAGGGATTCGACCATGGTCACGCTGGCGGCCGGCGGAATGCGGAAGCGACCGCCGTAGGCCGGATCGCCCACCAACGGGAAGTTGATGTGGGCCATGTGCACGCGGATCTGGTGGGTACGACCGGTTTCCAACTTGACCCGCACATGGGTATGGGAGCGGAAGCGTTCAAGCACGCGGTAGTGACTGACCGCAGGCTTACCGCCTTCCATCACCGCCATGCGCTGGCGTTGCTGACCGTGACGACCGATGGGCGCGTTGATCTTGCCGCCAGCGGTCACTACGCCGATCACGATGCATTCATAGATGCGGCTGACACTGCGGCTTTGCAGTTGTGCGACCAACTGGGTCTGCGCCTGGATGGTCTTGGCCACCACCATCAGACCGGTGGTGTCCTTGTCGAGACGGTGCACGATACCGGCCCGGGGCACATTGACGATATCCGGCACGTGGTGCAGCAGGGCATTGAGCAGGGTGCCGTCGGCGTGGCCGGCGGCTGGATGCACCACCAGGCCCGCCGGCTTGTTGATCACCAGAATGTCGTCATCTTCATAGACGATGTCCAGGGCAATGTCCTGGGCAACCCATTCGCCCTGGGCCTCCTGTTCGGCGGTCAGCTCGAGGATGGCACCGCCATGGACGATGTCGCGCGGACGGATGACCGCCCCATCCACCGTCAGGCGGCCGTCCTTGATCCAGGCGGAAAGGCGCGAGCGCGAATGCTCGGTGAAGAGTTGGGCGGCGACTTGATCGAGGCGTTGGCCGCCCAAATCGGACGGCACCTCTGCGCGAAGTTCTATTTTATCGGACATGCTCGGACTGGGCGTCGGCACAGCCTTTGGTTTCGGCTGCGCGCTTGTGGTTAAATACGGCGTCTTTTGCCCCGAGGCTTTCAACGGGGCGCTCATCATAACAGGACGGCCCCGCCCAAGACAGCGGCCGTCATAGGGACGCAAGCCGCCATGCAAGTGAAACACCTGCTGCTGATCGCCATCCTCGCATTGACTGCTGCTTGCTCGTCGAAGGAAGTCGTAGACGAAAACCTGAGCGAAGTCGAACTGTACCAACAGGCGCAGAAGGACTTGGACAACAACAGCTACACCAGCGCCACTGCCAAACTCAAGGCCCTGGAGTCGCGGTACCCGTTCGGTCGCTACGCCGATCAGGCCCAGCTGGAGCTGATCTACGCCAACTACAAGAACGCCGAGCCGGAAGCGGCGAAATCCGCTGCCGAACGCTTCATTCGCCTGCATCCACAGCATCCGAACGTCGATTACGCCTACTACCTCAAGGGCCTGACCTCCTTCGACCAGGACGTTGGCCTGCTGGCGCGCTTCCTGCCGCTGGACATGACCAAGCGTGACCCGGGCGCCGCGCGCGACTCCTACAACGAGTTCGCCCAGCTGACCAGCCGCTTCCCCAACAGCCGCTACTCGCCGGACGCCAAGCAGCGCATGATCTACCTGCGCAACCTGCTGGCCTCCTACGAAATCCACGTGGCCGACTATTACCTGACCCGCCAGGCCTACGTCGCCGCCGCCAACCGTGGCCGCTACGTGGTGGAAAACTTCCAGGAAACCCCTTCGGTGGGTGACGGCCTGGCGGTGATGACCGAGGCGTACCAACGCCTGCACCTGGACGAACTGGCGGCCAGCAGCCTGGAAACCCTGAAACTGAACTACCCGGACCACCCTACCCTGGTCGACGGCCAGTTCACCCCACGCGTGGCAGAAGCCGACAACCGTTCATGGCTGAGCAAGGCGACCCTGGGCCTGATCGAGTCCCGTCCACCGCTGCCGCCGGGTGAAACGCGCGCCAACCAGGACGTACAGCGTCAGTTCCAGGATACCAAGGAAGCCATTCCGAACGAGCTCAAGCCCAAGGATGAGAATGGCGATGTGATCGAAGAGCCGGAGTCCGAGAGCTCCAGCGACCGATCCTGGTTCAGCTACATGACCTTCGGCCTGTTCGACTGAGTACAGGGCCTCAAAAGAAAGGGAGACCCGACGGTCTCCCTTTTTCATGCCTGGATCCTATTGAACTGTGCGCCGCTCCAGTCCTTGGCTAAACTGGCTCATCTCTCGCCAGAAAGCCGCCCATCATGCTTCGTCTAATAATCTTGTTCGCTGTAGTTGCCTCCGCCATATGGATCTTTCGCAACGTGAAGCCCAAGGCGTCCGCGGCAAAGTCCTCCCGGGAACAGGATGCGCCGCCCATGGTGCGTTGCGCCCATTGTGGCGTGCACCTGCCGCGTGACCGGGCACTTCCCCTCCAACAACAGTGGTACTGCAGCCAGGCTCATCTCGAGCAAGGCCCGGGCCCTCGTGACCACTGAGACTTCAAGCCCCCGCGTCAGACAGACGCAGCGCCTGCTGCGTCTCTATCACCTGTACCGCTTGAGCATCGGCATCACCCTGGTGCTGCTGATTTCCAGCAACATGGACAATCGCCTGCTGGCCTTCGCCAACAACGACCTGCTGCGCAGTGGCAGCTGGTTGTACCTGGTATTGAACATCCTGCTGGTGGTGTTCCTGGAAAACACCCGCCGCCCGGCCCGGCTGTTCGGCCTGGCGCTCACCGATGTGCTGCTGCTGTCGTGGCTGTTCTTCGTCGCTGGGGGAGCCCCCAGTGCCATCGGCAACCTGCTCATCGTCTCGGTGGCCATCGGCAATACGCTGTTGCGCGGCCGGATCGGCCTGTTGATCGCCGCCGTCGCCACGATCGGCATCGTCGGCTCGAGTTTCTTCCTTGGCCTGAACGACTCGAACCTTCCCGGCAGCTATTTGCAGGCCGGTACCCTGGGCGCCCTGTGCTTTGCCGCCGCGCTGCTGGTGCAGGGGCTGACCCGACGACTGGAAGCCAGCGAAACCCTGGCCGAACGGCGGGCCAGCGAGGTGACCAGCCTGGAAACCCTCAATGCTCTGATCCTGCAACGCATGCGCACCGGCATCCTGGTGCTCGATCGTCAACGCCGGGTGCAACTGGCCAATGAAAGCGCCTTGAACCTGTTGGGCATGCACGACCTGGTCGGCCAGCCAATCGAAGACTACTCCACCGCCCTCGTCGACAGCCTGAAAGTATGGCTGAACAACCCCAGCCTGCGTCCACCTGGCCTGACCATTGCCGGTACGGGTCTGACCCTGCAACCGAGCTTCATCGCCCTTGGGCACAACGAACAGCATCAGACCCTGGTGTTCCTCGAAGACCTGGCCCAGGTGGCCCAACATGCCCAACAACTGAAACTCGCCTCGCTGGGACGCCTCACTGCCGGCATCGCCCATGAAATCCGCAACCCCCTGGGGGCAATCAGCCATGCGGCGCAATTACTGCGCGAGTCCGAGGAACTGAACAACGCCGACCGGCGTCTGACGCAGATTATTCAAGACCACTCCCAACGAATGAATCGCGTTATTGAAAACGTCCTGCAACTGTCCCGGCGCCAGCAAACCTCGCCTCAACGCCTGGATCTGCGGGCCTGGCTCGAGCAGTTCGCCCGACAGGCCCGCGAAAGCATGGCCGCGCACCAGCAATTGCATGTGAACATAGCCCCGGGCGACTACGCCACGCTCATGGACCCCGATCAATTGACCCAGGTGCTCGACAACCTGCTGCGCAATGCCTGGCGCCACAGTGCCCAGGCCCATGAACAGGCCGAGGCCTGGCTGGAACTGTTCGTCGATCCTTACAGCCGCTTGCCCACGCTGGACATCATCGACAACGGCGCCGGCGTGACACCGGATCAGCAGGCGCACCTGTTCGAACCATTCTTCACCACCAGCAACCAGGGCACCGGCCTTGGGCTCTATCTGTCCCGTGAGCTGTGCGAAAGCAACCAGGCCCGCCTAGACTTCAAACCACGCCAAGGCGGCGGCTGCTTTCGCATCACCTTTGCTCACGGACGGAAACAGATTTGAATACACGCTCACGGCAACGGATCCTGATCGTCGATGACGAACCAGACATTCGCGAACTCCTGGACATCACCCTGGGCAGGATGAAACTCGACACCCGCAGCGCCAGGAATCTTGCCGAGGCCCAGTCCCTACTGGCGGACGAAGCCTTCGACCTGTGCCTGACCGACATGCGCCTGCCCGACGGTACCGGCCTGGAACTGGTGCAACACATCCAGCAACGCTTCCCGCAACTGCCCGTAGCGATGATCACGGCCTATGGCAGCCTGGAAACCGCCATCGACGCCCTCAAGGCCGGGGCTTTTGACTTCCTGACCAAGCCGGTCGACCTGGGGCGACTGCGGGAACTGGTGACCAGCGCCCTGCGCTTGCAGACTGCCACCGTCCCGGCCACCATCGACCGCTGCCTGTTGGGCGACTCCCCGCCGATGCGCAGCGTGCGCAAACAGATCGAAAAACTGGCCCGCAGCCAGGCACCGGTGTACATCAGCGGGGAGTCCGGCTGTGGCAAGGAGCTGGTGGCACGGCTGATCCACGAACAAGGGCCCCGCTCCAGCCGGAGTTTTGTGCCGGTCAACTGCGGGGCGATTCCGACAGAACTGATGGAAAGCGAGTTTTTCGGCCATCGAAAAGGCAGCTTCAGCGGCGCCATCGAGGACAAGCCCGGCCTGTTCCAGGCCGCCAATGGTGGCACTCTGTTCCTCGATGAAGTGGCCGACCTGCCCCTGGCAATGCAGGTCAAACTGCTGCGGGCGATCCAGGAAAAAGCCGTGCGTGCCGTTGGCGGCCAGCAGGAGGAAGTGGTGGATGTCCGCATCCTCTGCGCCACCCATAAGGACCTGGACGCCGAAGTCGCCGCCGGACGCTTTCGCCAGGACCTGTACTATCGACTGAACGTCATCGAACTGCGCGTACCGCCCCTGCGCGAACGCCGCGAAGACATCGAACCGCTGGCCAACCACATGCTCCAGCGCCTGGCGGCCACCACCGGCAACCCTGCCGCCAGGCTCCACCCCCAAGCCCTCGAGGCCCTTCGAAACTACCGTTTCCCCGGCAACGTGCGCGAGCTGGAAAACATGCTCGAACGGGCCTACACCCTCTGCGAACACCAACAGATCGAAGCCGACGACCTGCGCCTGGCCGAAGGCAATGGAATCACCGACACCACCAACCCCGATTTGATGCGGGTCGACAACCTGGAAGACTATCTGGAAGACGTCGAACGCAAAGTCATCCTCCAGGCCCTGGAGGAAACCCGCTGGAACCGCACGGCGGCGGCACAGCGATTGAAACTGTCGTTTCGGTCGATGCGCTATCGGTTGAAGAAATTGGGGTTGGATTGATCAACCAAGAGCCATGCCGCCCCTGTGGCGAGGGGATTTATCCCCGCAGGGCTGCGAAGCGGCCCCAAGACAGTCAACACCATCTGCCTGACACACCGAGGTGTAAGGATTTAGGGCTGCTTCGCAACCCAGCGGGGATAAATCCCCTCGCCACAGATCTTGTGTTGCCTTGCAGCTCCACTGAGCTGCAACATCTCCTCTAATCCACTGCCACCGGCCCCCACTCATCCAACACTCGATTAGCCAGCAATTCGCTCAGTTCGATCAGCTGCTGCACACCCAGGGCAACATGCCGGCGCGAACCATCAAGCTCGAAAGCCAGGTCGCTGAGCGTCGCGTTGGCGGATGCCAGGGTTTCGCTTAGGTTGGAGATTGAGAATGCTCAGCCACCGCAAAACCCTGTGAGAGCGAGCCTGCTCGCGATGGCGGTGGAACGGTGTAGACCTTCAAGAGCCGTGTCGAACTATAAGCCGCGCCGCGGCTTTTGATCTTCCGCCCCTTCGGCAGGCTGAGTGGAGGCGTTCATCAGGGGGATGGCGCGCAGCGCCGTTCGACGCAGTCGAACCCATCGAGTGGAGGTCAAGCGCAGCGGACCGGAGCCGATGCCCCCCTGATGAATGCCGGAGCGAAGGAACCCCGAGCCTTGGCGAGGGGCCGGACGCTGGGGCGGAGCGTTCTTTGCCTATTTTCTTTCTGGGCCGGCATTCCGGGCGTTTGAAAGAAAGTAGGTCGCCGTCAGGGCGAAACCATAGGTGGCCGTTACCGAAGTAATGGATATACACCCGGCCAACAAAATCCCGGACACCGCCATCGCGAGCAGGCTCGCTCCCACAATGGGATCGCAGTACAGCCAAAAGCGCCTACAAGCGCCCGGCAGGCGCATACGGCGCAGGATCAATCACCGGCTCACGCCCCAACATCAAATCCACGAACAACTGACACGAAGCCGGCGCCAACACCAACCCATTGCGATAATGCCCACAGTTCAACCAAAGCCCCGCAAACCCCGGCACCTCGCCGATGTAAGGAATACCCGCCGGCGACCCAGGCCGCAGTCCGGCCCAGTGCCCGACCACCTCAGCCTCCGCCAGCGCCGGAATCAGTTGCTGCGCGGAAGCCTTCAGGCTCTCCAGCGCCGCATCGGTCGGAGTCTTGTCGAAGCCTTCGCGTTCCAGGGTACTGCCCACCAGGATATGCCCGTCACGCCGCGGAATCGCATAACGACCCTTGGCCAGGACCATGCTCGGCAGGAAATCCGAGGCGCACTTGTACAGGATCATCTGCCCCTTGACCGGCTCGACCGGCAACTTCAGGCCCAGGGTCTTGAGCAACTCCCCGCTCCAGGCCCCAGCAGCCAGCACCACCTGATCGCCATGAATCACCCCGGCCGAACTATCCACTCCCACGACACGCCCGCCGTCGAGAAGGAAGCCACTGACCTCGCATTGTTCATGCAGCGTGACCCCGGGCAGCGTCCCCAACGCAGCCTTGAGGGACTTTACCAACCGGGGATTGCGCACGTTCGCCACGCCAGCCATGTGGATCGCCCGGGAGAACCCGGCGCCCAACACCGGCACCGCATCGTGGACCGCCGAGATATCCACCGGCCGCAACGGTCGCCCTTCGCGCGCGGCCCAGGCCAGCGCTTCGTCCTGATCGTCCAGGTCCAGCCAATACAGCCCAGTGACATACACCTGCGGATCGATACCCGTGGCCGCGAACAAACGTTGGCCCAACTGTGGATAGAAATCCTGCGACCAATGCGCCAGCGCCGTGACCGCCGGGCTGTAGCGCCACGGGTACAACGGCGAAACGATGCCGCCACCGGCCCAGGACGACTCCTGACCGACACTGGATCGCTCCAGCAGCACCACACGTTGCCCTTCGGACGCCAGATTGAACGCTGTCAGCAGGCCAATGACTCCGCCGCCGACAATCACCACTTGCTGTTGCCTGGTCATGTATTGATTCGACTCATAAGACTGAAAGGCGCGACACAGCGCCCGGAAAAGAAGCCTCAGCGACCCCAGCAATCCTTGGTGGTCAGCCCGGAAGCGGCGTTGATCATGCTACGTACACCAGTGTTGTTGATGGTGAAATCACCGCACTTGTCCGTAGCCATGGATGAGCCACTTCTGCGTACCGCGGTCAGGGTAAAGCTCTGGTCCGCCAGCGTCCGGTTGATGGTATAGAAGTCGTTTCCATTGCTCAGCCCGGTCGCGTTGGTATAGACGTTGTTCTTCGAATAGTAACGTTCGAGGATCTGCGCCTGTTCCGACAGCAGCCCCGCAATTTCAGCACGTCGGCCTTTTTTTATGTATTCGGTCAGGCTCGGGTAGCCGACGGTGATCACAATACCGATGATCGCGATCACGATCATGATTTCGATCAAAGTGAAGCCCCGATTGGTTCTGCGCATGTCCTTGCCTCTCACTGTATTTGTCGCCACATGACGCGACGACTGCCGCCAACGGATTTGCTCAGCAGGTCGGTGATACCGCCACCGGAATCGTTCACGACCATGTTGGTGGCTCCGTTGGCACTGACGACGGCACTCAAAGTCGGGATACCGCCGGTGAACACCACCCCGGCGGAGATCGTATCGAAGCTGTTGAGCTTGCCGTCACCGTTGGTGTCGAGCACCGCATAGTTGAGCATCTTACCGCTGAACGCATCCACTTCGATCAGCTTGCCGGTCCCGAAGCTGGCGCAAGGGTCGGTAGTGTCCACGGCGGCCGTGGTAAAGACTACGCGCCCAAGCACCAGGTTGGCCGGGTTGATCACCCGCTCCCCGGTCAGTGCGTTGTTGTACACCAGGGGCAGGTACCAACCCTTTTTCGCCGGGTAAGTCACGTCGGTCTGGCTGGTGGTCACGAACTGCCCCGAGCTGCCGGAGAATACGCCGGTGATCGACTGGGCCTGCAGGCTCGACACCGTGATCTGTCCGCCGCCACCGGTGGCATCCCAGATCGAATAGAACCCCTGCAGGTCCTTGTTGAGCTTGTCCGTTGCCTCGTTGAATTTACCGGTACCGAAAAAGACCTGGACCCCACCCTGGGGGGTGTCCGCCAGCAACGGTTGAACGGTGATGGGCTGGGTCGCCCCGCCGGACGCGGTGAACAAGGGCTGGCCGGCAAACGCCAGGCCCCAGGTGGTCGGCGACGTGCCGCTGAGGTCGAACTTCCACATCCGTCCTTTCAAGTCGCCACCGTAGGCCGCTTGCACCACATTCTGGGAGTTGACCCGCAGCTTGACCGACGACAAGCCATTGTCGGTCTCGCTGCTGTTGATGACGATCTTGCGAATCAGCGAACCGTCTCGGATATCCACCACATACAACGCTGCCACGCCGCTGTTGCTGCCGTAGCCATTGGAGATGAACGCCGCCCAACGGCCGTCCGCCAACCGGGCGACTTCAGGGCGGGCATAGGCATAGCCCAGGTCATTGAAGGTATTGGCCGTGTTGGCAACGGTCGGCGCGCTGATTTCCCATAGTGCCCGAAGCGTATTGCCGGCCGCCGCATCGAACAGTTGCACCGCAAAGAAGGTCCTGCCCCCGGCCCCGGTCCCGCCCACCGCCACGGTTTTCCAGGCACTGCCCGATTGCGTATCGAATACACCGATCTGTCCATCCACCAGGAATTTGTGGCTCACCCCGTTGATGTAATTGGTACTCGCGATGTCATCCAGCCCTGGCAACACGCTCGAAGGCATATAGGCGTAACGCCGTGTGCCGTTGGCAGCGTTGATGACGCTGAAGAAGCCATCGTTGGCATTCACCAAGAGGCTGGTGTTCATGGCCGTCGCCTTGGTCACCAGGTACGTGCTGTAGCTGGTGTCGTTCAGCAGGTCCGCGGCAGTCTGGTCATTGGGCGACGCCAGCACCAGCGGCGAGTTGATGATGTCTCCCAGCAACACGCTGCGCACCTTCAAGCCGGTTTTGTTGGTGCCCTTGCTCCATTCCACCAGATCGTTACCGGTAATCCCTGTGGGCAGGTTCTGGCTCAGAGTGGTTTGCTGAGCCGTTGAAAAATTGCCGTAGGCCAGGGTCACCGGTGCATTGGTCGCGGTGTTCCACGATTGATAAAGCGGCGCCGTGGCGCCGGGGACAATGGCGGTGTCGGTGGTCCATTGCACTGCAGCCCTGTTGACCGTGCCTGCCGAGGTGAAGCCGAACGCCCGAATGGTGCCGCGCCAGTCCTTGGGGTCGTAGGTGGTCTGGTAGAAGCTGGACGTGCTGGACAGCGTCGCACCGTTGGTCGTGCCACCGCCCCCCGACCCGGCCTTGGAGGTGATGTCGCTCAGCGCGGATGTCAGGGCCGAGCTCAAGCCTTCGCTGTCGGTCGCCTGGTAATACTTGCCGGCGCCATAGCGGGCCGCATCGGACAGCATCTGGTTGGTCGCGGTGAAACCGACGGTGTAGGTATTGAGGTACTGCCGGGAGAAATCCGTGGTGTCCCAGCTCTTGCCGGTGACATCGGTGCCGGTGGAGCGCATGTCGATGTCGAAGGCGAACTTGGCGATGTCGTCCAGGTACAGCGTGTCACCTTCGCCGTCACCAGTGGGGTTGTCGCCGTCGTTGGCGCTGATGCCATCCCAGTTGGGTAAGCGAGGGCCGCCCGGCGCGATGGCCTGCGGATCGTTGGTGGGGAACGTCCGGTCAAAGGTGGGGAAGCCGTCGGTGATCACCACGCCAAAGTTTTTCTGACAGCGGTACTGGATCGGGCTGGTATAGGTACTGGGCGTGCCGTTGTAGTATGGCGCCATGCCCCGGAAGTAGCGGGTGACTTCGTAATAGCTCTCGGCCAGCGGTGTATTCGCGACGGCCCCCAGGGCGTTGATGGCGGTGATCAAGGCGCTGTAGTTGGCGTTGGCCTGGGTCTGGGTGACGCTGCCGCTGACGGGCGAAAGGTCGCTGATGGCCCGGGCGATGTAACCGCCTGGGCCTGAGTTGCTGCTGTTGGGTGGATTGAACGTGGCAAGGCCGATGCGCAAGGCGCGGTTATTGGCGACCAGGTCATTGGAAACGTCACGCGCCACGTTTATCCGGTAGTCGGTGGGAATCGTGCCCGTGGTGAAGTCCCGGCTCGAACCGTTGGCCAATGTCACGAGATAGGCCAAGTACCTGGCGGTGTAACGGGTATTACCACCGCCCACGGGATCTGGAAGACGAAGACAGACCCGGCCAATGCTCGAACGATAAAAACCGTACCAGCCAGATGAGCAACCACCGCGCAGTAGGCTCAATAACAGAATGTTCGAGTCGTCCAGGTCCAGTTCATACCTGTCGTTACAATTGCTACTGGAATTGCATGCAAACGTGCGCAATTGCGTCGCCGTCGGATCAAACCCGGCCGCCCAGATGATGTTATTCATACTTCCCGAATCATCGATCAACAACATCACGTTCGGCGTCACCGCAGCCGCACTCAACAACGGCGAATCCGACGGCGTGAAGCCATAGACCGGGGCCGTCAGATAAAGGCTGAGCAGCACTCCCCACAGTGCCTGCTTCCAGCCATGGCGAGCCTCAATATTTCGCATAGATGCTCTCCACCACGCTGCGCTGGTTGTTTCCCACCACCGCCACCGCCGTGATCCGGTACAGCGTCGCCGATGTCCCGTTCGGCACATTGACCGCCGCAAGCGTGGTGCCGATGTTCTGCACGCCATAAAACCCGCCAGCAGCGGCGACCCAGATGACCCCTGACGATGAGTTGCGCCCAGCCCCCGTCAGCGTGGCCGACTCCGCCGGCGGCGCGCATTGAATAGCAGTGGTGCAGACTGCCAGCGCATACGTCTCCACCTGCACGGCGTTCTCGCCCATCCGCAGTGCAGCCTCGGCCATCTGAAACGACTGGTTGCGCAGCATGACGCTGCTGGTCATTTTTTCCTGGAGGGTGGCGCTTTGCATCGACGACAGGCCGATCAGCGTGAGCAGCAGCAGGAAAACCAGGCTGACCAGCAATGCCATGCCGCGCTGACGCTGCCCGAAGGCTCTCGATCTCATCAGTCGCCCCTCACAAGAGCCGGTTGCGCAAGGCGGCAACCACGTTGAAGGTCTGGTCGCGTACGTTGTTCTTCGGATCGAAGAGCGTCAGGGTCAGGCGCACGCTGCGGATCAACGCCGGATCAGGCGGGTTGCTGCTGTAGCTTGAGGCCGCGATGTCCGTCGAGCTGCCGGCCACGCCGAAGGTCACGTTGAACGTGCGGACGTTGTCCACCAGCACCGCCAGGGTCGGATTGCCGGCCCCGGTGCCCATCGACAACTGGTTGTTGCTGAAGCTATAGATCAACCGGCGTACCGGAAACGCCAGCTGCCCGGCTGCGGGAGCCCGCGCACCGGTATAGGCCGTGGCCGTGGTACGGCAGTCGGACAGGACGGTCCAGGTCGGCACGCCGCCACTGTTGCCCACATCCGCCGTCACCAGGGTCATTTTCTGGTTGGCGTTGTCCCAGCGGATCGGCGTGATCTGACTGGCGTTGAAGTCCCCCGCCGAGGACGCGTCGGTGATGCTGCCCAGGCAACCGAACATCCCCACCATGCGAATCTCCTGGACCATCTTGCTCAAGGCAAAGCGTGCATCCTCCTGCATCACCGCCGCCGCACTCTGGCTGATGTAGGTGTTCTTGGCAGCGATGAAGATCTGCACCACACCCAGGACCACGATGAGACTGATGACCAGCGCGATCATCAACTCGATCAGGCCAAAGCCCCGGCAGCCCTTGTTCATGGCGTCCCCACCGGATCGACAGCGGCGCGGCTGGTCAGCACGAAACTACGCCGAGCATCGGTCGCATTGCTGGTGTTGGCAGCCCGGGCATCGTCCCAGGAAATGGTGATGGTGTAGACACGCTGGTTCAGCGCGATGGTCCCGGTGGCCGTGGCGCCGCCGAAGCTGGTGATGTTGGTCTTGAAATCGTAGAGGTCCTGGTCTCGGGTCACGTTGAGGTTGGGTGAGCTGGGTGGCGCCACGGTGTAGTCGGCGCCGGAGTTGGCGCGGATACGGTCCAGCATGTCGTAGGCGATGAAGCTGGCCTGGCTGGTCATGCGCGAGCTGTCGGTGTACTTCAAGGCATTGAGCTGGATCATCGCCGCCCCCAGCAGACCCACGCCGAGAATCAGCACAGCCACCAGCACTTCGATCAGTGTCATGCCCTCCTGTGGCCTTTTACTGCAACCCTTCATCCGCAACTTCCACCCAATACGATTCGTCCATTGAGGCAAACGCTCAGCGTCCGGCTCTGCGCGCCCCGCACATAATTGAAGCTCACCGGGGTGGCCGGTGCCGATAACCCACCCAGGTTATTGAAATCAATGTTGGTCACCTCTGAGGTTAGCGTCAGAGTCGCACCACTGCTCATCGCGGGAACAACCCGCAATACATTGGCCGGATTGCCAGTACTGTCATACACCGTCAATTCGCCGCTCCAGACGCTGCCCTGGGCGGTGGGGCGAATGCGCGTGGTGACACCCCGGTCGATCGCTTCCATGCGGGCAAAGTTCAAGGCCCGGCGCAGATCGCCGATCTCCGTATCCGCCTTGGTACTCTGCATCGAGCCGGTGAACGCCGGCACCGCCATCGTGATGAGGATCAGCAGTACGCCAAGGGCCACCAGCACCTCGATCAGCGTGAAACCTTTTGTACGAAGATCCATCGATGCCCTCCGTTGCCGTCGGCTATACCTGCTTCTGTAACGCTAGAACAAACCATTGGCGGGTGCTTGATGCAGTTCAGGCAATGTTGTGGCGAGGGAGCTTGCTCCCTCGCCACAACAAGCCCCCTGCCACAATGAGGTCCCCAAGTATTCAAGGACCTCCCCACACCCTCCAGGGAGGAGACACCATGCCCCAACAGGGTTTCAGCCTGATCGAACTGCTCATGGGACTGGCGATTGTCACAATTGTTCTGCCGTGGGCCAGCTCAAGCTTCAAGGCGCTGGTGGAATCCACTGAACGCCATGACACCGCGCAACGGTTAGCCAGCGGTTTGCGCAATGCCCGCAGCGAAGCCATCAGCCGCAATCGGACCGTGACCATTCAAGGGATAGACAACGATTGGAGCCAAGGGTGGCAGATCAGGTTGGACGACAATGGCCAGACATTGCTGGAACAGCGCAGCCATCGCACCCTGGTGGTGGGTAACTGGCCGGTGAAGCACAGGGTAACGTTCGCCGGCCATGGCGCGGCGCTATTGCCCAGCGGCGCCTTTCAGGCAGGTACCTTGCACATATGCGCCCGGCACCAGCCCATCAGCCATCACCAGGTGGTGCTGTCACCCACCGGCCGCGTCAGCCTGCGCAACGAGGAAAGTACGCAGGCCCTGTGCGAAAAGCGCTTAAAGCAGGGAGCGGACGCGTAGTTCCTTGGGCATGGAGAACGTGATGTTTTCCTCCCGGCCGGCCAGTTCATCGGCACCGATAGCACCCCAGGCCTGCAACTGCTGGATCACACCACGCACCAGGACTTCCGGCGCTGAAGCACCTGCGGTAATGCCGATGTGCTCGACGCCGTCGAACCAGCTGCGCTGCATGTCCTCGGCACCGTCGATCAGGTAGGCCGGCGTTCCCATGCGTTCGGCCAGTTCGCGCAGGCGATTGGAGTTGGAGCTGTTCGGGCTGCCGACCACCAACACGACATCGCACTCGTCAGCCAGTTGCTTGACTGCATCCTGGCGATTCTGGGTGGCGTAGCAGATGTCGTCCTTGCGCGGGCCGCCAATGGCTGGGAAGCGCGTACGCAACGCATCGATCACCCGGCTGGTGTCGTCCATGGACAGGGTGGTCTGGGTGACGAAGGCGAGTTTTTCCGGGTTACGCACCTGCAAGGCAGCCACGTCCTCCTCGTCCTCCACCAGGTAGATCGCGCCGCCATTGCTGGCGTCGTACTGGCCCATGGTGCCTTCGACTTCCGGGTGCCCTTCGTGGCCGATCAGGATGCATTCGCGACCGTCACGGCTGTAGCGCGCCACTTCGATGTGCACCTTGGTCACCAAGGGGCAGGTCGCGTCGAACACCTTCAGACCACGCCCTGCCGCTTCGGTACGCACCGCCTGGGAAACCCCGTGGGCACTGAAGATCACAATGACGTCGTCCGGCACCTGGTCCAGCTCCTCGACGAAAATGGCTCCGCGGCTGCGCAGGTCTTCGACGACGAACTTGTTGTGGACCACTTCGTGACGCACATAGATCGGCGGCCCGAAGACTTCCAGGGCGCGGTTGACGATTTCGATCGCCCGGTCCACACCGGCGCAGAAGCCACGGGGATTGGCGAGTTTGATTTGCATGCTGTGCCTCGTGTCTTGCCTGTTGATCGAACGAAGGGCTCGAACACAATGGAGATACCTTATGGGAGCGGGCTTGCTCGCGAAGAGGACCTTACATCCAACATTGATGTTGGCTGACACTCCGTCTTCGCAAGCAAGCCCGCTCCCACACTTGACCGCTTCCGGCCAATTACAAAGCCTTGACCTCAAGGATTTCCACTTCGAAGTTCAAGGTCTTGCCCGCCAAGGGGTGATTGAAGTCCACGGTCACCTGGGCGTCGTCAAAAGCCTTCACCACACCCGGCAACTCGGTATTGGCTGCGTCATTGAAGATCACCAGCAAGCCTTCGGACAGCTCCATGTCCTGGAACTGCGAGCGTGGCATGGTCTGCACGTTTTGCGGGTTGGGCTGACCAAAGGCGTTTTCCGGTGTCACAACCACGGTGCGCTTGTCGCCGGCCTTGAACCCGAAGATCGCCGCCTCGAAGCCTGGCAACAGGTTACCGTCGCCCACCTTGAACACGGCCGGGGCCTTGTCGAAGGTGCTGTCGACAGTGTCGCCGTTTTCCAGGTGCAGGGCGAAGTGCAGCTTCACTTCGGTGTTTTGAGCGATACGCTGCTCAGTCATGGACGGCTTCTCCGGTTTTCTTGCTCTTGAACATGTCCAGGGCCAGCATGATGGCGCCCACGGTAATGGCGCTGTCAGCGAAGTTGAACGCCGGGAAATACCAGCGGTTCTGCCAATGCACCAGGATGAAATCGATCACGTGGCCCAGGGCAATGCGGTCATAGAGATTGCCCAGGGCGCCGCCGAGCACCAGCGCCAGCGCCACGGCCAGCCAGGTTTCGTCGCGGCCCAGGCGCTTGAGCCAGACCACCAGCACCGCGCTGACCACCACGGCGATCAGGGCGAACAGCCAGCGCTGCCAGCCCGAACCGTCGGCCAGGAAGCTGAATGCCGCGCCGGTGTTGTAGGCCAGGGTCCAGCTGAAGTAGTCGGGGATGACCACGATCTGCTGGTACATGGTCAACGAGCCTTCGAAGTAGAACTTGCTGGCCTGGTCGATGACCAGAACCAGCACGCTCAACCAGAGCCAGCCCAGCCGTCCGAAACGGCCCGCTGCGTTAGGCATAGTGGCGAACCTCACCGGTACCGCTGATGTTATCGACACAACGCCCGCAGATTTCCGGATGCTCCGGGTTCACACCGACGTCCTCGCGGCAGTGCCAGCAACGGGCGCACTTGACGAAGCTCGACTTGACCACCTTGAGTTTCAGCCCCGCCACTTCGGTCACCACGGCATCGGCCGGGGCCTGCACCAACGGCGCGACACTGGCGGTGGAGGTGATCAGCACGAAGCGCAGTTCGTTGCCCAGCTTGGCCAGGTCGCCGCTCAGGGCCTCCTCGGCGTAGAGGGTCACTTCGGCCTGCAGGTTGCCACCGACGGCCTTGGCCGCGCGCTGGATCTCCATTTCCTTGTTGACCGCTGCCTTGACCGCCATGATCCGGTCCCAGTAGGCACGGTCCAGCTCGAAGCCTTGCGGCAATTCGGTCAGGCCTTCGTACCAAGTGTTGAGCATCACCGACTCGTTGCGCTCGCCCGGCAGGTACTCCCACAGCTCGTCGGCGGTGAACGCCAGGATCGGCGCGATCCAACGCACCAGCGCCTCGCTGATGTGGAACAGCGCGGTCTGGCACGAACGGCGTGCCTTGCTGTTGGCGCCGGTGGTGTACTGGCGATCCTTGATGATGTCGAGGTAGAAACCACCCAGCTCCTGCACGCAGAAGTTGTGTATCTTCGAGTAGACGTTCCAGAAGCGGTATTCGCCGTAGTGCTCCTGCAACTCGCGTTGCAACAGCAGGGTACGGTCCACGGCCCAGCGGTCCAGGGCCAGCATGTCTTCGGCCGGCAGCAGGTCAGTGGCCGGGTTGAAACCGGTCAGGTTCGACAGCAGGAAGCGCGCAGTATTACGGATGCGCCGGTAGGCGTCCGCGCTGCGCTGCAGGATCTGCTCGGAAACCGCCATCTCGCCGGAATAGTCGGTGGAGGCGACCCACAGGCGCATGATGTCGGCGCCCAGGGTGTCGTTGACTTTCTGCGGCGCGATCACGTTGCCCAGGGACTTGGACATCTTGCGGCCGGCCTCGTCGACGGTGAAACCGTGGGTCAGCAATTCGCGGTACGGCGCGTGGTTATCGATGGCGCATCCGGTCAGCAGCGACGAGTGGAACCAGCCGCGGTGCTGGTCCGAACCTTCCAGGTACAGGTCGGCGCGCGGGCCGCTCTCATGGCCCATCGGGTGCGAACCGCGCAGCACGTGCCAGTGGGTGGTGCCGGAGTCGAACCAGACGTCCAGGGTATCGCTGATCTTGTCGTACAGCGGCGCTTCGTCGCCCAACAGCTCGGCGGCGTCCATCTTGAACCAGGCTTCGATGCCTTCGACTTCGACGCGCTTGGCAACGGCTTCCATCAACTCGACGGTACGCGGGTGCAGCTCGCCGCTCTCTTTGTTCAGGAAGAACGGGATCGGCACGCCCCAGTTGCGCTGACGGGAGATACACCAGTCCGGACGGTTGGCGATCATCGAGTGCAGGCGCGCCTGGCCCCAGGCCGGGACGAATTGGGTGTCCTCGATGGCCTTGAGCGAACGCTGGCGCAGGGTGTCGCCGTTGGCAGGCTGCTTGTCCATGCCGATGAACCACTGCGCGGTGGCGCGGTAGATCAGCGGAGTCTTGTGGCGCCAGCAGTGCATGTAGCTGTGTTCGATGACAGTGGTGTGCAACAGCGCACCGACTTCGCTCAGCTTGTCGACGATGGCCGGGTTGGCTTTCCAGATGAACTGGCCGCCAAAGAACTCCAGGGACGGTACGTAGACGCCGTTGCTCTGGACCGGGTTGAGGATGTCATCGTTGACCATGCCGTATTTCTTGCAGGTCACGAAGTCGTCGACGCCATAGGCTGGCGCGGAGTGAACCACGCCAGTGCCTGCGCCCAGCTCCACGTAGTCGGCCAGGTACACCGGCGACAGACGGTCATAGAACGGGTGACGGAAGTTGATCAGCTCCAGCGCCGAACCCGGTGCAGTCGCCAGCACGGAGCCTTCGAGCCCGTAGCGGGACAGACAGGACTCGACCAGTTCTTCGGCCAGTACCAGCAGCTTGTCGCCGACGTCGACCAGGGCGTAGTTGAACTCCGGGTGGACGTTCAGCGCCTGGTTGGCCGGGATGGTCCACGGGGTGGTGGTCCAGATCACGATGGCGGCCGGCTTGGCCAGCTTGCCCAGGCCGAAAGCGGCGGCGAGCTTGTCTTCATCGGCGATCGGGAACGCCACGTCGATGGTCGACGACTTCTTGTTCTCGTATTCGACTTCCGCCTCGGCCAGGGCCGAACCGCAATCGAAGCACCAGTTCACCGGCTTGAGGCCCTTGAATACGAAGCCACCCTCGACGATTTTCGCCAAGGCACGGATTTCGCCGGCTTCGTTCTTGAAGTCCATGGTCTTGTAGGGATTGGCGAAGTCGCCCAGCACGCCGAGGCGGATGAATTCGGACTTCTGCCCTTCGATCTGCTCGGTGGCATAGGCACGGCACAGCTCGCGGGTCTTGTCCGCGCCCAGGTTCTTGCCGTGGGTCACTTCCACCTTGTGCTCGATCGGCAGGCCGTGGCAATCCCAGCCCGGGACATACGGCGCGTCAAAACCCGACAGGGTCTTGGAGCGGATGATCATGTCCTTGAGAATCTTGTTCAGCGCGTGACCGATGTGAATGGTGCCGTTGGCATAGGGAGGGCCGTCGTGCAGGACGAACTTCGGACGATCCTTGCCAATTTCGCGCAACTTTCCGTACAGGCCAATGCTGTCCCAACGCTGCAGAATCTGTGGTTCGCGCTGAGGCAGGCCGGCCTTCATCGGGAAGGCGGTGTCCGGAAGGTTTAGCGTGGCTTTATAGTCGGTCATTTAAGGCTCTTCATTAGCGATTGGCGCTGGTTGCGACAAGGGCACGGGCGGCGGCGATATCTGCATGGATCGCCGTCTTGAGCGCCTCCAGGGAGGCAAAACGCTGCTCTTCACGCAGCTTCTGGTGGAAAACCACCGTCAAACGCCGGTCATACAGATCGCCGGCAAAATCCAGAACATGTACTTCGAGATGGGCCTTGCCATCCCCCTGGACCGTGGGCCGTACACCGATATTGGCGACGCCGGGCCAGGCCTTTCCGTCGATCTCGACGCTCACCAGGAACACCCCGGTCAGCGGCACACGACGGCGCTTGAGTTGCACGTTGGCGGTCGGCGTACCCAATTGGCGCGCCAGCTTCTGTCCGTGCAGGATCCGCCCGGCGATCCGGTACGGACGGCCGAGCAAGCGCTCGGCCAATTCGAAGTCGGCAGCGGCCAGGGCATTGCGGACCTGGGTACTGCTCACACGCAAGCCATCCAGCTCGACGGTCTGCGCCGCTTCAACGGTAAAGCCACGGGCGAGGCCGGCCTGCTGCAGATAGGCGAAATCCCCTGCCCGGTCACAACCGAAACGGAAATCGTCGCCGACCTCCAGGTGCTTCACGTCGAGACCGCCCACCAGGATGGTCTCGACGAATTCGGCGGCGCTGAGCTTGCTCAGGCGCTCGTTGAAAGCCAGGCACAAGACCCGATCGACGCCTTCGGCGGCCAGCAGTTGCAGCTTGTCCCGCAGGCGGGCCAGACGGGCCGGCGCGGTCTCCGGGGCAAAGAATTCCCGGGGTTGCGGCTCGAAGATGACCACGCAACTGGGCAGCCCCAGCTCCAGCGCACGCTCGCGCAGCCGCGCCAGGATAGCCTGGTGGCCACGGTGGACACCGTCGAAGTTGCCAATGGTGGCGACACAGCCCCGATGCCGGGGACGCAGGTTGTGAAGGCCTCGAACCAGCTGCATAACGCGCTTCTTGCTCATAAAGTGGCCGATTATAACCACACCCGGCGGCCAACGACAGGCAACACCGTAACCCAAAGTGATCGAACCGACAAAACCGCTGCCCGACCGGCCCTTATCGACGCTAATCCCTCAGCTCAAGGCCTTGCGATTGAAGTCTCGCAGACGGAATCCCATCAGCAGCAACATGCCGAAATACGCACCCGCACCCACGACGACCAGCATCCCCAGGCGCAGGAAACGCTCGAGCATCTGCCCGCCACCCCAGGCTGGCATGAAGTGCATCGCCCCCAGCAGCACCGCCGACATTACCCCCACGGCCACCAACAGCTTGAGGCCGAACTTGCCCCAGCCCGGCTGCGGTTGATACATCTTCTGCTTGCGCAACTGGTGGAACAGCAGCCCGGCATTGAGGCAGGCGCCAATACTGATCGCCAGGGCCAGGCCGGCGTGGGCCAGGGGACCGATCAGCAAAAGGTTGAACAATTGCGTCATCACCAGGGTGAAAATGGCGATCTTTACCGGTGTGCGGATGTTCTGCTGCGCATAGAAACCTGGCGCCAGCACCTTGATCAGGATGATTCCCAACAACCCCACCGAGTAAGCGATCAGGGCCCGCTGAGTCATCAGGGCATCGAACGCCTTGAACTGGCCGTACTGGAACAGCGAGACGGTCAGCGGTTCCGCCAGGATCCCCAGGGCCACCGCGCAAGGCAGCACCAGCACGAAGCACAGGCGCAAGCCCCAGTCGAGAATGCGCGAGTACTCCTGGCGATCCCGGCTGGCATAGGTCTTGGCCAAGGTCGGCAACAGGATCGTGCCCAACGCCACGCCCAGCACGCCGGACGGCAATTCCATCAGACGGTCGGCGTAGTACATCCACGACACCGAGCCGGCCACCAGGAACGAGGCGAAAATAGTGTTGATGATCAGGGAAATCTGACTCACCGATACCCCGAGGATCGCCGGCAACATCTGCTTGAGCACCCGCCAGACGCCGCTGTCGCGCAGATTCAGGCGCGGCAGTACCAGCATGCCGATCTTCTTCAGGTAGGGCAGCTGGTACAGCAGCTGCGCCAGGCCGCCCACCAACACCGCCCAACCGAGAGCCATCACCGGAGGGTTGAAGTACGGCGTCAGAAACACCGCAAACACGATCATGCTGACGTTGAGCAGCGTCGGCACGAAGGCCGGCACTGAAAACCGATTCCAGGTATTGAGGATCGCCCCGGCCAGGGATGACAGGGAAATCAGCAATATATAAGGAAAGGTCACCCGCAAGAGATCGGTGGTGAGTTGGTACTTTTCCGGTGTATCGGTAAAACCCGGCGCCGTGGCCCAGATCACCCAAGGCGCGGCGAGCATGCCGGCCGTCGTGACGAGCGCCAGCACCAGCGTCAGCAAACCAGTGACGTAGGCAATGAACGTGCGGGTCGCCTCGTCGCCCTTCTGGCTTTTATATTCCGCCAGGATCGGCACGAAGGCTTGGGAAAATGCCCCTTCGGCGAATATCCGGCGCAGCAGGTTGGGCAGTTTGAAGGCGATGAAGAAGGCGTCGGTGGCCATTCCGGCGCCGAATATCCGAGCGATGAGCGTGTCGCGAACGAACCCCAGGATACGGGAAAGCATCGTGATAGAGCTGACGGCAGCCAACGATTTGAGCAGATTCATGAAAAGAGTTTTAGCCTGTCGATAAACAGCAGGCGAACAACGCGCCCACTTGTGCGATACTCCGCGCCGCTAAACAGCACAGCGCCAAAGCCCGCGAGTTTACAGGTCACACGCCGGAAAGAAATCATCCGGTGCGTTGTACCTGCCATTCAGCGGAACGCGTCACCCGCCCTTGACAAGACCTCAACTCATCGGCATGATTCGCGGCCTATTTTGTTTGCTATTTCCCAAAAAGTCTTTCGAGGAGCTCGACGGTGGCCAACTCACCTTCCGCCAAAAAACGTGCAAAACAGGCTGAGAAGCGTCGCAGCCACAACGCCAGCCTGCGTTCCATGGTCCGTACCTACATCAAAAACGTAGTTAAAGCCATCGACGCAAAAGACGCTGAAAAAGCTCAAGCTGCCTACGTTCTGGCTGTGCCTGTTATCGACCGCATGGCCGATAAAGGCATCATCCACAAGAACAAGGCTGCTCGTCATAAGAGCCGCCTGAATGGCCACCTAAAGGCCCTGAACGTTGCCGCTGCTGCCTAAGCGACGCGCTCGTTAAAAAACCGACCTCAGGGTCGGTTTTTTATTGCCTGCGATTCTGCAGACACATCGCAATATAAATGTGGGAGCGAGCCTGCTCGCGATAGCGGATTGCAAGACGACTTGCTGTCACTGTTACACCGCCATCGCGAGCAGGCTCTCTCCCACAGGGATTACGTGCTGATTATTGCGCGCGAGCCCACGGCAGGATCGGAATCGCCGTCACCGCATTCTGCGGACTGCCTTCGATCACGCGATCGCTGTAGACCAGGTACACCAGCGTATTGCGCTTCTTGTCGAGGAACCGCACCACCTGCATGGTCTTGAATACCAGCGAGGTGCGCTCACGGAATACTTCCTCGCCATCCTTGAGTTCACCCTTGAAGCTGATCGGCCCCACTTGGCGACAGGCAATGGACGCCTCGGCACGATCCTCAGCCAGACCCAGACCACCTTTCACACCACCGGTCTTGGCCCGGGACAGGTAGCAGGTCACGCCATCCACCTTGGGATCGTCGAACGCCTCGACCACGATCCGGTCGTTCGGCCCGACGAATTTGAATACCGTCGATACCTGGCCAATCTCCTCGGCCGAGGCCAGCAGCGGCACCGCCAGCAGCAGGCCGATCAATCCTTTTGCCAAACCCATGTAATTTCCTTAGACAAGAATCAGGTTGTCGCGGTGAACCAGCTCAGGCTCAGCCATGTAACCCAGCAGGCCGACAATCGCATCAGACGATTGCCCGATGATTTTCTGCGCTTCCAGCGCGCTGTAGTTAGCCAGGCCACGGGCGATCTCACGACCATCCGGCGCCACGCACACGACCATTTCGCCACGTCGGAAGCTACCCTGGACCAGCTTCACACCCACCGGCAGCAGGCTTTTGTTGCCCTGTGACAGCGCCGTCACGGCTCCCGCATCCAGCACCAGCGTGCCACGGGTCTGCAGATGCCCGGCCAACCACTGCTTGCGCGCCGCCAGCATGCCGCGCTCAGGCGAGAGCAACGTGCCGATGTGCTCGCCTGCTTTGAGACGATCCAACACCCGCTCCAGCCGACCACCGATGATGATGGTATGAGCACCGGAGCGTGCCGCCAGACGCGCAGCGCGCAGCTTGGTCTGCATGCCACCGCGCCCCAGCGCGCCGCCGGTGCCGCCCGCGACCGCATCCAGAGCCGGATCATCGGCACGGGCTTCGTAGATCAGCTTGGCATCGGGGTTGGTGCGCGGATCGGCGTCGAACATGCCGTCGCGATCCGTGAGAATCACCAGCAGATCGGCCTCCACCAGGTTTGCCACCAGCGCGGCCAGGGTGTCGTTGTCACCGAAGCGGATCTCATCGGTGACGACGGTATCGTTCTCGTTGATCACTGGGATGACTTTCAGCTCCACCAGCGCCCGCAAGGTGCTGCGGGCATTGAGGTAGCGCTTGCGGTCGGAGAGGTCATCGTGGGTCAGGAGAATCTGCGCCGTATGACGGCCATGCTCGGCAAAGCTGGATTCCCAGGCCTGCACAAGGCCCATCTGGCCAATGGCGGCGGCGGCCTGCAATTCGTGCATCGCGCTGGGTCGCGACGTCCAGCCCAGACGACTCATGCCGGCTGCCACAGCCCCCGAAGAGACCAGCACCAGCTCGACGCCAGCCTCATGCAAGGCCACCATCTGCTCGACCCACACCGCCATCGCCTTGCGATCCAGGCCCTTGCCATCCGCCGTCAGCAGTGCGCTGCCGATCTTCACGACCCAGCGCCGCGCACCCGTCACCTTGCTCCGCATCATCTTCAACCTTTGCCAGCGGACGACGCGACCCAGCGCCATCCATGGGATTATTCGTATTTGCGTTTTGCAGACACCAAAACGCCGCTCGATTGAGCGGCGCCTGGAAACCGGCTGGCTGCGATGATAACACCGCGCCCCGACAGATGAAGCATCGCAGACCGCCCCGACACTTGGTCAGCCAGAGACAAATCGATGTGGGAGCGAGCCTGCTCCCACAAGAGCCAAGCCCGCTGCGCGATCAGTCGCGAACGTAGATGATCTCCGGACCATCTTCGTCATCCACATCTTCCTCATCCCAGTCATCTTCGCCGATGTCATGGACCGACTTGACACCACTGCGACGCAGGGCACGCTGGTCATCCAGCGCCTGCAACTGCGCACGGGCTTCATCTTCGATGCGCTGATCGAGCTCGGCCAGCTCTTCCTTGTAGGCCGGGTCATTGGCCAGGCGATCGGCACGATCTTCCAGATAGCGCATGATGTCGTGGCACAGGCGCTCGGTACCTTCTTTGGCAATGGCGGAGATCACGTAGACCGGACCTTCCCAGCCCAGACGATCAACGATTTCCTTGACCCGCTCCTCATGCTCTTCTTCGAGGATCTGGTCGCACTTGTTCAGCACCAGCCAACGATCACGCTCGGCCAGGGCCGGGCTGAACTTGGTCAGCTCGCTGACAATGACTTCGGCGGCATCGGCAGCATTGCTTTCATCCAGCGGCGCCATGTCCACGAGATGCAGCAGCAGACGGGTGCGGGACAAGTGCTTGAGGAAGCGAATCCCCAGGCCGGCGCCATCGGACGCCCCTTCGATCAATCCCGGGATGTCCGCGACCACAAAGCTCTTCCAGCGGTCGACACTGACCACGCCCAGGTTCGGCACCAGGGTAGTGAACGGATAGTCCGCCACTTTCGGCTTGGCAGCCGACACCGAACGAATGAAGGTACTTTTACCGGCATTCGGCAAGCCCAGCAGGCCCACGTCGGCCAGCACCTTCATTTCCAGCTTCAGGTCACGCTGCTCGCCCGGCCTGCCTGGCGTGGTCTGGCGTGGCGCGCGGTTGGTACTGGACTTGAAGCGAGTGTTGCCCAGGCCGTGCCAACCACCATGAGCCACCAACAGACGCTGGCCCGGCTTGGTCAGGTCGCCAATGACCTCCTGGGTCGCGGAGTCGATTACCGTGGTACCGACCGGAACGCGCAGGACCAGGTCCTCGCCCTTCTTGCCGGTGCAATCGGTGCTGCCACCGTTGGAACCACGCTCGGCATCGAAGTGACGGGTGTAGCGGTAGTCCACCAGGGTATTGAGGTTTTCGTCGGCGAGCATGAAGATCGAGCCGCCGTCGCCGCCGTCACCGCCGTTCGGACCACCGTTTTCAATGAATTTTTCCCGACGAAAACTCATGCAGCCATTGCCGCCGTCGCCGGCTTTTACTCGAATCGATACTTCATCAACAAACTTCATGACACACGCCTCTCGCCATACGGACGAGTCGAAAAAAACAAGACATAAGACTCTTGCAAAAATGAACGCAGCGACCAGATCAAGCGCCCGATAGCAGCGCCGGCAGCCCATACAAACAGCTTTGCAAGAGACTCACCCCACAAACGAAAAAGCCCCGTCGCAAGACAGGGCTTCTCCAGCATCCTCGCGATTAAGCCGCGACAACGCTCACGTAACGGCGGTTGAACGCGCCCTTTACTTCGAACTTGATCACGCCTTCGATTTTAGCGAAGAGGGTGTGATCCTTACCCATGCCCACACCGTAACCGGCGTGGAATTGGGTGCCGCGCTGACGCACGATGATGTTGCCAGCCTTGATGACCTGGCCGCCATACATCTTCACGCCAAGGCGTTTGGCTTCTGAGTCGCGACCGTTACGGGTACTACCACCAGCTTTTTTGTGTGCCATGAGTTCAATTCTCCTAGTGAGGAATTAGGCTGAAATTAAGCCTGAATACCGGTGATTTTGATCTCGGTGTACCACTGGCGGTGGCCCATACGCTTCATGTGGTGCTTACGACGACGGAACTTGATGATGCGGACTTTATCGTGACGACCTTGGGAGATCACTTCAGCCACAACGGTAGCGCCAGCAACGACTGGAGCGCCGATATTCACGTCATCGCCATTGGCGACCAACAGAACGCGATCAAAAGTCACGGATTCGCCGGTAGCGACTTCCAGTTTTTCGATCTTCAGGTATTCACCTGGGGCGACCTTGTATTGCTTGCCACCAGTAACGATTACTGCATAAGACATGGTATTTCTCCGATAATCCTGCTCACCCAGCGCTTTAGAAGAAGAGGTATTGGCTGGCATGGCTGCATGGGCTGGAAGGCCCGGATGCAATTGCGTAAGGCAGGTGCTGCCCAGGAAGTTCAGGGTGCGCGATTGTACGCAAGCTGTCCTGGCGATGCAAGTAGCCGTCCATCGCGCCTTGACAGCCCCGGACGTGGGTCCTAGCATGCCGCGCAACCCTTCTGGAGCGCCTGTCGCTGATGCAACCCCAAGCTTTCTACCGCGCAGTGGCGGACGATTTTAGTGCCGTCGACGGCATCATCAAGAAGCAGCTGACTTCCCGAGTGCCGCTGGTGTCGAAAATCGGCGACTACATCACCTCGGCCGGCGGCAAGCGCCTGCGTCCTTTATTGGTGCTTCTGTGTGGCAAGGCCCTGGGCCGCGAAGGCGACGACCTGCGCCTGCTGGCTGCCACCATCGAATTCCTGCATACCGCCACCCTGCTGCATGACGACGTGGTCGACATGTCCGGCATGCGCCGTGGCCGCTCGACCGCCAATGCCATGTGGGGCAACGCCCCGAGTGTGCTGGTGGGCGACTTCCTGTATTCGCGCTCGTTCGAGATGATGGTCGAACTGGGCTCGATGCCTGTGATGAAGATCCTGTCCCAGGCCACGCGCATCATCGCCGAAGGCGAAGTGCTGCAACTGTCCAAGGTACGTGACGCCAGCACCACGGAAGAAACCTACATGGAGGTCATCCGCGGCAAGACCGCGATGCTCTTCGAAGCCTCGACCCACAGCGCCGCCGCACTGGCCGGTGCTTCCGCCGAGCAGAGCGAAGCACTGCGCACCTTCGGCGATCACCTGGGCGTGGCCTTCCAATTGGTGGACGACCTGCTCGACTACAAGGGCGATGCGGAGACCCTGGGCAAGAACGTCGGTGACGACCTCGCCGAAGGCAAACCGACCCTGCCGTTGATCTACACCATGCGCGAAGGTACGCCAGAACAGGCGGCCCTGGTACGCCAGGCCATTCAGAAAGGCGGGATCGAAGACCTGGAAAGCATTCGCGAAGCGGTCGAAGCTTCCGGCTCGCTGGACTACACGGCAAAACTGGCCCGGGACTACGTCGCCCGCGCAATCAAATGCCTCGACGCCCTGCCGGCCAGCGAATACCGCGATGCCCTGGTGGAATTGAGCGAGTTTGCAGTGGCGCGTACCCACTGATCGACCGGTTGTATGAAAAACCTGTGGGAGCGAGCCTGCTCGCTCCCACAGGTTAAATCAACGCCTGCCCTTCCCACTGTAAAACCTTATATAATGTGCGCCCTTTTGTCCTCCTGATACCCAAGGAACCTTAGTGAGCACGTTGCCACCCTGCCCGAAATGCAATTCCGAATACACCTACGAAGACGGCACCCAGCTGGTCTGCCCGGAGTGCGCCCACGAATGGTCTGCCGGCGGTGAAGTCGAAGCGGCGTCCGATGACACCGTGAAGAAAGACTCGGTCGGCAACGTCCTGCAGGACGGCGACACCATCACCGTGATCAAGGACCTCAAGGTCAAGGGCACGTCGCTGGTGGTCAAGGTGGGCACCAAGGTCAAGAACATCCGCCTGTGCGATGGCGATCATGACATCGACTGCAAGATCGATGGCATCGGCCCGATGAAACTCAAATCCGAGTTCGTCAGAAAAGTCTGAGTCCGCTGTCCCCATCCCGCGCTACGCGTGGGATGGTGCCTGGCCCTGCCCCGCTTCGACCCCGATTTGCGCCTGCAAGCCAAACGCCAGCCATTGTGAGCTGCGACACCCCATCGTCAGAAAAAAAAACCCAATACAAATTGAGTCTTGCTATTTAGATAATAAGAATTATTCTCATCAAACCCATCAAGGAGATGAGAACCATGACTTATTTGATCGATGCCTGGCTGGACCGTCCACATCCCTACCTCAGGATCCTGCATCGGGAAACCGGGGAAGTCTGCGCGGTGCTTGAAGAAGAAGCCTTGAGCGAACTACAGGATCAGGGAGACCTGGACCTCAACAGCCTGAACTCCAGCGAACCGCTGGTGCTCAAGGAACTGGTGCGAAACCTGTTCCTGTTCTGCTATGCCCGGGCGTTGCGCCCGACGGGTGATTTCAATGGCAGGCTTCACGGATGAGAACACGCAAAACCTGTGGGAGCGGGCTTGCTCGCGAAGGCGGTGTGTCAGTCAACAATAATGTCGACTGACATCTGCTTTCGCGAGCAAGCCCGCTCCCACAAAGGCTTGCTTTGCCTTACAGAACGTCCAGCAGCTCGACGTCGAACACCAGAACGCTGTGCGGCGGGATGCTGCCAACGCCCTGAGCACCGTAAGCCAGTTCGCTCGGCACGTACAGGCGCCATTTGCTGCCGGTATTCATCAGTTGCAGTGCTTCGGTCCAGCCCGGGATCACGCCGCCCACCGGGAATTCGGCTGGCTGGCCACGATCGTAGGAGCTGTCGAACACGGTGCCGTCGATCAGGGTGCCATGGTAGTGGGTACGTACCTGATCTTCGCGGGTTGGCTTGGCGCCTTCACCCTGGGTCAGCACTTCAAACTGCAGGCCCGATGCCAGGGTGGTGATGCCGTCGCGCTTGGCATTTTCAGCCAGGAACGCACGACCTTCGCCCGCAGCGGCTTCTGCCTTGGCGGCGGCTTCGGCCTGCATGATTTCGCGGATGACCTTGAAACTGGCGGACATTTCTTCCTGGCCCACACGGCTTGGCTTGCCGGCGAAAGCATCGGTCAGGCCGGCCAGGATCGCGTCCAGGCTGACGCCTGGTGGCGGGTTGTCGCGCAACTGGTCGCCCAGCTGACGACCAATGCCATAGCTGACGCGGGTTTCGTCGGTGGACAGGTTAACTTCGGACATGCTGCTGCTCCGCTGTGCGGACGGCTCGGGAATGGCCGTGCGTGACACAGGGCCTCCCGGAGCGCCCGGAACCAAAAGGGCGAGCAGACTAGCACAGATGCCATGACGGATGACGAGCACCGACGTCAAAGTGCCTCTCCGGAAACGACAACGCCCGCCTGCCTTTCGACAGACGGGCGCTACACCTCAGTGCTTGGTCAGCTTGTCCAGGTAGCCCATGGCGAACGCCGACACCACGAAGGTCATGTGGATGATCACGTACCACTTCAGGTGTTCGGGATCGACATTCTTGGCGTCCATGAAAATGCGCAGCAGGTGGATGGAGGAAATGGCCACGATGGAGGCGGCGACTTTCATCTTCAATGATGAAGAGTCCATGGTGCCCAGCCAGTTGAGCTTTTCCTTGTCGGAGTCGATGTCCAGTTGCGAAACGAAGTTCTCGTATCCGGAAATCATCACCATCACCAGCAGGCCACCCACCAGGGCCATATCGATCAGCGACAGCAACACCAGGATCAGGTCGGACTCGGCCATGGTGAACACGTTGGGGATGACGTGAAAGACTTCCTGGAAGAATTTCAACGCCAGGGCCAGCAGGCCCAGGGACAGGCCGAAGTAGATCGGCGCCAGCAGCCAACGGGAGGCGTACATTGCATTTTCGATAAAGCGTTCCATTGAATCTCACACCAGGGCCAGAAAATGGCGGCGAGTATATCAGCCACGACGAGCCCCACAAACGCCAGGGCCCGTCCCTGGCCTCAGCCACTGGTGTCAGGTTGCAAGTGCCGGGATCCGGCTCTCAATGGGGGGGACGGAACTCGAAGCCGCCGACATTGCGGCAACGACCGCCATTGATCTCGCGTAGCTGGGCTTGCATGTGCAGGCACCAGATCTGCGGGTCATCGGCCAGTTCATAACCATGCAGTGTCAGCGCCTGGACGATGGTGTCGAGGATCGATTCGGCGGCGTTCGGGCCGGGAAACGGGCCCTGGGCCTTGAGGGCGGAAGGTTGTTCGCCGGCCATTCCGGCGGCAAAAAGCAGGGTCCACATGCCGGTATCCCCCGCCAATGGACGGATGGCACATTCGATACGAGTGACAAGACCCAGGCATTGACGGGTGAGGCAAAGGTTGCGCGACATGGCGGCGCCCCTCAGTGATACGGTATTCAGCCCCGGGGAGGCTGTTTCGATCCGATGATGACTCTCGATATCCTTGAACTGAGAATAGAAGAAAAGTTCCGCTTGCAAGCCAAGCGAGACCGGAATGCGCCGAATGGTCATAGTGTGAATATTGACGCCAAGAGCGTGACATTCTTCATCAGAAATGACCGCAAAACCTATTGTGGGAGCGGGCTTGCTCGCGAAGACGGTGTGTCAGTTAACGGTCATGTCGACTGATATTCCGCCTTCGCGAGCAAGCCCGCTCCCACATGGAACCTATTCGATAAGAATCAAGCCGGCTTGGCCTCCGCCAAGGCTGCTTGCGCAAGCTCCTTTTCCGCTTCCTTGATGTCGTCCTCACTGATCATCTCCGCGATCACCCTCAGCCGCTCCACCACACGGGCGTTGACGCTGCCTTCGGGGAACTCGCCGTTCTCATCCGGCTCACCGGCGGGCTCCCCTACCAGCAGGCTCAGGGCCTCGTCGGCCTGACGCACGGCATAGACGTGGAACTGCCCCGCCCGGACGGCGGCCAGCACTTTCTCATCGAGCATCAGGGTGGCGACGTTGGCCTGGGGAATGATTGCCCCCTGCTCGCCGGTCAGCCCGCGGGCTTCACAAAGACGGAAGAAGCCTTCGATCTTCTCGTTGACCCCGCCCACCGCCTGAACTTCGCCAAACTGGTTGATCGAGCCGGTGATGGCGAAGCACTGCTTCAACGGCGTCTTCGACAACGCCGAAATAAGCGTGCAGGCCTCGCCCAGGGAGGCGCTGTCGCCGTCGACATAACCGTAGGATTGCTCAAGGGCGATACTGGCCGAAATCGCCAACGGGAATTCCTGGGCGTAGCGGCTGCCCAGGTAACCGGTCAGGATCATCACGCCCTTGGAGTGAATCGGCTGGCCGAGGTTGACCTCCCGCTCGATGTCGACGATACCGCTGCCGCCCGGGTACACCGTAGCGGAGATCCGCGCCGGTACACCGAACGCCGAGTCGCCCACTTCCAGCACCGTCAACCCGTTGCACTTGCCCACGGCCGCGCCATCGGTGTCGATCAGGATGATCCCCGCCAGCATGTCATCGAGGATCCGTGCCGAAACCCGTCCGGTGCGGGTGGCCTTGGCCTTGAGGGCGCGCTCGATGTGGCCGGCATCGGTCATCTCGTCACCGGCTAGCTGACGGATGAAATCCGCCTCGCTGACCAGTTGGAACAGATCGCCGATACGGGCCGACAAGCGCCCCTGGTGTTCGGCCAGGCGTGCACTGTAGGTGGCCAGGCGCGCCACCGCATCGGCGGTCAGCGGCGCCATGCCTTCTTCCGAAGTGCGGGTCTTGAGCAACTGGGCGAACTGCTCCAGGCTCTCGTCGCCCATCGGGATGTCTTCGTCGAAGTCCACCAGCACGCGAAACATTTCCTGGAAGTCCGAGTCCAGGTCCTGCAAGGCGTAGTAGAGCTGGCGAGCGCCGATGATCACGACCTTGACCTGCAACGGGATGTGCTGCGGCGTCAGGGTCACCGTGGCCAACCGGCCCAGCTCGCCCAACGGCGACTCCATCTTCAGCTTGCGCGATTGCAGGGCGCGCTTGAGCGCGTCCCATACGAACGGCTCGCCGAGCATCTTTTCCGCTTCGAGGATCAGGAAGCCGCCGTTGGCCCGATGCAAGGCACCGGGGCGCAGCTGCCGATACGTGGTGTAGAGCGCGCCCTGGTCAGTGCTGTATTCGATGCGCCCGAACAGGTTGTCGTAGGTCGGGTGCGGTTCGAACACCACCGGCGCGCCGCCGCTCGCCGGATGTCCCACCACCAAGCTCGGGGCATATTGCTCTTCCAGCATTTTGCGGGCGATGGCGTCGGTCTTACTGTCGTCCACCAGTTGCTCGACCACCGTGCGGAGCAGGTTGACCTGCATCGCCTGCAAGTAACCGCAGACCGCCGCGTTCTCCGCGTACTTTTCCGACAGCGGGGCCAACAGCGGTTGCAGGGCCAGGGTGATGGTTTCTTCGTTGAGCTGGCGCAACTGGTTGCTGGATTCACGCTTCCATTGCGGCAAGCTGGCGAGTTCTTCGTTCAGGCGTTCTTCCAGACCGGAAATGTCGTCATGGAAACGCTCGCGTTCGGATTCGGGCAACTGGGCGAATTCCGCTTCATCCAGGGCCTTGCCATCGCTCATCGGCGTGAAGGCGATATTGCTGCTGTCGCGGTACAGCGCGACGTCCTTCTCCAAAGCCAGGCGCTCGATGACATCCAGGGCACGGTCGTAGCGCTGGTTGAATGCCCGGTCGATGGCGCTTTTTTTCTGCTGGTAGGACGGGTGCTCGAAGACCGCCGGAAAGGTCGACAGCAGGTTGTCGATCAGACCATTGATATCGTTGATGAACGCACCGGCAGTGCCCGATGGCAGCTCCAGGGCCCGGGGTTCGCGAGGCTCGTCGAAATTGTTGACGTAGACCCAGTCCGCCGGGGTCTGCAGGCGCTTGCCTTCGGCCTTGAGGTAGCGTTTTACGAACGAAAACCGGCCGGTGCCGGGCTCGCCCATGACAAATACGTTGTAACCGGGGCGCGGCATGGCCACGCCGAACTGCAATGCTTCGACCGCACGCTCCTGGCCAAGCACACCGCGGAAGGGCTCCAGATCATTGGTGGTAGAGAAGCTGAACTGTTCAGCGGAAAACGGACGGGTCAGCGCTTCGGGCGCTAGACGCAAGCTGGCAGCAACAGGATCAGGCATCGGGCTTCCTTACATCAGGCGGGGCAGATAACGGCATTCTGGCGCCGCGCGTACCTGACTGGCAAGGAGCGCCTCAGGTCAAAGCATAGTCAACCGACCGGCCCCGAACCGAAGTCGAGATCGGTAACTTCATGACTTGCAGGATAGTTTTTGCAAAATGTCACGGAACCCTCGGATCGTGCCTAAACTCCAAACTGCGCGGCTGGAACAATAACCGGCCCACTGGCACGAGTGGTTGAAGCCACGAAGGCGCCAGACCCTGTCCATTGGTATGCACATAAAGAGAACATAGCTATGAAACGGATTCTTCTCGGTACTCTCTTCACCGCTGTATCCCTCAACGCCATGGCTCAGGCGCCGGGCGGGCCGGATTGCGGCTGGGGCAACATGCTGTTCGAAGGTCAGCGTGGCACCCCGGCTCACTTCCTCGCTTCCACCACCAACGGCACCTCCGGCAACGCCACCTTCGGCATGACCTCCGGCACCAACGGCTGCTCGACCAACGCGGCACTGACCTACGGTGGCAAGTCCTGGCTGGCCATGAATGGAATGATGAACGAGCTGTCCGAAGACATGGCCAAGGGGCAGGGCGAAGCGCTGACCACTTATGCCGTGGTACTGGGTGTGGCGCCGGAAGATCGCGCCCACTTCTCCGCTGTCACCCACGAGCACTTCCAGCAGATCTTCAGCAAGGCTGACGTGACCGCAGAAGACGTGCATACCAATACCCTGGCCGTACTGAAAAACGATCCTCGTCTGGCCAAGTACGCCACTCAAGCTTAAGCTCGACCCCACTCGCTCCCTCCGGGGAGCGGGTTTTCTTTTTGGACCCATCCGGTCTTTATTTTTCGACTTTCCAAGTAGCCGACTATGCTCAAACGCCTTGCCTGGCTGGCGCTCTGTGTGTGCGCCCCATTGTCCGCCGCACCTCATGTCGACCCTCAACGTTTGCAGCAATTGGCCAATGACCGCTTCTGGATTTCCCTGGGCCACTACGAAACCGCCAAGCTCGGTGGCTGGCGCAGCTACGTCAGCGACAGGAAATTCTTCCTGGCACCCGACGGCAACGAACACCCCGACCATGAACTGACCGCCACGCTGCAAGCCCTCTACGGCCCGGCCAGCGCCGGCCAACAACATGCCCAGTGCGTTTACCCGGCGCGCACACGCTGGCTCAAGGCACAGCTCAACCTGACCGATCTGCCGGTGGTCGACTGCAGCGAATTCACCCAATGGTTCAAGGACGTCGCCCCCCACAGCGCGGTGATGATTTTCCCGGCCGCCTACCTGAACAGCCCGTCGTCGATGTTCGGCCATACCCTGTTGCGCATCGACCAAGCCGACGTGCAGCGGGACAAGACCGCCCTGCTGAGCTACGCGATCAATTTCGGCGCCTACATCGAAGGGTCGGACAACAGCATCATCTATGCCTGGAAAGGCTTGATGGGCGGCTATCCCGGCCTGTTCGCCCTGGTGCCCTACCAAGAGAAACTGTCCGAGTACCGTAGCCTGGAGAACCGCGACCTGTGGGAATACCGCCTCAACCTGAGCCAGGTGGAAACCGAGCGCATGGTCGAGCACGTCTGGGAACTCAAGCAGATCCGGTTCGATTATTTTTTCTTCGACGAAAACTGCTCCTATCGCTTGTTGGAATTGCTGCAAGTGGCCCGTCCCAGCCTGCGCCTGACCGAACAATTCCCGCTGACGGCGATCCCCACCGACACTGTCAAGGCCGTGAAGGAAGCCGGGTTGGTGGAGAGTATCGAGTATCGACCGTCCCGCGAGCGGGAACTGCTCAGCCGCGCCGAGCCGCTCAGCGCCGACGAACAGCAATGGGTCCTGCAGGTCAGCGCCGACCAAAAGCGAATGCAGGCCGCCGAATTCAAAGCACTGCCCCGTGAACGCCAGGCGCTGATCGTCGATGCGGCCTATCGCCTGGAGCGTTACCGCGCCAACGGCCAGGAGCGCGATCCGCAACGTGCCCAACGCAGCTTCGAACTGTTGCGGGCAATCAACCAGAACCCCGCGCCAGAACTCGACATTTCCCAACCGGGCCTGCCCGAGGACGGCCATGAATCGCGCACCTGGCAGGCCGGCCTCGGCACCCGGGGTGATCGGGCGTTCGGCGAATACGGCTTGCGCATGGCTTATCACGACCTCAACGACAACGCCGAAAGCTTCCCGCTGGGGGCGCAGATTGAGATCCTGCAATTGAAGCTGCGCCAGTACGAAGGCAATGACTGGCAGGTGCAGCGCCTGGACCTGGCGACCATCCGCTCCCTGACGCCGCGCAATGAGTTGCTGCAACCGCTGTCCTGGCAAGTCACCGGGGGCCTGGAACGGGTGCCGGGCAAGCACGACGATGAAACCCTGGTCAGCCATGTCAACGGTGGTGCCGGCGGTACCTGGGCGCTGGGCGAGGATGTGTTGGGGTTTGCCTTGGGCACGGTGCGGGTGGAACACAACAACGACTTCGCTCAATTCATCGCCCCGGCCACCGGTTTCAACAGTGGCGTGCTATGGAAAAACCCGCTGGGCAACCTGAGCCTGGAAGCCAAGGGTGACTATTTCGTCAACGGCGAGGTACGCCGGCGCCTGAGCCTGAATCAACAGTGGGAACTGTCCCGCAACCTTGGCCTGCGCCTGAGCGCCCAGCGGGAATTCAGCCACCTGGCTTCGCCGGAGAACGAGGTGATGCTCGAGGTGAAGTGGTATCACTACTGATCAGGCAAAGCCCAATGCCACCCCACAACTGATTTTCACAGCGCTTTCACGCTTACCTGACGAATCCGCTTCTAGACTTGTTCTATGAGTGGTGATGGCAGGAATGTGGAAAATGAGGCGCGTGGCAGTAGTACTGGCGGTATTGATGTTGCTTGGCGGCTGTGAGACCACCCATGAAGACCTGATCGCCCGAGGCTATCCACCGGCATTCGCCGACGGCTTCGATGACGGTTGCAGCAGCGGCCGGCAAGCCGCCGGCGCGATCACCGGCCAGTTCAGGAAAGACGTGCCGCGCTATCTCAAGGACGCACGCTACGCCGAAGGCTGGAGCGACGGTTTCCGGCAGTGCCAGGCCATGCGCGAAAGTGAGGATCGGGACGCCTACCGCGATCGTCACTGGGATGAGCGCGAACGTGCCTGGCAACAGGAAAAGGATCGTGACGCCGCCCGGGCCTATCGCTCGCAGTGAGTCGCGTACAGATATCCGTCGAAACCAAAAGCCTGCGACCATGGCCCAAACTCCAAAAGAGGAGAACAGCATGAGTCGTGCTTTCGTCAACGAAGACAGCGCCGCGGCCCAGGCCGATCAACCGGTCGAACGCCAGGTCAGCGCGCAACCCAACTACGTCACACCCGCCGGGTTCGCCCAGTTGCAGGCCCGGGTCGCTGAGCTGCAGGCGCTGCACAGCCAGCAGGCAGCCCGCAAAGAGCTGGCGGACAAGCAGCGCATCGCGGACCTGGAACGGGATCTGCGCTATTTCAACCAGCGCCTGCAAAGCGCGCAAGTTGTCACAGCCACCTCATTGGACCAGGTGCGGATCGGACATTGGGTGACCTTTGTCGATGAGCAGGACCAAGAGCAGCGCGTGCAACTGGTCGGTGAAGACCAGGCCGATGCGGCCAGTGGGCTGATCAATTGGGGTTCGCCGCTGGGGCGCGCGTTGCTGGGGAGCAAGGTCGGGGATGAGGTGGTCTGGAAGCGACCGGTCGGGGATATGGCGATTGAGGTGGTGGCGATAGAGCTGGGGTGACCCGGATGGCCTCATCGCGAGCAGGCTCGCTCCCACAGGAACCGAGCCAACCCGCCATTTCTCGGCGTAACTAGACCCCCTTGTGGGAGCGGGCTTGCTCGCGAAAGCGGTGTATCAGTCACATGATTGTCGACTGGCATACCGTCTTCGCGAGCAAGCCCGCTCCCACATGCAGGCTTTATCGCTGATCAGGCCAGTTTCTTGTGCCGTACCCGATGTGGCTGGGCAGCGGCTTCGCCGAGGCGCTTCTTGCGATCGGCTTCGTACTCGGTGTAGTTGCCTTCGAAGAATACCGCCTGGGAATCGTCTTCGTACGCCAGAATGTGGGTCGCCACGCGGTCGAGGAACCACCGATCGTGGGAGATCACAATGGCGGCGCCCGGGAAGTCCAGCAGGGCTTCTTCCAGCGAACGCAGGGTTTCGACGTCGAGGTCGTTGGACGGTTCGTCGAGCAGCAGGACGTTGCCACCCTCCTTCAAGGTCAGCGCCAGATGCAGGCGACCGCGCTCACCACCGGACAGGTCCTTGACGAACTTCTGCTGGTCGCCGCCCTTGAAGTTGAAGCGGCCCACGTAGGTGCGCGACGGGATTTCGTAGTTGCCGATGCGGATCTGATCGGAACCGTCGGAGATCTGCTGGAACACCGTCTTGCTGCCGTCCAGGTCTTCGCGGCTCTGGTCGACGCAGGCCAGTTGCACGGTTTCGCCAATTTCGATGGTGCCCGAATCCGGGGTTTCCTTGCCCATCAGCATGCGGAACAGCGTGGATTTACCCGCACCGTTACCACCGATCACACCGACGATGGCGCCTTTGGGCATGGAGAACGACAGGTTGTCGATCAACACGCGATCGCCGTAGCCCTTGGTGACGTTCTTGAATTCGATGACCTTGTCACCCAGGCGCGGACCGGCCGGGATGTAGATCTCGTTGGTTTCGCTGCGCTTCTGGAATTCCTGGGACTGCATTTCCTCGAAGCGTTGCAGACGGGCCTTGGATTTGGACTGGCGGGCCTTGGCGCCTTTGCGCACCCACTCCAGTTCTTCCTTCATGGCTTTTTCATGGGCCGACTGCTGCTTGGATTCCTGAGCCAGACGCTCGGACTTGGCTTCCAGCCAGCCCGAATAGTTGCCCTCGTATGGAATGCCCGCGCCGCGGTCGAGTTCCAGGATCCAGCCGGCGACGTTATCCAGGAAGTACCGGTCGTGGGTAATCGCTACCACGGTGCCCGGGAAATCGTGCAGGAAGTGTTCGAGCCAGGCGACGGAATCGGCGTCCAGGTGGTTGGTCGGTTCGTCGAGCAGCAGCATGTCCGGGGCGGACAGCAACAGGCGGCACAGGGCCACACGGCGTTTTTCACCACCGGACAGGTGTTCGACCTTCGCTTCCCAGGCCGGCAGGCGCAGGGCGTCGGCGGCGACTTCCAGCTGGCGCTCCAGGTTATGGCCATCGCTGGCCTGCAGGATCGCTTCGAGCTTGGCCTGTTCGGCCGCCAGCTTGTCGAAGTCGGCATCCGGATCAGCGTAGGCGGCGTAGACCTCGTCCAGGCGCGCCTGGGCATCCTTGATCACGCTGACCGCTTCCTCGACCACTTCACGCACGGTCTTGGTCGGGTCCAGTTGAGGCTCCTGGGGCAGGTAGCCGATGTTCAGGTCCGGCATCGGGCGGGCTTCGCCGTCGAATTCGGTATCGACGCCGGCCATGATCTTCAGCAACGTGGATTTACCCGAACCGTTGAGGCCCAGCACGCCGATCTTGGCGCCGGGGAAGAAAGAGAGCGAAATGTTTTTCAGGATTTCCCGCTTCGGCGGAACAACTTTGCTCAGCCGATGCATGGTGAAGACGTATTGAGCCATGGTGAACCTAGCGTCTGTGACAGGTGAAAAGAACGAACCAGGCCATGCACGGCGCCGGCAGTTGACGGTCATCAATGCCAGCGGGGCAGCTAAAGCCTGGGGATCTGGAGCTGGAACGCTCTTGTTTGACCGGCAAAGCTACCTCAACCGTCCGTCAAGGTCCAGCCACTAGGGGCTGGCACTTTGCCACAAGGCAAGGCATGCTAGCCGCCCTTCGGGCGTCCGGCTTATAGTGCGTGTCGCGCCAGTCCAGCAAACCGCAGGATTACAGCTTGTCCAACGTCACGCCGACCCTGTCCCCACGCGCACCGGATACCGTGCCCGGCTCGCCCCTGCGCGGGACATTGAAGGGCGCCCTGGCCACGCTGGTACTGCTGTTGCTCGGATTGCTCTTCTGGCAGTTGCTCGACCAACTGCGCGTCACCCAGCAGCAACAGCGCCAGTACACCATCGACTACACCGCCGACCTGGCTGCGCAAGTCAGCCTGAACATGGCCCTGAACGCGCAAATCGCCCTCAATCTGCTACCGATCGTCGAACAACCGCAGACAGCCGACGAACAGCAGGCCCTGCTGCACAAACTTCAGCAATCGCTACCCCAGTTACGCAGCCTGGCATTGCTGAGTCCGTCCGGCATGGTGCTCAGCGACACCGACCCCGACAGCCACGATGCCGGCTATCTCAGTGAGCTGGTGCACCGCAGTCACAACCAGGCGCATTACTTCAGTAACGCCGACAACGGCTCCGTGGTGCATCTGTTGTTGTACCAGGCCAGCGGCAATACCCACGGTTACTGGGCCTTGCGCTTGACCCCGAATTTCTTCTCCACGCTGATCAAACAGGCCGATACCGGGTTGCGCCCACTGTGGCTGGTGGAAAACCGTCTCAACCAACAAATTGTCAGCCGTGACGAGAGCCTGCCATCGATCACCCCCTCGCACTTGTCGCCGGACGATCT
Source organism: Pseudomonas sp. SJZ078 (assembly GCF_007828255.1). Lineage (NCBI taxonomy): Bacteria > Pseudomonadati > Pseudomonadota > Gammaproteobacteria > Pseudomonadales > Pseudomonadaceae > Pseudomonas > Pseudomonas sp. SJZ078. The sequence goes on along the minus strand of NZ_VIUG01000025.1, from coordinate 9,745 downwards.
GGATAACACTGTGTTGACCGTGCCGCTGAGCAGCAGCGATTGGCAACTGCGGGGGCTGTTCGACCGCCGCCAGGTGCTCGAACAACTGTTACCGGCCTTCATCGGCAAATGCCTGCTGGGCCTGGCGTTTTCGATGTTGCCGGTCATCGCCCTGCTGAACATGCGCCGCCGCCAGCGGCAACTGCACGAAGGTCGCCGGCGCTACCAGGACATTTTCGAAGGCACCGGCGTGGCCCTGTGCGTGCTCGACCTCTCCAGCCTCAAGTCATTCTTCGTCCGGGCCGGCCTGCACAATGGCGATCAACTGCGGGCGTGGATGAAAGTCCCGCACCAGCTCGAGCAGCTGCAACAGGAAGTGCGCATCACCGAAGTCAACCAGATGGCGTTGCGGCTGCTCAACGTCGACTCCTGTGAACAGGCCTGGCAGTTGCTGGTGGGCAAGGGTCCGCAGGACAACAATCCGGTCGGTCCGCAATTGCTCGAAACCCTGCTCGATCAGCACAAGCAGTTGGAACTGGAGATCAAACTCCGGGACGCCCACGGCCGTGACCAGCATCTCTGGCTGGTACTGCGCCTGCCGGAAAAGCAGGACGACTACAACGCCGTTATCCTGAGCATCAACGACATCACCAGCCGCAAGCTGATCGAACTCTCGTTGCTCGAGCGCGAAGGCTTCTGGTCCGACGTGGTGCGTACCGTGCCGGATCATCTCTACGTGCAGGATGTCATCAGCCAGCGGATGATCTTCAGCAACCACCACCTGGGCCAGACCCTGGGGTATGACCGCACCGAACTGCACCAGATGGGCGAGTACTTCTGGGAAATCCTGCTGCACAGCGACGATGCCGACCATTACCATACGTTGCGCCAGGAACAGCGGCGCGGCGGCTATGCGCATCTGTTGCAATGCCAACTGCGCTTCCGCCATCGCGATGGCAAATGGCGACGCTTCGACATCCGCGAACAAGCCCTGGCCCGGGACCGGCATGACCAGGTAACGCGGATCATTGGTGTGGCGAAGGACGTCACCGAGCAGATCGAGGCCAGCGAGTCGCTGCGTGACAGCGAACAGCGCTACCGGATGCTCGCCGAGAGCATCAGCGATGTGATTTTCTCCACCGACAGCAAGCTTTCGCTCAATTACGTCAGCCCGTCGGTGCAAGCGGTGCTGGGCTACAACGCCGACTGGATCTTCCAGAACGGCTGGCAGTCGACCATTGCCAATCCGCAGCAACTGACCGGCATCTATACCCTGATGGACCGGGTCAGCAAGGCGCTCGACAAGCCCGCGCAACTGGCCGAGCTGCGCAATCAGATGCAGACCCAGCTGTTCCTGTTCGACTGCCTGCGTGCCGACGGACGCAAGATCCCCATCGAACTGCGGCTGGTGCTGGTCTGGGACGATGCCGGTGGATTCGAAGGCGTGCTTGGCGTCGGTCGCGACATCAGCCAGCAACGGCGCGCCGAAAAAGACCTGCGCATGGCCGCCACGGTATTCGAGCATTCGACCTCGGCGATCCTGATCACCGATCCGGCCGGTTACATTGTCCAGGCCAACGAGGCCTTCAGCCGGGTCAGTGGCTACGCGGTGTCCCAGGTGTTGGACCAGTTGCCGAGCATGCTGACCGTGGACGATCAGCAGGAGGCCCACCTGCGCTACGTGCTCAAGCAGCTGCAACAGCACAGCTCCTGGGAAGGCGAGGTCTGGCTCAAGCGCCGTAACGGCGAACATTACCCGGCCTGGGTCGGCATCACGGCGGTGCTGGATGATGAAGGCGACCTGGCCAGCTACGTGTGCTTCTTCAGCGACATCAGCGAACGCAAGGCCAGCGAACAGCGCATCCATCGCCTGGCCTATTACGACGCCCTCACCCACCTGCCCAACCGCACGCTGTTCCAGGACCGCCTGCACACCGCGCTGCAATCGGCCGAGCGGCAGAAGAACTGGGTCGTGCTGATGTTCCTCGACCTGGACCGGTTCAAACCGATCAACGACTCCCTGGGGCATGCCGCCGGCGACCGGATGCTCAAGGACATGGCGACACGGCTGCTCGGCTGCGTCGCCGACGACGACACCGTGGCGCGCATGGGCGGCGACGAGTTCACCCTGTTGCTGGAGCCGCGCTCCAGCCGGGAAACGGCGCTGAACCGAGCCATCAACGTGGCGGAGCAGATCCTCGCCAGCCTGGTCCGGCCATTCGTGCTCGAAGGCCGGGAGTTCTTCGTCACGGCCAGTATCGGTATCGCCTTGAGTCCCCAGGACGGCAACGAACTGAGCCAGTTGATGAAGAACGCCGACACGGCGATGTATCACGCCAAGGAGCGCGGCAAGAACAACTTCCAGTTCTATCAGGCCGACATGAACGCCAGTGCCCTGGAACGCCTGGAACTGGAAAGCGACCTGCGCCACGCCCTCGAGCAGAATGAATTCGTGCTGTACTACCAGCCGCAGTTCAGTGGCGACGGCAAACGCTTGACCGGCGCCGAGGCCCTGCTGCGCTGGCGTCATCCGCGACGCGGGCTGGTGCCGCCAGGGGACTTCATCCCGGTGCTGGAAGAACTCGGGTTGGTGGTGGACGTCGGCGACTGGGTCATCGACGAGGCCTGCCGACAGCTCAAGACCTGGCACCAGGCCAAGGTCCGGGTGCCGAAAGTCTCGGTCAACATCTCGGCCCGACAGTTCTCCGATGGCCAATTGGGTACGCGAATCGCCAATATCCTGCGCAGCACAGGCCTGTCACCGGCCTGCCTGGAGCTGGAGCTGACGGAAAGCATCCTGATGCGCGAAGTCAGCGAGGCGATGCAGATCCTGGCCGGGTTGAAAAACCTCGGCCTGAGCATCGCCGTGGATGACTTCGGCACCGGTTATTCGTCGCTCAACTACCTCAAGCAGTTCCCTATCGACGTGCTGAAGATCGATCGCACCTTCGTCGACGGCCTGCCATCCGGCGAACAGGACGCGCAGATCGCCCGGGCGATCATCGCCATGGCCCACAGCCTCAACCTGGCGGTGATCGCCGAAGGCGTCGAGACCCACGAACAACTGGACTTCCTGCGCGAGCACGGCTGCGACGAAGTCCAAGGCTACCTGTTCGGTCGCCCGATGCCTGCCCACCGGTTCGAAGCGCAGTTCAGCAATGATGCGCTGTTCATGCTCGATTAAAGCAGCGGCAAGCTGGAGCAAAGCCAGCCCGCATTTAGCTTGCAGCTTGTCGCTTGCATCTTGAAGCTGAATTCCTTTCATACCCCTTCCAAAAGCGGTTGGGTTAGAATGCCTCCCTTTTCTGCCCCCGATCCTTGAGGACCGCCATGTTCAGCCGTGATTTGACTATTGCCAAGTACGACGCCGATCTCTTTGCCGCCATGGAGCAAGAAGCTCAGCGCCAGGAAGAGCACATTGAGCTGATCGCTTCGGAAAACTACACCAGCCCCGCGGTGATGGAAGCTCAAGGCTCGGTATTGACCAACAAATACGCCGAAGGCTACCCGGGCAAGCGCTACTACGGTGGTTGCGAATACGTCGACGTGGTCGAGCAACTGGCCATCGACCGCGCCAAGGAGCTGTTCGGCGCCGATTACGCCAACGTCCAGCCCCACGCCGGTTCCCAGGCCAACGCTGCCGTTTATCTGGCGCTGCTGTCGGCTGGCGATACCATTCTGGGCATGAGCCTGGCCCACGGCGGTCACCTGACCCACGGTGCCAGCGTTTCGTCCTCCGGCAAGCTGTACAACGCCGTCCAGTACGGCATCGACGGCAACGGCCTGATCGACTACGACGAAGTCGAGCGCCTGGCCCTCGAACACAAGCCGAAAATGATCGTGGCCGGTTTCTCCGCCTACTCCCAGGTCCTTGACTTCCCGCGTTTCCGCGCCATCGCCGACAAGGTCGGTGCCTACCTGTTCGTGGACATGGCCCACGTCGCCGGCCTGGTCGCCGCTGGCGTCTACCCGAACCCGGTGCCATTCGCCGACGTGGTCACCACCACCACCCACAAGACCCTGCGCGGTCCACGTGGCGGCCTGATCCTGGCTCGTGCCAACGCCGACATCGAGAAGAAGCTGAACTCCGCCGTGTTCCCGGGCGCCCAGGGTGGCCCGCTGGAGCACGTCATCGCCGCCAAGGCCATCTGCTTCAAGGAAGCCCTGCAACCTGAGTTCAAGGCTTACCAGCAGCAGGTCGTGAAAAACGCCAAGGCCATGGCCGGCGTGTTCATCGAGCGTGGCTTCGACGTGGTGTCCGGCGGTACCGAGAACCACCTGTTCCTGTTGTCGCTGATCAAGCAGGACATCTCCGGCAAAGACGCCGACGCGGCGCTGGGCAAGGCGTTCATCACCGTTAACAAGAACTCGGTGCCAAACGACCCACGTTCTCCGTTCGTCACCTCCGGCCTGCGCTTCGGCACACCGGCCGTGACCACTCGCGGCTTCAAGGAAGCCGAGTGCAAGGAACTGGCCGGCTGGATCTGCGACATCCTCGCCGACCTGAACAACGAAGCGGTGATTGACGCCGTTCGCGAAAAGGTCAAGGCGATCTGCAAGAAGCTACCGGTGTACGGCGCTTAATCAGCCCGGCCAACCGCCATGAAAAAAGGCCCGCATCGGAAGATGCGGGCCTTTTTTCATCTAATTTCAACAAGAGCCGCGCCAGCCAACTCCAAGTCTTTTCCTAACTTCAACGGCGTTCCACTTAACGCCTTGCAATACTCACGCGGCATCACCAGCCGAGAATTCCATTACTATCGAATCCGTTTAAACAGCGCAACTTATCAGACTCAATAAAGGATTCGAATACTACATGGACAGTACACACTCTTTCGAGGCAACACTCAGCCTGCCCGATACGCATGTCAACTTACTGGAAATGTTGCACGGCAAACCCGCACTGGCCACGGTCAGTTCATTCAGCGGCGGTTTCTTTACCGGCAGGCCGCAGACCCTTGACCACTCGCACCTGCTGGGAATGCGCTCCCATGGCGAGGGGGCCGTCGCACAGCCGCTGAGGCTCGACTTCCGCGCCACGCAAGAGGGCTACAGGTTATGCATCAAAAACCCTGGCGAGCATTACAACAAGTTGATCGGCAAACGTTGGTTGGAAGTATTTGGTGTCACCCATTCGCCTATCGACACCCCCACTGCAGTTACTTTGATCGATCGCCATGACAATGTGATTACTCGGGCCGATATCAAGGCACGGCATACGCCTGTTTCACTCATGACCACCAATAATAAATATATCGGCGGACTAAAAGTTCGAGGATCACCCTATCTTTATCTCGCCGAAACGGAACAAAAGTCTCGGATAACTTTCATTCTGAGCATTCTTGAGGCAAGGCACGCCTGATCCAGGTCCGGGCCAGTTGAGGACACGTCACCGGCTCAACGGTGGTGAATTTTCCTCGCCACCTCCAACGACCCAAGTACGCCGGTTTCGAACCATCTGGTAAGACCGGTCATGCCAAATTCAGAAAATCAGCTTGCGGAATTCAAAAAACAGGGCCTAGACTGCCACTGCACTGGACAAACCGGTAAGACCACAATAATGAAGTCCTGACGCCCACCGCCTCGTGTTGGCGATAAGGACACCGACCCAGGAATTCCTCCCATGCTCAAATGGTGCTCGCGTTCGATCTTCCTTCAAGTTGTCCTCGGATTGGTGCTCGGCATTGTCTGCGGGCTTACCCTCCCAGAATATTCCGCACAGCTCAAACCCCTCGGCGATGGCTTCATCAAGTTGATCAAGATGCTCATCGGCCTGATCGTATTCTGCGTCGTGGTCAGTGGCATTTCCGGCGCCGGCGACCTCAAGAAGGTCGGGCGCATCGGCCTCAAGTCAGTCATCTACTTTGAAGTGCTGACCACCATCGCCCTGGTGATTGGCCTGGTACTGGCCTTCAGTACCGGCATCGGCAGTGGCGCGAACATTCATCTGGAGCAGTTTTCCAGTGCAGACGTGAGTGACATCGCCCAGCGCGGCCAGCACATGGTGACCACCACGCAATTCCTGATGAACCTGATCCCGACCTCGGTGCTCGGTGCCTTCGCAGAGAACAACATCCTGCAAGTGCTGCTGTTCTCGGTATTGTTCGGCAGTGCGCTGAACCTGGTGGGTGACGCAGCTTCGGGCATCTCCCGGCTGATCAACGAACTCAGCCACGTGATCTTCCGCATCATGGGTATGATCGTGCGTCTGGCCCCCATCGGCGTCTTCGGCGCCATCGCCTTCACCACCAGCAAATATGGGCTGGACTCGCTGCAGCACCTGGGCAGCCTGGTCGGCCTGTTCTACCTGACCTGCATTGCCTTCGTCGCCCTGATCCTGGGCCTGGTGATGCGCGCGTCGGGCCTGCCGATGTTGCCGTTCTTCAAGTACCTGCGCGAAGAATTGCTCATCGTGCTCGGCACCGCCTCTTCGGACGCCGTGCTGCCACAAGTCATGCGCAAGCTCGAGCACCTCGGGATCGGCAGTTCTACCGTGGGGCTGGTCATCCCGACCGGTTACTCGTTCAACCTGGACGGTTTCTCGATCTACCTGACCCTGGCCATCGTCTTCATCGCCAATGCCACCGGTACGCCCCTGGCGCTGACCGACCTGCTGACCATCCTGCTGGTGTCGCTGATCACATCCAAGGGAGCCCACGGGATTCCCGGCTCGGCACTGGTAATCCTGGCGGCCACGCTGACGGCGATCCCGGCGATTCCGGTGGTCGGCCTGGTGCTGGTGCTGGCGGTCGACTGGTTCATGGGCATCGGTCGCGCCCTGACCAACCTGATCGGCAATTGCGTGGCCACGGTGGCAATTGCCCGCTGGGAAAAAGACATCGATGTCCCGCGTGCGCGCAAGGTACTGTCCGGCCAACAGGGCTATACCTTCCAACCGAGAAAACCGGCGGGCAGCGCCCATCAGCAGCAATTCTGAAAGACCGCGATACCGACTCCCGAGCCGGCATCGCCTGATTGATTTTTGAAGGAGCATCGCGTGATCAGTTCATCAACCGTCGTCAACTCCGTGGTGGAAAAACTACGCGCCGCCCTGGCCCGGGGCCAGTGGCGCTCGGGCGACATGCTGCCGGGCCAGCGGGAGTTGGCCGAACAGCTGGGCATCAGTCGGCCAAGCCTGCGCGAAGCGGTCATCGTGCTGGAAACCCTCGGGCTTGTGCGCTCGATGCCCGGCAAAGGCGTGGTGGTGCTGGAAGCCAGCGCCGGCGATATCCATGAAAGCAGCACAGTAGCCGGTGCGAGCCTGGAAGACGTGCTGCAACTGCGCTACACCCTGGAACCCTTCATCGTCGGCCTGGTCGCCCAGTCCATCAGCAGCAAGGAAGTCGGACAGTTGCGCCTGACCCTCATGGACATGCGCGAAGCCCTGGAAGCCAATGATAACGATGCCTGCGCCAGCGCCTACATCGCGTTCCACGAGGAGCTGTTTGCCCTGACGTCCAACCCGATCTTCCACAGTGTGGTGCAGCAGACCAGCAATGCCCTCAAGCAAAGCGCCGATGTATTGCGCAATTCGCCCGAGCACCTGGCCGAACGGCTGGAAGAGAACGAAGCCGTGGTACGCGCCATTCGTAGCAAGAACAGCGCCCAGGCCAGTGCGGAAATGCGCCGGCATATCCTCAGGGAAGGCCAGCGCATGGGCATCGAACTGAATATTCCAGACGACAACCTCGCTACCTGAGCCACGCCTCGCGGAGACCGTCATGAACAACATCACGTCCCATCAACAACGCGATGTGCTTGCCGCCCTGCCACTGCCCGGCGCTGTCGGCAAGCCGTCGGTGGACGATATCTACCCGCGGATCTTCGACGCCATCCTCGAACAACGCATTGCGCCCGCCAGCCGTTTCACCGAGGAAGGCCTCGGGGATGTGTTCGGCGTCAGCCGCAGCATCATTCGTCGGGTATTGGCGCGCCTGTCCCACCAGCAAGTGGTGATCCTGCGTCCTAACCATCGGCCGCAAGTCGCGGCTCCGGACCTGGAACAGACCCGACAGATCCTGCATGCCCGCCGGCTGACCGAACGGACATTGGTGCACCTGGCCTGCAAGGCTCCGCAACCGAAGGATCTGCAGCATCTACGGGAGTTGGTGGCGAGGGAGCAACAATGCCTAAAACGTGGCGAGCGCGGCCCGGCGATACGTCTTTCCGGCGAGTTTCACCTGCACCTCGCTTCCATGGCCGGCAACGCACCGTTGGCGCAGTTCCTCGGCAGCCTGGTGCCCTTGACCTCGCTGGCCTTGGCACGGCACGAGATCAAATCCCGCCGGCATTGCGCCTGGCAGGAACATCTGGCGATCGTGGACGCCGTGGAACACCGCAATGGAGATGAAGCCGCGCGCCTGATGGATGAGCACCTGGACCATCTTGAGCAACGGCTGCTAATGGTTGCAGGCACGCCATCGTCAAGCTAAAGCGGCCTCGAATCCCGCGCGGATCTTCTCCTCGGGCAACTCGTCGGCGATAAACACGATCACGCTTTCCCGGGCCTCATCGATGGCCCATTCGGTGTCCCAATCGAAGCCATACAACTTGAGCACCCCCTGGAATACCAATCGCCGCGGTTCGCCGGCGATGTTCAGCACACCCTTGTAGCGCAACAATTGTTTGCCGTGGTCTTCCAGCAACTGGTTCATGAACTCGCTGAGCTTGTCGATATCCAGCGGCTTGTCGGTACGCAGCACAAGGCTGCTGATGCGGTCGCCCGGGGCGGCCTTGACGACCGGGCGCAGGCTGAACCCCGCGCCCAGGTCCGCATTGAGGTTGAAACCGCGGATATCGAGCAGTTCGGCCAGGTCGATCTGGCCATGTTTCACGATCCGGATGGGGGCCCTTCGATTGATGCGGGTCAGGCGCTCGCCGAGGGCCTCGACCTGGGCCGCGTTCACCAGGTCGGTCTTGCTGACCAGAAGGCGATCGGCGAATCCGACCTGGGCCTGGGCAATGGCTTGGGTCAGGTGGACCTCGGCGTGGGCGGCATCCACCAAGGTCAGGATTCCGTCGAGGATGTAGCGCTCGCGCAGTTCCTCGTCGATGAAAAAGGTCTGGGCCACCGGGGCCGGATCGGCGAGGCCGGTACACTCGATCACCAGGCGATCGAAGGCGATCTCACCGCTGTCCAGCCGTTCGAGCAGCAGGTACAGGGCCTTGGTCAGGTCGGTGTGGATAGTGCAGCACACGCAGCCGTTGGCAAGGGTCATGACCTGCACCGGTTCGTCGCCCAGCAATTGAGTGTCGATACCTGCATCACTGAATTCGTTCTCGATCACGGCGATTTTCAGGCCGTGCTCGGCCTTGAGCAGATGGCGCAGCAGCGTGGTCTTGCCGGCACCGAGGAAGCCGCTGAGGATCGTCACGGGAATGGGAGCGGACAAACAGAATCTCCTTGATGCAGATTTTGTGGGAGCGAGCTTGCTCGCGATAGCAGTGGTTCAGCCACTATCGATGTCGGCTGATAGTACGCCATCGTCGGATCGCCGCCCGGAGCAGGCGCGCTCCCACAGGGAATCGATGACGGACGCAAAAACCTGAAGCAGCCCAAAAACAACTGTGGGAGCGAGCCTGCTCCCACAGAGGGTGTTACAAGGCCTTCAGCAGCACTTCGGCCCACCCTTGCCACCGTAGCGGGCCTCCTGGCGTTCGCGGAAGAACGCCTCGTAGTCCATCAGCGGTTTGTCCGGGTGCTTGGTTTGCATGTGCTCGACGTAGTTGTCGTAGTCGGGCATGCCGACCATCAGGCGGGCGGCCT